>CBFICN010000049.1:0-20517 GCA_965661045.1 uncultured Myxococcota bacterium
GGAACCGCCCCCGGTGCCACCGAGTTTGCCTCTGAGCCAATCAGTCCGTAATAGTTGGCTTTTCCCGGCTCGGCAACAAAGTCGTCCATTTCATTGTTCAACAACACACCACTCTTGGTCCCAACAACACGAGAACCAAACTCAGTGTTGATGGTGGTCGTCAAGGAGACAGACAGTCCATTGGCGTCTACAACTGAAACATGCTGTGTGCCGGCATCTCGACCAATGTCTACAGATGTTCCATAAAAAGATCGTTCTTGCGTCTGTTCAGGGATGAAAGAGGTTTGGATTTCCTCAATTCGTGCAGGTTTCAACAATGACTCGATTGGTACATCCACACGATCTGGGTCCCCCATATAATTGGCGCGGTCGGCAAAGGCATGCTGAAAAGTCTCCGCATACAGATGCAATAATTCAGAAGAGTTGTGCCCCATTGAAGTCAGGTCGAACCCTTCCAACACCTGTAAGGCTTGCAAGATGACCAAGCCTCCGGAAGATGGAGGCGGCATCGTCAGCACAGTCCAGCCACGATACTTGCCTTCTAGGTGTTCGCGAACCACAGGTTGTATATTGGCCATGTCTTCAGCGGTGACAATCCCTCCAGCCTCTTGAATGCTGTTGACAATGTCCTTGGCCACCCACCCACTTTTGAAACTTTCCCCATTGGAATGGGCCCAAGCACGAATGGTTTTGCCCAACCTTGGATGTCGAATGACTTCTCCTGGAGACGGTTTATCGATGCCCCACAATGCCAGTGCCATTTGATTTTGTGCTGTCGCATCCCCCAATTTCCCAAAGGCATGAAGTAAATGGTGCCCGATTTGAAATCCCTGTTGGCTCAACCGAATAGCTGGCTTGGCAATTTGCTTTAAAGGCAGCGACCCTTTTTGTCGATGCAACTCGAGCAACCCATTGGCTTCGTTGGGTACTGCGACGGCAAGCCCTCCGTATCGTGAAGCATTTTCTGTCGTTGTTTCAACATACATGTCTCGATGGGATGCCTGAGGTGCCCGCTCGCGAAAATCCAATACGCTCACACCTTTGGATTCTTCGGGATCATACACAATGGCAAAACCACCGCCCCCCAGACCAGAACCCGCAATTTGAACCACCCCAGCCGACAGCACTGCCGCAATGGTGGCATCAACGGCATTGCCTCCTTTCTCCAATATTTCAGCACCGGCAGCAGAAGCCAACGGATGGTCGGCTGCAACAACACCTCCTGAAGACCAATGGGCACGAGGGGCAAAGGCTAAGGCAGTAGACAGTACGCCAATGCTGGTCAAGGCACTAAGCAATGAAGGCTTTTTCATACTCTTTCCGAACAATAAGATTTGGCTTGGTTATAGCACAATCGCCACAACCAACCCAGTCAAAGCGGTGATTGCCATCCAAGAACCCCACTTGCCCCGACAATGCTCAATCCAAACACCATTGAAAACCCAAGGGTATACATTCCCCAACACAAGCCCAAGTCCATACGCCACCAAAAGCGGGTCTTTGGACAATCCGATGGCCGGTAAGTCCATGGTCCGTTCGAACAGTGCAACGCCGAACATTGCCATCGGTACCACACCGATCACCATGCTCAACAAAGTCGTCGATATCAAGATGCCCACGGGCAACAGACGGTGAAACTCCATTGGCAACTCTTCAAGTCCCCAAGCAGCGGCTTCTGCAAGTCCACCGGCAACGGCCAAGTTCACCGACAACAGCACCCCAACAATCCACAAGATTCTTTTCCATGGAAAATTGCGCGCACACAAGCCACACCATACGAGTGAGGTCCCCACCAACAATGGTACCGCCCACTGTGGAACAACTGCACTCACCAAAAGAATCACACCCGCAAATGGCAGCCGCTTGGGCACCTCACGCTCTTGATTGTCTGTCTTTCTTTCACTCAACAACACCATAACCACCGCACACAACGGCAATACCACCCAAATAACTGACGACAATAGAAAATATACCCCACCCAACAATGTTCCAGGATGAATTAAAGAACCAGCAAACGCCAACCACAACGTGTGTTTGTCTACAGTCTCTTCTTCTCGTTGTAATGACCAAGTCGCAGCAAATGCTCCAACAGAGGCGCCCAGTAAAAGCGCGTCTCGATTCGACTTGGGTGTCCAGCGCAAACCCTCTCCAACCAAAGCAGACCAAATCAAGAACACCACAATGGAACCACCATCGGTGAGAAGATGCGTTTCCAATGGCAAAACCCAAGTATCTTCTACGGAAAGCCAGCCCATTACGACACCGGCTACCGTTCCTACTAGCCAACACAACAACGGCCACCACCACGTTTTTCGAAAAAGACTCAAACACAGTGCTGGTACTGAGAGAGCAACAATGGGAATTATGAAACTTTGCATCGGTCCTCTCTGTTGACAACTGGATTTCTCAGATGGCCAACCCCCTCTAATTCCATCAAGACAACGTCTCCATCCGTGAGTGGTCCAACACCGGATGGTGTACCCGTTGCAATCACATCACCAGGGTGCAAGGTCATCACTTGTGAAATGAAGGACACCAACTGTGATGGATTAAACAGCATATCTGCGGTATTGGAAGACTGACGCAAATCGCCGTTGACCCAGCATTTCAATTCTCGGGAGCGCCTCAATTCTTCTGGTGTGCCAAGTTGTATCCAAGGTCCCATCGGGCAAAAGGTGTTGAATCCTTTTCCACGTGTAAAGACACCATCTTGACGTTGAAAGTCTCGCGCGGTTACGTCGTTGACAATGGTCACCCCCAACACCTTGTCCATGGCTTCTTCTTCAGATACGCAATGGGTCGTACATCCAATCACGAGGGCCAATTCAACTTCATGATCCACCCTTGTCGTATTTGGGGGAATCTGAATGGCGTCTCCAGGTCCCACAATGCTGGTGTTCGGCTTTAGAAAAATCTTTGGCACTGTCGGCGTTGGTCTCCCCATCTCTTCAATGTGCTTCTTGTAATTCGATCCTACACCAACAATCTTAGAGGGCATGAGCGGTGCCAAAACACGAACAGAGTCTAAGGAAATGGGACTTCCTTCATCCCAAACCTCCCCAAAAATACTCCCCGACATCGGCTGAACCTGACTTTCGGAGAGTTTTCGAACCAATCTAGGGATCCCTCGTGCATCCAGGATTCGCCCCACAAGCATCCTTATACTTCCTGAGTTAGGGCGGCCAACTGTCCTTCTGTTCGCACAACAGCGCCGACTTGAACGATGGTTTGCGCGGCAACCTTCGTGGCCAATCGTACAGACTGTTGCAACGAAAATCCGTGGGTATACCCATACAGAAATCCTGCTGCGAAAGAGTCTCCCGCACCTGTTGTATCGATCGGCTTTACAGGTTCAACACCAGTACTGACAGATTCTCCATTCGAGTACACGACGGCACCTTTGGAGCCAAGTTTAACAACAATGGTGCTGCACAGTCCTTGAAGTGCCTCAATTGCATCTGTTGCCTCGTCGGACCCTGTGATGGCTTTGGCTTCTTCTTCATTCAAGAACACAACGTCGCAATAGGTTTCAATAAAGTCCTTCATGTCTTGGGTCACCGCTTTGACCACAAAAGGGTCTGCCACGTCCAACGCAACGGTTACACCATGCGCCTTTGCGTGTTCAGCAGCCTCAATCAAGCGAGACTTCATTGGGTCGCCCAGCAACAAATATCCGGTTGAATACAACACTTGACTGTTTTCAATGACCTTTTTGAAATGGTCGACGCTGGGGAGTTGTACACTGGTCCCCAAGTCTGTCAACATTGTTCGTTCAGCATCCTGACTCACCAAAGACAAGCATTTTCCAGTGTGTCCCTCACCTTGCACCAAACCATGCTCTCCACACGCATCAATGAACTGCTGTGCATAGGTTTCCCCAAACTCATCACTGCCCAGATGACCACAATACGAAACTTTGGCCCCCATCAATCCCATTGCGGCAATGGTATTGGCGCACGAACCACCAGTCTGCAATACCACTTTGTTGGAGTCCAACAGTTTGTACACTTCCATCCATCGACTGTGGTCGACTTGATGCATAATGCCTTTGTTCAGATTTTCTGACGCCAACAGTGAATCATCATCCATTACGATCAACGCGTCCATCAACGCATTTCCAAGTCCAGCCACGGCATATTGTTTATCAGACATACTCTCTCCAAAGAATAAGGGATTGTTGCCTATCTCTAGCCGATCTACCAAAAGAATTCAATCGTTCACCAAAAGGTGGTTATAAATTTGAAAGAGGTAAAGATGAAAAGGCTCTTAATTGGATTGCTGGTGGGTGGTGCGTGCCTGTATTGGTTCTTGCACAATACAGATTGGAGCGAGATGAAAGAGGCGTTCGCTGCCATTCAGACAGGGTGGGTTCTGGTCGCTGTCGGGTCCTTGCTGCTTGAATTTGTCATTCGAGCCATTCGATGGAAAATTATTCTGAGACCTTTGAAACCGAATCTGTCGGTTCTAGATTTGTTTCGAGCTCAGGTCATTGGTGCTGCTGCCAACACACTGCTCCCCCTAAGACTTGGGGAACTTGTCAAGCCAACCATTGTATCCAATAGAAGTGGGCTTCCCTTTGTCTCTGTGGCTACCACTGCCATCATGGAACGTGTCTATGATCTGTTTGGCATGGTCTCAGTGCTGGTAATCATGGTATTGTTTCTACAATCGGATTTAACCCCTCCACCCGAACAGCAAATTTTGATTGACAACCTCCGTTTGTACGGAGGTATTTTGGGAGTGTGTGCCATCACAGCGATGGGTGTGTTCTTCTACCTCGTGTCACGCAAAAATGATACGCGCCACATTTTTGCTTCCATCGTTCAAATTGCCCCCCCACCAATCCAACGTTTCTTTCTTGGTTTGTTTGATGGGTTTGTCGATGGACTCGCCAACAGCACCGACACCAAAGGCATTTGGCAGGCAGGCATTCTCAGTGTGGGCATGTGGCTCAACGGCGCTCTTGCCATTTTTTGCTTGTTCAACGCCTTTGCACTCAGTTTGCCATTTGGCGCTGCGTGCTTTATTGCAGTCGCCATCGCACTGGCTGTTGTCTTGCCACAAGCACCCGGATTCGTTGGGGTGTTTCACGCAGCCATTGAAGCCACCCTACTCTTGTGGGGACAAGACCCCATTGTCGCAAAAGGGTTCGCCATTGTCTTTTGGGGTGTTTCCTTTATTCCTGTCACTGTGTTGGGCGTGGGACTGGGCATGTTTGAAAACATTGAGTGGAAGAAACTCACCGTCCTCCTGCACGACGACGAAGCAAAACCGCTCCCGTCAAGCCAAACGTCAAAAGAATGAACCATAAAGGGGATGTGTTTAACGGACGACTGATTCGTTGAAGTACTGTCCGCTCGGCCTTTTGCTCAATGATCGGTTCCAACGGTTCGTATTCCGACAGCCATTTGGCCCGGCCCTGACCATCATATTGTGCGACCATTTGTTGCATCAACGTTTTGTTGGCTTGAATATCATCCAATTCGGCGATCCGTGAAGATACTGCAAACACCGTCTGTACATCTACCCCCTCGCTGTTGACTGCACGGACTTGATACACCCCCTGTTGACTTGGAGTCATCAGTATTTGCCCTTCACCGTTTTGATCTGTCAACACTGTATGGGGAACCGTATTTCCATTGGGCTCTGTAATTACAACGTCCAACTGCTGGTCGGTGGTTGGAAGATACTGGGTGTCTCTCGTCCGAAACGTGAGTTGCATTTCTTCACCCAACAGCGTATTTTCACGGCTAGGTTGAATGATGACCCTTGCATCATCGGGATCGGCAATGAGCCATCGAATGGCATTTTTCCAAAACCTCAAATAGGCCTGATTGCCTTCTCCTTCGAGCGCTTCAGAGTAGGACCAGCGCCAACTGGCGTCGACCGACAACGCCATGACACGACCTTTCTCAACTTCGCGTACCGACAAAATTGACATTGGTTGACCGGCATCGTCTTTGGCAGTTGGGTGTTTGAGCAGGCTCGCAGCCCCAGGTTTCAAACTGGCGATTCGATTGTAGCCATCCATAGACGGCAGCTGTTTCCAAGCCGCTTCATTTTCTTCTACACTTCTGGCCAATCGACTCAAAGGGTGCGCTCTTCCCGCTTCAGTTAGGACAGGTACAAATTGCTCTTCGGAGGAAGTCTCCATCGTGCCAAGATTCACGGGCAATATGTCTTCGATAGCCGTGTTGCCATAGTCTCCCAAGTCAAAAGACCGATCGCCACCCAACATGACAAATCCTCCGCCATCTCTGACGTACTGGGCTATGTTACCCAACAGTTCATCCGACTGATAGTTAAAGAAGGGTTGATAATTGAAGTTTTGAAACACGACCAAATCAAAGGTCTTGAGTTCTTCAGTAAACAGTTTCTCATACGGAAACGCAATGAGAGACAACTCGTTTGAATCCCATTCTGAACCAAGATCTTCATAGGTTCTCAAAATAAAGAATGAAATCAGATCCACACTGGGGTCTTCTTTTAAAAAAAGTCGCAAAAACTTTTGGTCATAGCTCGGAGAACCAGACACTTGAAGAACCCGTACCTCATCGCGAACGACCTTAACCACCACCGGAAAATAATTGTTGCTGGGTACGACATCTTGAAAGTTTACCGGCACAACCACTTCCCAAGCAAATCTGCCGACTTCCAATGGTCGCACAGAAAAGGTAGCCGTCCCGTTGCCGTCTTCGTCCAGTGACACCTGCTGCTTGTCCACGCCTTTGTTATTTTTTCGCAATTCGACAGTCAACTCTCCGTTGGGGATGCCTTGTACATGCGCGACAATCTCAAATGGTAGACGTTGAAATGCAAAGCCTCCCGTATCCACCTTGACCACTGATTCATCAAAGATGCTTTGTTCTTCGTGCAGTTGGACTACCGTCAATGGACCTGGCAATGATGGAAGATTCTCCAGTGTATCCGCCAATACAGACCGATCGATTCCGTCTGTCAACAACACAACACCTTGCAACTCTTGTCCAAGATAGCGATCATTGACACTGCGCAAGCCTTGAAGCAAGTCGGTTTGATGACCCAGTTCAGCCGTGGAAGGTGCCGATTGCTTTAAATCTCCGTCAACATACCAGACATCCACTTGTCCAGTCACTTGCTGCTGGAGGCGTTTGACCACTGATTCTGCTCTGGAAAACCGACTGCGCCCTGGTTCTTCTACCGACATCGAGGCCGACGCATCGACCAGCACCACTGTTTTGCCATCTGAGGGTGTCTGCACCTCCCCTATCAACGTGGGTTCGGCATTCAGAAAGGCCAACAACGTGGCACAGAAAATCCACAAGACACTTTCTGTTCGTCTGGGAGAGGACGCCGCAGTTCGAAAAACGAACGCAAGGGTCAGTAGGGCGAGGACGATGCCAACGCTTATTTTCCAGACTGGCGCAACGAATTCAATTCCCTGTACACCTTCCAACCCAATTCCAAGTAGCAGTTCCACTAAAATTCATCCCGACGAAGCAATTCTGCCACGTGCACTTGATCGTGTTTGTAATTGGATGTCAACGCATACAAGACAAGATTGATCAACATTTTGACACTCTCTCTGCGCTGATAATCACCGTCGGGCACTGGAAGATGCACATATTGACCAGCATCATCCACCAAAAGCGCACCGGACAGATCATTGACATTGATCATCAATGGCGTGATGGTGTTTAAATGGACCCCAAACAATTGCGTTGAGATTTGAAAGCGACCCGTCGGTTGCTCAAGTAGAAAGAAAGAGCGGTATACGGAGTGATCACCCGACAATGCCGCCAAAGGATGGTTTGGAAACAAGCGTTTGGCCAGACGTCTACAAGAACTCAAGAAGTCTGACTCTTTACGACCAGAAGCATCATCGAGCAACAAGAATCCACCGTAGGTCAAGTATCGTCGAAGATTCTCAATCGCCAACGTCGACACGGGTTCGAATGCAGCGTCTCCAATCAACACAGTAAAGGGGTGACCAAACAAATCAACAGAATCCAAGGCTACACGTGGAATGTCCTCATTGACTTCAATGGAAGTACTGGTCTGTACTTCAAACACCCCCCTTTGCCAAGCGCTCGGACGACTAAGCGAACTTGGCAATGCTACCTCTGCAATTCCAAATTGGCTGCGTTGTCCCAACGCCCATGATACGGATGGCATTGTTGCAAAACCGACCATAGCACCCAATGTTCGAAGAAATGAACGACGCCTCATTGTGTGGGGGTTCGTGTCAGCATTTTTACGCTGTTTCATGCAGGACCTCTTCATTGTTTGGGGGCCAAATTGCTTGCGCCATCAGCAACACCAATGCAGCCAGAATCAGCCAAGGAGACACATCTCGACGCTCTTGAAAAGCCTCGGGTGCAATCTCAGCAGCCACCTCTAGAAGCGGTTCTGTCACGGTGATGTTTGATTCAAGTCGATCGGTATTGACCGATGCCCATGCAAAGACAGTTCCAGTACCGGCTTGCAGGACATATGCCCCACTATGTTCTGCTTCCAAGCGAACTCGCTGATTCGACAACAAGGCTTGAGTTACTCCATTGTCCGAAGTCCACTGTAAAGAGTCGATGCCATTTGGAACTTCGATGGAAATCAAATCCTCTAGAGTCGACTCGATTCGCTCTCCACCTTGAGCATGTCCACCTAGGTGACCAATGAGTTTTTGCATAAAAGGCATGTATACGGACTGTAACGGAAAATTGCTGTACTCCATGTCCAAACTTCCAAGCAACAAACAGACCGTCCCTTTTCCAAGTGAGTATTCCACCAGCACCGGCAAACCATTGTCCAAAGACAGCAACACCTCTACATTTTCTCCAAGGGCTTCTGAAAATCGATACACCCCCAACCAGCGCACCTTCGAAAAACCACTCGCACCACCACTTTGAAAGGGTGCAAACAATTCTCGGTCCAAGTTTGGCAATGCCAACGGAACCCCATACTGGTAGTCACTCGACAAAGTGTGCCGATCTTTCAAGACCGCTGGCAAGATGGCAGACCACCCTTGATTCACCGCAGACAGATTGGTATTGCCCCCCAAAGCGATGAACAATCCACCCCCTGAACGCACATACTCCACCAAACCACCCAATGCCCCGCCCAAGTCTCCAACGTTGGCCAACACAATTACCGCTTGCTTGTCTACATCCGGATCAACAGCAGACAAGTCTCCCACGACTTCCGGAACGATTGAAGCCCCAAAGCTAGAGGGCGACAGTGCCCTTTCAAGGAAGTAGACTTCTGAATCAATCGGAGCACTGCCTGGATCACCATCCACCAACACCACACGATTGGCACCAATTTGTGGCAACTGAAAATACCACTCGTTGTCCAACGTGAGTCGATCGTCTAAAATTTCAATTTTGCCAATTCCACCATCAGACACTCTGGGAATCGTCACAAAGGACTCCACTTGTCCTTTGGCGGGAACCTCCACAATGGTATGAATCTCCGTACCGTCTGGCAATGTTGTCGTACACTTGCTTTCTCTGGTACTGGAACCAAAGTTTTGTACTGTAAACCGAAGGGTCCCCCCTTCAAGTCCAGAACCGTATTCAGCAGCCACAATCGTCAAATTGCTTGGGTCTTCAATGGTTGGTGTGTGTGGGATGAGTGCTACATTTTGCTCGACCAACAAACTTATCTCTGACTTCAAGGCTTCTGAAACTACACCCGCCTGATCTGTGTACAACCAAATCTCTCCACCTTGACCATCCAATTTTTGTCGTGCCCATCGGATGGCTTCGACAATATCTGTGCGTTTTTGTTCTTGGTTGATGCGCTCTACGCCAGTCAGTAAGGCCACCGGGTCACTCTGCCAGTCCGCAAACACTTCTTCAACGGCGGAATCAAACGTAGCCATCTGAAAGGTGCGCTGTCCTTGATCTTCTTTCAGACGATCGGTGAGTTCTTTCTTGCTCCATTCCAAGACCGTACGATCTGAGGTGGGAGACAAGGTTTGATTCATCGAAAGAGAGCGATCGACCAAAATTACCACGCGTTTGGAATACTCAAGTTGATCATTGGGATCACCCCATCGAACTTCAGGGCGAAGAATGGCCAACCCCAACAACAGCAACAACAAGACCCGAAGAAACAACAGCCACCAGTCGTCAATCCTGTTTCGAGTGGTGTTCTTTTGCTTGACCTGCTCAAGCAAATACATGGCGCCAAAGAACCACTTTTCTTTGGGTGGGCGACGAACCAAGTGGGCAACCAAGGGTATGCCCACCAAGGGAATTAGCCACACCAGTGACGATGACAACCACGTTAACTCCACATCATCTCCACCCTTTGACCAATCGAATCAATGGAGGCAACAAGGGTTCTTCCAATACAGACTCAATCCAGACAGCCCTTGAGCGGGCAGCCCACTGTGACACTTTGTCTCGGTATTCTTGCAAAACCAAATCCCAAGATTCTTTCATTGCCACCGGATCCAGTGGTGTTTTCGTCTGCACTTCATCACTGAAAACCTGGATGGACTCTGGCAAGTCAAAGTTCCACTCTCGTCTGGAATAGAGTTGTACACATCGGATGTCATGCCCCATCGATGCCAATACTTCAAGCTGCGGCCCCCAGAGATCTGGATCCTCCATCCAATCAGAAACGATGACCACAACAGACTTTCGAGGCAATCGATGGGCTAGATTTTGGATATTCCCTGCAAGGTTGCCCTCCCCTTTCGGGTTCACCTGCGCCAAGCAATGAAAGATGGCATGAATGCTGCGTTGAGTCGGCGGAATGTACCCAGCAAGTCCTGTCTGAACGTCACATCCTCCACAAACCCATAGCCCGACTGGATCACCCCGTTTACTAGACATTTGAGTCAATGCAGCAATCGACGTTAGGGCTTTGCCAAATTTGCTTTCAACCCAGTCCTCAACCGTACCTGAATCCGTAGACTGCATGTCTCCAGATGCATCGAGCATCAATACGACGTTCGCATCTGTGTCCGCACTTTGTCGACGAATCATCAGTTTATCGGTGCGCGCAAATACTTTCCAATCCAACGAGGACAACGGGTCTCCCGGCTCATACAGTTTGTGCTCTACAAACTCAATGCTTCGAGTGACTCTATTCGATCGATGCTGTCCGTTGTTCATTCCCCAAACAATCTCACGGGATAGAAAATGCAGTTTGGACAGTCGATCTTGGATGGTGGGATTCCAAGGTATCGTCACAGCAGCTTCACCAACTGCTCGATGATATCGTCACTGCTGATCCCTTGCGCTTCTGCTTGAAAATTGACCATGATGCGGTGTCTCAATACGGGTTTGGCAATCGCCAGCACATCGTCCCAAGTCGGTGTTTGTGCACCGCGCATCGCAGCACGCGTACGGGCCGCCACGCTTAAATAAATAGACGCCCGCGTTCCAGCCCCATATCGAACGTAATCTTGAATTATCTTGGGGGATCCATCTCCCCCTCTGGTTAGAGACACCAGTTTGGTAATCTTCTCCAGCACCACATCGGAAATGGGCACTTCTTTAATGACAGACTGAATACTCTGAAGTTTTTCTGTGTCCAACACGGACTGAATGGAGTCCATCGCTACACCGATGACTCGTTTGATGATGTCAATCTCTTCCTGTTGCGTCGGATAATCTACCAACACACTGAACATGAAACGATCCAGTGCGGCCTCTGGAAGTGGATAGGTACCTTCCTGCTCGACTGGATTTTGGGTGGCAAACACCAAAAATGGCTTTGGCAACTGATGGGTTGTTCCCAGTGTGGTCACCTGCTTTTCTTGCATGGCTTCCAACAATGCAGCCTGTGTTTTGGGCGGTGTACGGTTTATCTCATCCGCAAGAAGCATATTTGTAAACACTGGTCCCTTGGCAAACTTAAGACTGCGACGTCCAGTTTCCCGATCTTCTTCCAAGATTTCAGCCCCAACGATGTCACTGGGCATCAAGTCTGGTGTAAACTGAATCCGTTTAAATTCTAAGCCCATAGACTCAGCCAAAGAATTCACCATCAGTGTCTTCGCCAGTCCCGGTACACCAACGAACAAACAATGGCCATTGGAAAAAAGTGCCAACAGCATCTGATCGATCACCGACTGCTGACCAACAACCTTTTTCTGAATTTCTTGACGAATGGCGCCTGCGATGGATGGAAGTGAGTCAAACAATTCCGCTTTTGAAGTCATGCTGTTCCTTGTGTTTAGAGGTCAGAAGACGCTGGGTAGACCCCACCGACCTCAAGTATCGATAAAATTTGTTGATGGTGTTCTCTTTTATCTGGTTGATTGGATTTCGTGTAATGCTCGATGAGTGCTTGTTGTGTTTCTACGACAAAGGGATTGACTTCGTGTGCTTTCAACCAAAATGAATGTGCCTCTCCCAGTCCTGTGGTCTCTGCTAAGTGGGCAGCCGTCAACAGAACACGATTGTTTTCTGGATACAGTTCCAGTGCTTGTTCCAATAAGCGCCTTGATTCATCGGATTCTTTCAAGTACATGTGGCTTTCTGCCATCCTTGATAAGACCGTTGGACTTAGGGGCTCACCAGGCACATTGGCTTTTTGATACTCTACAAGTGCAGCTCGGTATTTTTTGTGTTCCACCAGCAAATCGCCCACACGCACAAACTTGGATAAGTCCGTTCGATTTTGCAACACCGGATCATCGGCAAAATCTCCACCTGAACCATCCAAGGCTACTGAAGATTTCGTCAATTCCTGTTGCACCAGTGGAATGGTGGACAGGAAGGTTTTCCAACCGTCTTTGAAGGACTCGAAATCATCATAGCCAGCCAAACTTGAAACCGCTTGCTCCGCCGTTTGACCATCGGCAATCAAATCCATGAGTGCGATGAGACTGGGTTCTCCAGCCTTGGAGACCATAAAGTCAACCATGGTGGACACCTGAGCATAAGCCAACGCCGCTTCTTCACCACTGTCTAGATAGGCCATGGACTGACGAAATTTTTCAAATGGCACAAAACTTTCGTCCATTAACGCACCTGCCAGCAAGGACTGTTGCTTTGCCGACAAATAAAATTCTGGATTGGGACGCCAGCGCTTTTCCAAATATCGTGCCAAGCCTTCTTGGAGCCACACGGGCGATTGATCTTTGGTGCGCCAAGACACCACTAGATGAATGTATTCATGGGCAGCGGTATCCATCCAAGCATACCCGCCAGCGGTCGCTCTCGGACTGGTGATCAACAGGCGGTTCCATTTGGAGAGTGCAATCACCCCTGTTGTCCTCACTGCCTCCTCTGGAATGCCACTGGCTTGCATAAACCGTAGAGCGGTGGGGAAAATATCCAAGATGATATCGTGTTCTGGTCCGCCGCCAAGCAACGCATCGAACTTGCTCCTTGCAGCTTCCATCGTCCGTAAAGCATCTTGAACCAAGATTCGATCGATGCCTGGGTCATGACGAATTATGACGGTGTTCCCAGTACTGGAAACCATGCCCAAAAATGCCGCTGTCGAAGCCCGTGCGGGAAATCCGCCGTTATCTGTGATCTCAACACCCTGTTCTGCCAATTGATCCAAAATGGATACCACTTCCTCAAACTTACCCTGGTGAAACAAGGTGCGCGCACGGAGTTGCAGTACATCGGTATTGTTCGGCTTCTCGGCAAACAACCGTTGTTGTATATCCACAGCACAAGGCAAATTGGCCGCGTCCAAGCACTTGTGCGCATCGTCTACGGCATCGGCATAGGCCAAACTACCGCAAAGCATCCAAGACAACAGCATGCTACTGGGCAACCAATTCTTCATAGTACTTCTTCTTGAGGGTTTCATATTCTTGTGGTACGCCACCTTGCATGCCATCCAACAACATTTTTCGATATTCTTCTGGGGAAATACGGGGTTTTGTCGGGGGTATTTCTACATCAGAAGCCATCATTTCTGAATCGCCTTCTCCACCACCAGCCATCTGTTCTGTTTGTTGTTGCATCTGTTGCATCTGGGCTGCAGCCTGTTTGAGTGCTTCAATGGTGTCCTGAATCCGTGCAGAAGACTGAAACTGTAAACTCTCACCAGCCATCGCACTGCCATTCTCTAAAAACTGCTTGGCGTCCTCCATGCTTTTCCCAGCCTGCATAGCAAACTCCGTTGCTTCTCCAGTAGCGGTGGGCATTTGCTGTTCCATTTCCTGCACTTTTGGCAACAAGCCCATCATCGCCTGTTGAAGCTGTTCCTGTCGAGGTGCCAAGCCTTGTGCTGCTTCCATCAAGTGGGGGTTGCTTTGAGCGTTGCTCAAGGCATCCGATTCCAGCAACTCCTGAATGCGCACCAGCGCCGCGACAACAGTCGAATACTCTTGCTGCATGGCTGGAAGGGTCGTGGGTACAGGATCCGAAGCCGTACGCGATCTGGTAGTTTCATTGTTCAAAACATTTTCTACACGTTTCAACCGCATGCCAGACTTCATGATTGTCTCAGCCACATTTTCAAGGTTTCTTGTCACAACAGAACCATAGAGAGAAACCATATCCTCCCCCAAACGTTCGAGATGCCGTACTGAAGAATACCGAAAACCCCGACCATCACCGATCCCCTCAACAATATTCTGTGACGCGTCTCGTGCAAGGACTGCCTGACTTTCAATCTCTTTCCAGAGAGATGCAAGTTCTTGTGCAGTTGGGTCATTTTGGCGCGCTTGTGCCAACTCTTCCATCTGGTCACGCTGCTGTTCATCGAGTTCTTCGAGTTTTTCTATCAGAGACTCCATCTCTTGTTCCATCTCATCTTCTTGTGCCTTCATCCGTTCTAAGATTTCGCTGACACCCTCAGCAAACTGATTGACGGCTTGTGAAAACTGCTCTGTTGTATTGCGGGCAGCATCCAAGTTTTCTTCTGCCAACTGTTCACGCAAGACGTCTTGCATTCTGGAAATCTCGATGCTTCTATCTTCTACAAACTCTTTGAGTAAGTATCCACTCAAATCTTCTACTGCAGAATCAATACCGTCCAAATCTTTCTGAATCCTAGACAGAGAGTTCAGCAATTCCCGCTTCGACTTGGAGGTGAAATCGATTTCTGAAAAGCGTTGTGCAGAACGAGTCAAAGACTTGGACGACTTCCCCACCTCATGAAAAGCAACTTGACGCAGCATTCGATCAATGATGAAAATGGTCTGCTCCAACTGAGCGATGTGTTTGGTGTAGGCTTCCTGAAAATACTCAAGGTCTTCTTGTTGCGGCTCTCCAAGTCTATCAGAAGAATAGGTTGTCCGTACAAATCGAAACATACTCGCGGAATCCGAGTACACCTTGGCAATCAGTTCCGCAGACAAATAGGTTGGCCAACCATCCCCCCACGCCTCATCGGTCACGGCTCTTATCGAATCGTAACGTTTCATTGCACTGAGTGACCACCGATACACATTGGCTTGCGTTGGCATTGTTTCAACCAAATACTCTGCGACGATCAAGACCAGCTCAGTCCGCAACTTTTTATTGAGTTGCTTCATTTGTTCTGCCGACAACTGAGGGGTTAAGATTTGAATTTCAATGGGTTCCGACACGCCCATTTTACCGAATGGCTCTCCTTCCTCTGTCGATTGAGTCTGATTGAGTGGCGCCTGATTGTCATAGGCAACCAAACGCAACGTTGCTTTGTCACCCCCTTTCAAACCCAGTTCTTCGATTGAACGTCTGATTTTGGCACCCAATTTGAGCCTATTCTCTTTGGGTTTACGCAAAATAATATCTTTGGTGTTGCCACCACTGGTGACTTCCAAGACAACGCGTTCTAAGCCAAAATCATCCGTGGCATTCCAAGTGATGGAAACCGAACGATTGCTGGGGATCTGTGTTCTCTTGATCTCCAACGATGCAACAGGAGGGTCGTCGTCATCGAAAACCATTGCGAACTCTTGAGATGGCAATTGCGTTGTTCCATCAAAAAACAAAAAACGGTAGACACCCTCTGTATTCAACTCAAAATCTGCAGTCACTTCACGTCCAAAGTTGAGGGTCGTAGGTTTACTGACACCATTGACTTCAATTTGAGCCGCTTCGAAGCGTTCCAACGTGCGAGCTTGAATGGTTATCTTTGTCCCTTGTGGGGCGTGCACGTCTCCATTTGAGTTGGGAATGGTGACAGAAGTCATTCGCGTATACTCTGGAAAATCATATCGGATTTGAATATCACCAATTGTCACACTGACAGCTTCATCAATCGCAGCATCCTTCATCTGCTCGGTGGCGTATTCATTCTGGTTGTACAAAGAACGCCAAGCTGAAGTAGGAGACACTGGAAACTTAAACTCAGCCATCACAAGAATGATCATCGTCATCAGTGCACTTCGGCCAATCTTCCAAATAGATTGGGTGGATGCCAATCTGCTAACCGGTACTTGTTTGAGTATCTCCACTACACTGGCCAACGCTCGTTCGCGAAGAAAAGACGGCTGGGGCGAAGTATCCAAAACAAGATAGGAGCGTTCCTTCAACGCAGGAACTCGTTTTTCAACAAAGTCGGCAAGGTACCGATTGTCTGACCAAGGAGCCCAAAATTTCATAAAGCGATAGAGTACCACTCCGAGCACCATCGCCAACAAGGTCCAAAAAACAATGGTTACAGCATCGTAATCTACCTTCAACGACAATGCCGCAGCCGCCAAAACCAAGACACCAACAGCCCCTTGAAACAGTTGTAAGGTCGTTTCCCCAACAATGATTAAACGAGTACGCAAACGAATGCGCTGCCAATATTGAATGATGTATTGTGTCATAGATGAATTCTAATCACATTTCAGCCTAATTCCAGTCTATGCGGAGAATTCTCATGAATTGGGGCAAACGATCAGGAATTCAATCGGAATCTGAAGACAACAGCGTCGTCGTGAAATCTGGGTTCAGTTGATACTCACCAAAGATGTTGTTGTTCCCTTCTGTCAGCCACTTTTGAAAACCAGTTTCTGCTTTTTTGATACTAGCCCCTTGATGTATCAAGGCCCCCACTTTTAAGCGGCCAATAAAAATGGGCTTATCGGATGGGGAAATCTCATCGACGACGTTGAGGTAATCAAAATATACTGGCGAGCGAGCATCTCCTTCGACTGCGGCCACAAATGCATTCCAAATCATCAAGCGCGCACGTCGTTTCGTCGTTCCGGTACGATGTTGTACCAAATCGGTAAAGGAAAGAAGATGGTGCTTCATCACAATCCAGTCCAACCACATTGATGTGCGTATCAAATGCCGTTCAATGTATTGAACCATCTCAGGATATTGCTTGCTGGTCGTGTAAGGTTGTGGTGTAAAAGAATGACCCATGATCATCTCCATGAAAGTGTCAGTACATGCTAAACTACGCAACCGTCAGTAAACTTCGGACAAGTTTTAGGGGCATAGTATGATAAAACGGACAATATCTGACTAGTCTATAATGTTAACACCTTTTTCCATTGAAGAATGTGGGTGTTCGTGATCGATGTCTGACAGTTGGTCCGAATCCACGCTTATAGAACGCAGTAAACATTTGGCATCCCCTGAAGTGACAATCGCCGTATTGTCCCATTTGTACAAGTATTCAAGCCTTGTCGCCCTATCTTGTACAGCCAATTCAGACCAACCCCAGTCTTGAATCGTATAGCACCAATCAACACACCCATACTGCCGAAGTAAGCCAGTCACTTCTTGAGGCTGAAGTAAGTTAAAGTGCGACCGAATCCGCTGAGTGGGATGTTCAGAGAATGGCTTCATTTCTACAATCCAAGCGCAACCTCGACTCTGTGCCTGAGAGACCGTAAGCTGCTCGTTGGTCTGTGTTTGTTGATGGATATATGTGTCAAATTCAGTATTTTCGTGCGTAAATGGACCGTGGTTGTTCCACAGGAAAAAGACATTGATTGCAATTGATCCCCCCCAAATAATACGGTATACAAGCTGATTTCTGTATTCATCTTTTAAACCGTGAACGATCACCACCGCCAACACCAGTATGTGCCGAGAAGAAAAGTCGTTGAAGGTACTGAGAACACCGTGATGACACAGTCCCCAAAGAAGCAACCAGATGTACAGGGGCAGCCGCTTGGTGGAGACGCAAAACAAGCCAAGCAGCAATGGCACGGCAAAGGAACGGTAATAAGACACAAAGGCCCAGTTGATCTTTAGTGACTCCAAATACTCTCCTTGACCAGGAACTTGAATATTGTAGAGCAGAGCCAATGACAGAACAGTGCCGCCAATACACCGTAACAAAACACGCCAATCCCAAAATGGAATGTACGCCACCAGCACGCCCCAAAACAACAGTGTTTCCAAACGCCAAGCCACTGACAGTCCCATGGCAATCCCAAGCCAATTCCACCTTTTCAATTCAGCAAATTTGAGTGCCAACACCAGCATTCCCAATGGCCACACCACGTTGTATATTGAGTTTGACCAAAACATGTGCTCAGGCAACAATGCGAACCACACCATCGGCAACCAGTGTATCTTCTCCTTGTTGCTGCTCAATACAACAATCGACAGGGCCGCGACAAAAACGCTCCACAACTGAGCCGGTATCACCCCGAGAGATAGACGACCCAGGAGCCACCAAAGAATTTGTAAACTTGGATAGCATGTCGAATCGCCCACTGTCGGCATCATTCCTTCGTACACGGCTAAATACTGCGTAGAATGGCCAACAACCGCCTGCTCAAGTGGAGATGCGTACAACCAACGACACAGGATTATCCCGCAAAATGCCCCCACATGGCTCCATGAAAGTTTGTGTGTATGGAAAACGCCCCAAGCCACGATTGACAGTGCCATGATGGTCCAAAGCCACCACAACAACATCATGGGAGAAATTCCATTCGATACAGGTCTCCTGAACCAAAATTGGAAACGTATACGGAGCCATCAGGAGATTGGCCAAAGGTAGAAATGTTAAAGGCGCTTTGATGAAGTTCGACCACTGTAGGATTTGTGAGGACATCAGACAACACCCAGATTCTCCCACTCACAAAGTCCCCGAACAAATATCCACCTGTATACTTGTGCTGCCCATACAAATACACCCCACCGGTGATGCTCTGTCCGACATCATGGTTGTACGTGTAAATCGGTTTCGTAAAAGACGTGCCTCTGGCATCCACCGCCGGACAGTTAGATTCAAAGCAAGCGTCTCCTTCCCAAACATTCCACCCCAAGTTGGACCCAGCAGTTGCAATGGAGATTTCTTCGACTGCATTCTGACCAACATCCGCCACAAGGATTCGTCCATCTGGTAAAAAGTCAAATTTCCACGGGTTTCTCAGACCGGTACACCACAGCAAATCATGCACTGCGGAATCCTGCACAAAAGGGTTGTCCGATGGGACAATGTTGGATAGTTCACTGTTGGATGACTCAACGTTGATTCGAAGCATTCCTCCCAAAGGAGTGGAGAAGTTTTGTCCATTTGCCTTTGGATCATTGCGCCAGCCACCGTCTCCAAGACCCACATACAGGTATCCATCCGGACCGATTCGAATGGCACCCCCATTGTGGTTCGGAAAGGGTTGTGGATATTCAAACAAGACCCGTTCTTTACGAAGTGATTTGCTCGATAAGTTCACTGTATATTCAGCGATTTCTGTACGGGCTTTGCCACTATTTGGAGTTCTATGAAGAAAAACTCGTCCCGATGTTTCAAAATCCGGCGCAATGGCAACACTCAGCAAGCCCTGTTCGGAAGCGGTGCGTACTGGTATGGTCCCTAGAAGTACCTTCGACTGATTAGAGACATCGACCAACACCAACGCCCCTTCTTTTTTGGTCACCAGCACTTGAGTGTTGCTTCCTGGGAGAAACTGCATGTCGGTGATTTGAACCAAATCGGTCGCAACTTTGGTCAGTAACACACCCGTGTTGACTGTTCCAGCCTCTGCCACTTGAGGCACTTCATAGTTTAAGGGCATCCACTCCATCAAGGTAGATTGGATCTCGGTACAAGAAAAGAATAGCCAAATCATATGCTGTCCGGTTTCATTTGCATCAACAGATTGTACGCTTCACGCTTGGTGATGCCCCACTCCGACGCCAAGTCTGCCGCCACACCTTTCATACCACTCTTGGATTGCTCCGTCGTTTTGTATGCTTTTCCGGGTCCAATCACAAGCGTAACCTCTCCCAACACCTTTTCTGTCTCAAACTCTGCCACGGGTGCCCGTCGTATTTCTTGGTGGGTTTTGGTCAATTCTCTACACAAACACATTTCCCTATCCGGTAAATTTTCCTGTATAGATTCCACCAATTTACCAAAACGATTTCCAGCTTCAAACAAGACCAACACCCCCTGCAACTGACTGGCTTCGATCAACCACTTTTTCAGGGCAACCGACTTTCGAGGAGGAAACCCCAAGAAATGAAAGGGTGGCGTTTCAAATCCAGAAGCAGCCAACGCTGTTCCAACCGCTGAGGGACCCGGTATCGGTACAACCTCTATTCCAGATCGGTGCGCAGCCGCCACAATGTGCATCCCTGGATCGGAGACAGCAGGCAATCCAGCATCAGAGATGTACGCACAGGACTTTCCACTTTGCAGTTCCAAAATGGCTCGCTCCACACGCTT
>CBFICN010000050.1:0-2900 GCA_965661045.1 uncultured Myxococcota bacterium
ACCCAGGTGCGACCGAGATCCCCAATGACGGAATCGATCAAAATTGCAATGGTGTAGATTTGGTTGTTGGTATCGATGCTGACGGAGACGGTTTTGATGTCGACAGTGACTGTGACGACACCGATCCAAGCGTCTATCCCGGTGCACCTGAAGTGTTCAACGACGGCATTGATCAGGATTGCGACGGCTCAGACTCACTGGCCAGTACCTGTGGTGCCAATGAGGTAGTGGATTGCAACGGAAACTGCGCGCCTGTCAATTGGGTTGGTGACAATTTCTGTGACGATGGCACGTACACTTACCAAGGAAATCAAATCGATCTGAATTGTCCAACCTACAATTACGACGATGGTGATTGTGGAACGGCCGACGCAGATGGTGACGGGTACACTTCTGATGACGATTGTGACGATGCCAATCCAAACATCAATCCAGGAGCGGTCGAAATACCCGCAGACGGAATCGATCAAGACTGTGACGGCATTGATCCTTTGTGTGAGGCAAATGAAACGCTAGACTGCAATGGCACCTGTGCGCCAACGTTGTGGCTTGGAGATGGGTATTGCGATGACGGAACCAACAGTTTGTACCAAGGTACCCAGATTGACTTTTCTTGTGCCTTGAACGCCTTCGATCAAGGAGATTGCAGTGTCAGTATTGACGCCGATGGTGATGGATTTGACAACACCGAAGACTGCGACGATTCTGATGCCACCATTTACCCTGGGGCACCAGAAGTACCCAACGATGCCATTGATCAGGATTGTGACGGTTCAGATTCACGGGGCTAATTTCCTCATCACAGTTGTGTAACGATTGGTCGAAATCTGACAAATTGCTCAGACAGCCACCCCCGTTGCAGATAGATATTGGCTACTGGTCACACGGTGACACATCCATGATTGGACTGCAGGGGGTTGCATGCGGATTCTAGAAAAGCGGGTTTATGTTGGACCCAATCTTTACGCCAATTTTAAAGTCATTCGACTGCTACTTGATCTTGGAATTTTGGAACACCATCCTTCAGCAGAGATTGAAGGCTTTGTTGATCGATTGGTGGAAGCGATCCCATCGTTGCAAGAACATGGATGCTCTTATCGAGCAGAAGGTGGTTTCATCCGACGCATGAGAGAGGATCGTGGAACTTGGATGGGGCACATTTTAGAGCATATTGCATTGGAATTGCAAAGTTTGGCTGGTTCTGAGGTGACCTTTGGCAAAACCCGTGGTTCTGGTGAAGAAGGTCAATATCACGTTGTCTATGAGTACGAAGACCCGTGGATGGGAGAACAAGCCGGAGAATTGGCGTTGCGGTTGCTTCATCACTTGTTGCCGGAGTCTTTGCGGGGTGGAGCGTATGTCGATCCCGAATTTGACTTTGCAGAAGAACTTGAAACCTTCATCAAGCGCTCTGAAAAGCGTGCGCTGGGTCCCAGTACGGGCTCGTTGGTGCGCGAAGCCGAAAAGCGCGGCATTCCTTGGATTCGTCTCAACCAATACTCGTTGGTGCAGTTTGGACACGGAAAGTACCAGCGTAGAATTCAAGCCACCATCACCAGTGAAACACGACACATTGCTGTAGAAATTGCTTCCGACAAAGAGGAAACCAACAAGATTTTGCGCGATGCAGGGTTGCCGGTACCCGTACAGTATGACGTTTATTCTGAACGCAACGCCATTCGTGCAGCGCGACGCATTGAATTTCCAGTTGTCATCAAGCCCTACAATGCCAACCACGGACGTGGTGTCAGCATTGGCTTGACGTCAGATGAAGAGGTTAAAGTTGCCTTTGCAAAAGCACGTGAACATTCACGGTGTGTCTTGGTCGAGAGTTACTTGCCCGGTTTTGATCACCGCATGCTGGTTATCAATGGTGAACTCATTGCAGTGGCCAAGCGTGTACCCGGTCATGTGGTTGGAGATGGACAGCACACCATCGCCGAGCTGGTGGACCTTGTGAATCAGGATCCCCGTCGTGGTGTGGGGCATGAGAAAGTATTGACCCGACTGGAGTTGGATCATCAAGCCATGCGATTGATGGAAGCCGCCAAACTAACCGCTGACAGCGTCTTGACAGCGGGTGAGGTATTCTATCTGCGTTCTACTGGAAACCTCAGTACTGGTGGCACCGCAATTGATATGACCGACTCTTGCCATCCAGACAATCGTGAAATGGCGATTCGAGCAGCCAAAACCATTGGATTGGACGTGGCCGGAGTGGATTTCTTGACGCCAGACATCACCAAATCCTATCGAGAAGTGGGTGGTGGAATTTGTGAAGTCAATGCGGCGCCTGGATTTAGAATGCACATTGCACCGTCAGAGGGGACTCCTCGAAATGTGGCCAGTAAGGTTATCGACATGCTGTTTCCACCTCAAGCACAGTCGCACATTCCAATCGCTGCCATCACAGGAACCAATGGAAAGACAACCACGACCCGTATGCTGGCACACATCCACAAAATGGTTGGAGAGACAGTTGGGATGACAACCACCGACGGCATTTACATTGACGGTCAACGGACTCTTGAAGGGGACATGACTGGTCCGACATCGGCCAACATGGTACTTAGAGACCCATCGATCTCTGTAGCGGTGTTGGAAACCGCGCGAGGAGGGCTGTTGCGGGCTGGTTTGGGGTACAAAGCACCAGATGTTGCTTGCTGCATCAACGTTGCGGCCGATCACTTGGGTCTCAAAGGCATTCATACGCTTGAACAACTTTCTGAGGTCAAACGCATTCCTGTTGAAGTCGCCAAAGATACAGCGGTGTTGAACGCCGACGACCCCAACTGTGTGAGAATGGCTGAATATACGCAAGCCAAACACATTTGCTACGTGACCAACAACCCACACAACAAGTTGGTTCGACAGCACATTCGTGTTGGTGGTCGAGCAGT
>CBFICN010000050.1:3049-20489 GCA_965661045.1 uncultured Myxococcota bacterium
CGTATTCTATGGGGGTGTCGCTCGAAAACATTCGCCAGGGCTTGCGCACCTTTGATACGTCATTTTTCCAAGCGCCGGGTAGAATGAACATTTTTGACAAACTTGGTTTCAAGGTCATTTTGGACTATGGACACAATCCGGCGGCCATTCAGGCCATGTGCGAATTGACCGATCGATTGGATTGTCGAGGCAAGAGAGTCTGTGTATTGGCAGCGCCTGGAGACCGTCGAAACGAAGACATTGCTGAGATTGCTTCCATTGCGGCTGGACATTTTGATCAGTACATTTGTCGTCAAGATGATCGTACCCGCGGTCGTCCAGATGGGGAAATCCCAGGCCTACTCAAAGAGGCTTTGATGAACAGTGGGGTGTCAGAGTCCCAAATCGAGTGCATCAACTCTGAGCAAGAGTCGGTCAACGCCGCACTGAATTATTGTGACGATGGCGATTTGCTGTTGATTTTTGCCGACAAAATTACGCGTTCGTGGAAACAAATTATTTATTTTCACGATCAAGTCAAGGGCAGTCAGCCCACTGAAAGCATCGGGGTTGTAGGTGGTATGCTTGGAGAACCCAACGGGGACTTTCAACAAGATGCGCGAGGGGTGTTTCTCGCCAACCAGCAAAACGATTGAGGTAGGCTATGATTCATCGCATAACCGGAACCCATTTGTTTTTGGAGCACTTTGGGGCTGCGCTTTGGGTGGATATTGATTCAGAACACAGCAATCAGAGAGCCACAGTTCTTGATAAAGCGAAGCGCGCTCTTGAAAAACTGGGGTTGGAATCGCAGTGTCACCTGTCTGACCGTCAAATTTACAATCAATGGGTGTTCATTTTGGATGCGCCCGTAGATTTGTTGTACACGGCCTGCAGCATCTTAGAATGGGCAGGTGGATTGGTCTCCAGTTTTGAGTCTGTTCAAGAAGAATACCGTCAAGAAGCAAATCCAGAGTGGAGACGTTTGCGTGCCTGGGCTGCGTCGAATCAAGTGCCCTGTGTCGATGATGAAGATGGTCTAACGCTGGGAATGGGGCAGCATGCGCGAACGTGGCCATTGAATGCTTTACCAACCACGACAGAACTCAGGGCATTGCAAGATGGTTTGAAACGGGTTCCAGCAGTCTATGTGACGGGAACCAACGGAAAAACAACAACGTCCAGAATGTTGTCTGCCATTTGTCAGCAAGACCCACAATTTCACGGCGTTGGTCAAACGTCAACCGATGGTGTGTGTGTCAATGGTGAATGGGTCGAACGAGGAGATTGGACGGGACCGGGAGCCGCTCGCATGATTTTGCGAGACCCACGTGTAGACGTTGCCATTTTGGAGACCGCGCGGGGTGGCTTGATGCGTCGAGGGTTGGTCATCGATGGTGTGGAAGCCTGTGTGGTCACCAATGTGTCAGACGATCACTTGGGTTCGTGGGGGCTACAATCGGTCTATGACATGGCAATTGCCAAACTGACTGTGGCGTTGGGAGTCAAAGAGGGGGGCGCAGTCTTGCTCAATGCAGATTGTGCTGTCTTGATGCGTGCTTGGAAAGAATTGCAGCAGAGGCATCCTGACCGTGCGTGGTCGGTGGAACTGTTTTCCAGCCAACAACAGTCCGGAATGACGCTTTGTGTTGAAAACGGTTGGATTGTTCATCGAGCAGTGGGACCAATAGTTCAAGTGGACACCATACCACTCACCTTGAAAGGGCGGGCACAGTACAACGTGGAAAATGCAATGGCCGCCATTGGTTTGGCGCAACACATTGGGTGCTCTGTACAAGCAATGCGCGAAGGCGTTCAAAGCCTAGTTCCGACGGCAACAGATTCAAGGGGCCGAAGCAATTGGTTGACCCATCAAGGCGCTGATATCTTTGTTGATTTTGCCCACAACCCTGACGGCATTCGGCGAGTGGTAGAGATGGGACAGCGATGGTCTGCCAAAAAGAAAGGCGATTGTGCTTGGTCAAGCCGGTGATCGACAGGACGATGAGATTCGCGGGATTGGTCAGCAGGCGGCATTGCTCAATGCGGATGCATACTTTCTAAAGGAACTTCCGGGTCATGCGTATCAACGGGAACCTTCAGAGGTGGTTGCTTTGTTGAAGGAGGCATTGCTTGAGCAAGGAGTCGATGAAAGTCGATTGTACATCTCCCACAGCGATGTGGAGGGGGCTGCCCAAGCGATGGATTGGGTGCAAGAAGGAGATTTACTCTTGCTTCTAAGTCATGAACAACTCGACGAAGTCATGGACTTGGTGTTGGATAGAGGCGCCACTTGGGCGACCGTCAAAAGTTAACTACAAGGCACAACGGAGACAGATTTGAGGTCTTGTTCGTTTGGTCGCTTGACCGATGACCGATGATCGAAGACGGCCACAGTTCAGTTATTGATTCCAAGAATTGTGCTCGAGTTGCTCTTGTTCGGTTTTACAATCGATGCACAAACTTGCAACGGGACGGTGACTGAGGCGTCGATATCCAATGGCATCTCCACATTCGTCGCAAGAACCATACTCACCTTCTTGGAATCGTTCGAGAATCTTGGTGATTTTTTTCAACATTTTGCGTTCACGGTCGGCGAAGCGCAAAGACAAATCACGGTTGGTTGCAGAAATGGCCACATCAAGTTCATCGGGGTCCATCTCTTGGTTTTCTGTCAACTCCGACATCGCATTTTGGGCGTTGGTCAAGAGTTCGTTGGCTTGGTCAATCAATCGATTGTGCAGTTCAAGCAACTGTTCGTCTGTCAGATATTCATCGTTTGGGATGCTATCGGTGTTTTCAAGACGTGTATACATGGAGACCTCGTTTGTGGAAGTGGATTGGGTCCATAGAGGAGTGATCTATTCTAAAAGTAAGTCGTTATAAGGCAAATTAAATCTGTGGGCAACTGATTTTCAACGATTGATAAAAACAACCTAGAAAATCACCCCGTTACCTTGTCACAATATCGCATCTCTAGCAACAGTTTTTTCGAAAAAATGCAAAAATTTTGGGTTGGATGGGCAAATGACGTTAGATTTCATCGTACTGAGCGACCATTGTTGCTCGTTTTTCACCCAAACGCATCGTTAGTCAATTACAAGGAGAATCCAATGAAATACGCATGGATGATGGCCTTATTGGTAGCTTGTGGAGAAGAAGCTCCAAAAGAAACCAAAAAAGAAGCACCCAAAAAAGAAGTGGCGAAGAAAGAAGCGCCAAAAAAAGAAGCCGCCAAGCCTGCACCCAAAGCAGAAGCAAAGCCTGCACCAAAGCCCGCTCCGGAAGCCACAGCCAAGGCCACAGCCAGAACTGGAGAGCAAGTGTACACACAAGTGTGTGTGACGTGTCACCAAGCCAACGGTGAAGGAATGACAGGAGTCTATCCTCCATTGGCAGGCTCTGAGTGGATGGCCAAAAGCAACGAAACGTTGATCAAAATCGTCTTGCACGGTTTGATGGGTGAAATTGAAGTCAAAGGTGCCAAGTACAACAATGTGATGTCTCCATGGGGCAGCGCGTTGAACGACGAAGAAATTGCCAATGTATTGACCTATGTACGCTCTTCTTGGGGCAATAGTGGTGATGCAGTGAAGGCCGACGAAGTAAAAGCGGTACGCGAGGCCAACAAAGGCCATGCACCTTGGCAAGCAGCAGAACTGTAAGAATTGTAAGTGCGCACGTCGCAATCCGTTGTCTACACAAGTGAGTGGATTCAACACTCAATGTAGATGGTCAAAGGGAGCCAGTCGGCTCCCTTTTTGATTGTTTGATTTTGAGTTTGGCCAAAGCACATCTGTGTATAGGGGTGGGTTCACTGAGTCATAAGGGAGCAACTGCAACACCGTTAAAACTGTCGTGCCACCATTTGCGTATTGAGGTACTCAAACAAGCCTTCCACGCCTCCTTCCCGGCCAAACCCTGAGAATTTGACACCGCCAAATGGGGTATGGGGCATTGAGATGGCTCCGGTGTTGACACCCACCATGCCACATTCAATTTGTGGTGGGATAGATTCGATTTCCAATGGGTCAGTTGTGAACAGGTAGGCTCCCAACCCATGGTGGCTTTGATTTGCCAGTTCAACTGCGCGTTTGGTGTTGGGAACCGTACAAATGGCGATGACTGGACCAAAGACCTCTTCCCACCAAATGTCCATGTCCGGTGTCAGTCCAGTGAAGACGACTGGAGACACGAAATTGTCTGTTGCGGTTGGTCGTCTCCCAAAGACAATGGTTGCCCCTTTGGCGAGTGCATCGTCGATCAGGCGTTGTATTTTCTCGACGGCCTGAAGCGAAATTAGGGGACCGATGTTGACATCCGTGTGACCGTTTTCATCCCAAGCGGGACCGACTTTCAAGTCTTGAATCGACTCAAGTGCCAACTCGAGAAACTGCGTCTGTATATTTTCATGGACAATGAAACGATTGGCCGAGATGCAGGCCTGACCACAATTTCGAAACTTACTGCGAAGCATGCTTGCGCATACAGTTTGTAGATCAGCGGATTCCAACACCACAAAGGGCGCATTGCCACCCAATTCCATGGACAGTTTCTGGAGGGTGTCTGCACTTTGTCGCATGAGTATTTTGCCCACTTCAGTCGACCCTGTAAAGGAGAGTTTGCGAACGAAAGACGTTTGGCAGAGTGTTTGGCCAATGTTCGATGCATCGCCAAGAACAATACTCAGTAGGTGTTCAGGAAAGCCAACTCGTTGGACCAATGTCATCAGGGCCAATGCAGAATAAGGCGTTTCTTCTGCCGGTTTACAAACCAGTCCACACCCCGCGGCGATGGCAGCAGCGGCTTTTTTCGCCAGCATGGCCAGTGGAAAGTTCCAAGGTGTGATGGCTGCACAGACCCCAACTGGCTGATACTGAACCTCGACTTTGAGGTTGTCAGTCGTGGTTGGAGCGATGTATCCATGTAAACGAACAACAGAATTGGCAAACCATCGAAAGAAACCGATGCTGTAGGAGACCTCTCCTCGGGCTTCTGCAAAAGGCTTCCCATTTTCGAGGCTGATGATGGTTGCCAAATCCGTATGGTGTTCTTCCATAAGGTTGGCCAGTTTGTGCAACCGTTCAGAGCGTACAAAGACAGAACTCGTTCTCCAGTGTTGGAAAGCCTGTTGCGTTTCCACCAGCGTTCTTTGTACCTCGATGTTGGTGAGCATTGGTAGGGAGCCCAAGTGCTCATTGGACGCGGGGTTGTGTACGGTAAAAAGCCCTTTGCCATCGGTATAGCGAGCGACATAGGCTTCCATCAGTGACTCGATGGTCAAGGGGTGTAGAGATTTGGAGGAGCTCACTGCTTAAAAATCGTGGTCTTCACTGCCCATATCTGTCATATCTGTTGGGGCTTCAGCCGTTTCATCGTCCATGCTAAATCCTCTGCTCGAGCCAGAATCTTCGGTGAATACTTCAGTCCACTGGGTGTCTTCATCAGACAGACCCAGCCAATCCGTGTTGCGGCTGTCTTGGATGGCTTCTTCGAGGTCCAACAAGATATCCTCTGCTTCGATCTGAAAGCGTTCACAAACATCGTCGAGTCTCATGATGACGATTTCTTCTGTGAGTTCAATTTCATACCATTCAAAGATGCGATCGACTTCGGGGACGCGTTTGAGGATGGATTGTATGCGTACGTTGTTGAGTTTCATGTTCTCTCCGAATACAGATTGTCGTTGTGGCAAACACAATCAAAATGTTGAGGGGTTACACTCTTATTTATCGACTCAGAAAAATTGGCAAGTTATTTTTTAAAATTTTACGCAAAATTATTGTTTTTGTACTGCTTTTACAGAGTACACACTCGTCAGCAAGGGAGAATTGTGAAATGCGCTATTTGAGTGACAAGACTGCAACATCCAGTTCTCATTCAAAACTTTTGGATGGGGTGTCTGTGGCTGCGTGTGCTGTTTGGGTCCTGTTGTCAGTGCGCTATTTCTGGGGTCACATTGGTGATGACGCATACATTTTCTTTCGGTACGTTCGGCAATTTGCAATTGGAAATGGATTGCAATGGAATGCCAGTGGGCTCCCTGTTGAGGGATTCTCTTCACCATTGTGGGTGATTTGGCTGTCGGTGCTGAGTCGCTGGTTTGATGTTGTGGGGGTCGCCAAAACAACAGGTGCATTTTGTTTGGTGGGCGCATTGTGGGAACTCTATCGACAAAGTAAGAAATCTCTTGCAAGTGTATGGGTACTCTCTTTGTTGATGGGGGTGCACTATTGGTCGACGTCCGGCTTGGAAACACCATTGTACATGTGGTTGTTGTTGACGGTCTTGCCACTGATGAAAGCAACTGAAGAGCAGAGTTGGTGGCGCTGGGGGTGTCTTGGGCTGTTGGGGATCGTTCGACCAGAGAGTCCGGCACTGGTCTTGCTTGTACTGTTGGTGCGGTGGAGACACCATCACACGGAACAAGGTTGTGTACCTCATCCAATCGCGCTGCTTTGGGCTGTGCTTCCGATGTTGTGTTGGCAACTGGTTCGCTTGCTGTATTATGAAGACATCTTGCCAAACACCTATTGGGCAAAGGCCTCTGGGGATCTTTGGTTTCGAATTCAATCGGGGTGGAATTATGCCGGTTGGCTGTTGGTTCCTTTGTTGATCGGTACATGGAAGTCTTCTTCGCGATTGCTTTACTCGTTGCCGTTCAGTCTGTGGCTAATTGTCTTGTTGGGCGGTGGAGATTGGATGTGGCATCATCGCTTGTTGGTTCCCATCTTTGCATTGCTCATCGTGCTCCTTTCAGAGTCAGACCGATGGTGGCGGTTCGGGATGTATGCATGGATGTCAGTCTATTTCATGACTCCATCAACGGTGTCAAACATTGTACAGTCTGCTTGGACGAATCAAGCCCTGCCAATCGTTCAGTATCAAGAAGGGAATTTGATTGAAGTGTCAGACAATATTGCTCAGGCAATTCGCCGTGTCTATCCCAAAGGCAGTTTGATTGCCGTCAACCACGCCGGAGCCTTACCCTATTTTCTCATGGAGTATGAGTTTGTAGACATGAGTGCGCTCAATGATCGGTATTTGGCAAGACTGTCTGGAAATCTGCATGCAAAATACGATGCTGAGTATGTTCTATCTCTCAAGCCAAATGTCGTCATCCTCAATAGTTTTTCCGATCCAAAGCGTGAAGTGTACACAGCCAATTATTGGGTTGGCGAGACGGCTTTGTTTGAACATCCAGAGTTTTCTACGACCTATGTGCCCATCGCACAGTCTTGGCGTCGTGTCCGTCATGGTGGTGGCATCGCATCAATTTGGGTGTTTCAACGCCGCAAGGGCATGTGAGAGAATAAGGCTGGACTTCTATCCTGTTGTCAACTATCAAGATTTGGATTATACTTTGCGCACATGGGTGAACTGAACACCCGTGGATGGATACAGTAAAGTGTCCAAAAAATAAATAAATTCGCAATGAATAGGGAGTTTTTTGTGGCCAGTAGTGATTTGATTGAAATGTCGGGTACCGTGACCCAGGTGTTCCAAGGTGGAAATTTTGAAGTGGAAACAGAGGAAGGGTTGAAAGTGCACGCTCACTTGGCTGGAAAGCTTCGTCGATTCCGCATTCGTGTTGTACTTGGAGACAAAGTGACCGTCGAAGTGTCACCATATGATTTGACCAAAGGACGAATCATTTTCCGTCACAAGTAAGAATTTCGCCTTGTAAAGACTCCGTGAAGAGTCTACCGTCAAAGAGCCCACCGAGTGTGGGTTTTCTTTTTGTCTCCATTCTGTCTCAGCATTGTCATATGTACTTTGTCACATTTGGTTATATGTTGGGCAGACCGTGGTGGTCATGTCATTGGAGACGAAATGGTGTTGTGGATGTTGGCGTGTATGGAGCCAGTATCAGAACTGGATCGGGCTTGGCTGCTCGATGTGATCTACGCAGACAATTGGCGATATTTGGGTAGAGACCCAGAAGCGTTGGCCGAAAAGTTTTCGGCGATGGCCCAGAACGAATACGACTTTATGCGCGGAACACTTTCGATTCAACTTGCACACTGGTCTAGACAAGCCGGTGGAGATGGTGCCCGTCAATCAACCCGTTTTTTGAACACTCCAGAATCGACGATGGTGCCTATATTTGGGGATGCACATCCAGAAAACCTGACGGTTTGCGCGCATCCAGCACAGCAATTGACCATTGAAATTGTGGATTTGGATGGGGCGAACTATGGTCCGTGGTGGATCGATGTGCGTCGAGCTTTGACTGCCCAGCGTACCTTTGCCAAATCGTTTGAAGGGTGTGACGAAGACTGCCAATTAGATGTGGCGTCGGCATGGTTGGATGGATTTGAAAGTGGTCTGCAAGGGGCAGAAGTAGAGTTTCAACGTTCTGCACTCCTACAGTCATTGCTTGAAGAAGCCATCGAAGAGGGGTTGGAACGAAAAAAGTACAGTAAGTACACGGTCGATGACAAACTGATATTTGATGAAGCCGTGAATGCTGAGGGGAAAGCGTTGTTGCCTGTCGGTAACAGAGATAGACTCTCACGTGAGATTTTCGAGGGCTTTTCAGTGCAGTGGGGTGACAACATACGCTTGCTGGATATTGGCCAACGGGTGGGTATGGGAGTCTCTTCTCGTCCAGCGTTGCGCTATGTGTATTTGTGGGATGAGGGGATGGAAGGTCCAGAGGACAATCATTTGATGTTGGCCCGAGAAGTTTTTGATGCCCCTGACTATCCAGGAGCAGTGGGTCTAGACTATGCCCCTTTTGAATCCAATGCGGAGCGCGTGTCCACGTTGCGAGAACAGTTGTGGCACAATGCCGGTGCCGATCCTCTATATCGAGGTGTGGATGTCCCATATTCCTTCAAAACACAGTCTTGGTCATCGTATTTTCAGGATGTAGAGTTCGAAAAGGTGCGTGAAGATTGGCTGAATGGGGAGATAGACGCAATTGATGTACAAGATTTGGCGATGGTGATGGGTGCACACCACGCATTTATTTGGGGGCGAGCAACGGTGTTTGATGGCCGCAGTGTGCAAGCCGTGGTGAATGAAGATATTCAGATGGGTGGTGGTTTTGACATTTTGCGAGAGGAACTCGTAGAGATGTCCGCGGTAGATGTTACCGTGCAGTCTCAAGACTTTGTCTGGTTTGTTGATGTGTTGGAACGGCGGGGGCCTTTGTTGGGTTTTGATGTGTTGAGGGCTTGGTGATGATTGAGTGTTTGGCAGTGTCGTCTGTGTTGTGGCAACCGATTGAAACGCAATCGGAGTGTGGCCGTGTCTCGCTTGACTTGGCCGGTCGAGTTTGGAAACATGTGCCTTCAACGAGCATTCCGACAGATTTTGCCTTGCATCGAGCGGGGATTGGGTTGGGGGTTTATCAAGGCGATTTGCACGGTCGTGTGCAAGTCGGACACATTCAGACAGGGGCGTCCAACAGTTACATTGGCGTTGGTGGAGAATCCAATCTGTATAGAATACAACTTGCCAGTATCCAGTATCGACCGATCAACGGGGTGCAGTTGTCTGCTGGAATCGTAGAAGATTTTTGGGTGGAATCGGGCAACCACACTTGGGGGTTGCGCAATGTTGAGGCGACCGCCGCTGAATCCTTGGGCTGGATGGACCGTGGGAATATGGGGATGAGCGCCGTGTGGTCGGGAGAGGAACTGGTGGTCGCTACATCGTTGCACACTGGAGAAGGCGCCTATCGACGAGAGCGAAATGCTGGTAAAAATACCGCCGTCTATGTCCGGTGGTCACCTTTGGACAGGGGTCAAGTGTCGATGGAACTTTATGCGCAAGATGGGTCCTATGGCTTTGGCAGTCAACGCAACCATCGACTGGGTGGACGTATCTCGACAACTTCTGAAAATGGAACTTGGCGTGCCGGTCTGTCAGGTTTGCAATCGTGGGGGGTACGTGGCGATGGGGCACGTGCACCATTGTTGATTGAGGGCTGGGGGAGTGTGGATCCCATAGAGTGGCTTCGCGTATTGAGTCGTGTAGAGCACATTTTTCAGACCAATTCTCAAGCGACGTCGGTGCTGCTTGGGGTGGCACACCCGATTTCTTCAGCAGGCAATCTCGGTGTCTACTGGAAAACTTGGTCAAACTCAGAGCAGTGGACGGCTGTATCCGGAAGTGATGTTGCTCAGTCCTCCCACCATTTTATTTTGCAACTGGACGGTCGATTTGTTCAATCGTCACAGTAAACCACCGTTACACACAACAGCATAGGAGATTCTAATGCGCACTATGGTAATTTTGTCAGCGATGCTGACCGCTTGTTCACAAGTCAAAGACACCGACACCTCACTGGAGACAGTCGAACCATCGACAGAAAATGAACCTTCCGCGGAAAATGAACCTTCGAGTGAAGGGGAGCCCTCAAACGAACCATCCGGAGAAGACACCGATGCGTTTGACCCGAGCATGATGCCAATGGTCAACGAAATTTGTGTCAACGCCAGCACCACTGAAGATTGGATTGAGATTTACAACCCAACCGATCAAGATGTGGATGTTTCAGATTGGACATTTGGAGATACCGAAACAGAGATGTACCCCATCTCCGATTTGCACGATGACACAATCGTCCCAGCTGGTGGGTATTTGGTGTTGATGACCAAAGTGGTGCAAGAAGACGGCACCGAGCTTGGTTTCGGGTTGAAAAAAGACGGCAGCGAAACCCTTTTTGTAACCATGTTTAGTGACATGTGGAGCATTGAAGTGCCAGAGTCTCTTGGAGACGATACCAGTTATGCCCGCACGCCCAACGGCGCTTTTGAATGGGAAAATGGGGTAGCCGCAACGCCGGGTGCCAGCAACGACTGATTCTACTTCGATGCATCGGTATTCCAAACCGATTCAAACACCACATCTAGATGACTGCGGAGACCATCGGTGTATAGGGTGGTCTCCAAAGGTTTGTTCATTTTTTCCACTTTTTGGATGCCTTTGCCACAGGCTTCAATGCTGTTGATGCGCATCATGCGGCCGTCTTTGTAATTGCTGATGATGTCTCCAAAGTCACTGGGCTGAGGATCCCAGTCTCGTCTCCAGTTGGCTGTTGGAGAGAGTGGAGAGTCGATGCTGCCCAGCACGAGATTGCTGAGCAAGTAGAGGGGTAGACCCCACAGCAATATTCCTTGTACAGGATATCGCAGTCCAACGCGCCAAGATTGAGTCAATCGTTCAATGGGGTATTCCCACAACCGAACGCCCTGTTCCCACAAGATGGTCCACAAAATCACAATCCCCGGTAAGGTTTGAATGTAAAAACGAATGTGTTCTTCGAGCATCGTCAACCCCCCGTGAAAGGTCATCACAAAGGGACTGACCGATACCAAGATCGCCAACAGGGTCCACGGTTTCTGCAGAAACCACAGCAGGGCAACCCCCATCCCAAGCAACGCCCACTCCCAATAGAATTTGGCGATTGCTCTGCCGAGTTCCAATCCTGCATCTCGATCAGACCGGGGCACAACGAGTTGCGTTTGTTCAAACAAAAACTGAATGGTCTTGGGTAAGTCTGTCAACGGTGCCATGCCCCAAGTAAAATTGGAGTCGTATTCATACGGGGGTGGGTAAATCCCCAGCCAGTGGTACAGGGAGGGTCGGATGTCGACTTGGGGTTCGATTCCAATCGCATCAAAGACATAGAAATTGGGTGCCAACTGGTGACTCCAATACAAGGGGATGGTCAAGGCAACCAGTCGAAGCATTTTGTTGCGGATGGTGCCTCTAAGCGCAATGGTCCCCAACAGTCCCCCCAGCCAAGGCAGTGCCCATACAATACCTCGTGTGTCGGCAAGCAAGGTCATTCCCAGTCCAATCCCAGCGACGAAGGTGGGCACGCAACGTTTGCTCTTGATGCCCCACATGGTTCCAACGGCACCGGCTACAAAACAGAGACTCATGGCTGGGTACGAGGACAGAACTCTGGAAATAAAGGTGAGTGGAGCCGCCACTGTTGCCAACAGCAACACGGAGATGCCCATTCGTCGCCCGGCAATCAGGGTTCCCCACCAGTAGAGTAGGGCACCGATCCCAATTTGTCCCCACACAGCACCCAGTGCCAGTCCATCGAATACGCCTTCTGACTTGGCAAAGTGTCGTGGCAGCAGCATCGCAAAGGCCGATCGTTTGTTGGATGCCCCTACACCCAATGGCTTTGGCGTGCTCACACCATTGCAGTACTCAATCAGATCCGCATAAAAGATTCCATTGGGGTCAGTGTGAAAATGGGACAGCCAGTCACAGCACAGCAACGTCCAAAGTAGCCCCAGCATCAATCCAATGGGAACATCCCACCATCGAAGGTCACTGGAGGGGCCCGTCTTCATACGCGAAGTCTCACTCCATGTAGCCTAGGACTTTGAGTTCTTCAGACACCTCATCGTCAAAGGCATCCAGTTCCAAGTCTTCATCTGAGGGAATGGGCACCACACTGTAGCTCAGCGTCATGGTTTGTTGTTCAAGTTTACCCCGCATGAGTTTGCTCTCTCGTCCATCGTACTCCGGATATTCAATGTGTAGCGCATTGAGGTCCCGTTCTTTGCCGTTGACCAACATGGTAATTTGCAACTCTTCGAGTGCGCTCATGGCATCCAACGAGGTCACAAAGAATGCTTCTCGAGCCCCTCTATTTTTGGCGTCCCACGTAAATACGGCCGTGTCATCGGTGTAGTCCACCGTCATCGGGGTTCTTGCAGTTGGGTCACTGCCTCGCCACGCTCGTTTGAGACCACTGGGTACACGAATGATCGCTGACACTTCTTTTTTGGCGGTTCGTGGCTGGTAAAGTTCCAGTCGAAACCCAAGTTCAACAGGTCGATCCAAGGCTTCTGAAAGGGCGGTGCGACCATTTGTCGATTTCGCATTGGGCAGTGGGGTTTGTTCTTCTGGATCGCTAGACAAGTCGTACACTGTTTCTTCTCCACCCAGCGAAGCGTACTTCAGTTGTTTTTGTAAAGAACCCCACCCATCATCTCCGTAAAGCATCCGACCGAATGCCTGTGGACGCTCTCGCAATTCGTCCGCCGTATGCTCTTGCAATGCCCACCCTTGGGTTTCTTCAATGTCCATTCCCAAGGCGTGTGCCGTTGTTGGAACAAGGTCCAGCAGGGAAACGGGTTCATCGTGTTGACCATTTTTGATGCCCGGCATTTTCAAGATGTAGGGTACGTTTAGCAGTTCGTCGTACAAAGTGTGTCCGTGCTCAAAGTCTCCGTGGTCCCAAAACTCTTCTCCATGATCACTGAAAATGGCCACGATGGCGTCGTCGGGTAGGCTTTCCAAAAATGGGGTGAGGACATCGTCGATGTACTTCAAATTGTTGTCGTAGCGGTCGATGACGTACTGTTTGCCGTCCTTGTCCAGTTTCCGTTTGTTCCGTAAAATCTCAGAGCGTCCAAAAGAATCGCTTTTAAAGAACTTGGGGCGGTCTCCAGCAAAGGTCTTTTTATAGGCCGGCGGTTCTGTGTAGGGGAGGTGCATATCCATAAAGTGCAACATCATGAACACATCGCGATCTGTATAGGTATCCAAGACTTCTTCGGCGCGCTCAATTTGCACTTCCGCCAACGGCCAGTTGATACAGCGGTGACTGGTCCAATCTTTTTGCAACTCAAAATTGCTGGACAAATAGATGTTGCCCACCAAGAATGTGGTGTACCATCCATTTTCTGCCAATTGTTGCTGGAATGTGGGTGCTGTCCCCCATTTTTCAGGTACAGAACCGGTGACCATGGTTCGAGCAGATGGCAATGTCCAAGGGGCAATCGATCGACCTTCGGAATAGATGCCGGCATTGTTTTTGGCCCACGTGTCGAGCTTTGGGGTGGTCTGTCGCTCATAGCCATACATCGAAAGGTGATCTTGTCGCAATGTGTCGATGAACACCCACACAACCCGTTTGGGGTCCATTTTGGGCTGATAAACGATTGGGTCAGCAATGAACAAATAGTCGTACTCGGTTGAGCCTTTCGGCTGGCTTAGCAGTTTGAGAGAGAGCGACTGCCCTGCGTAGTCTGCCAGCGATACATCCACCGATTCATAGCGTCCTTCGACGGCGTCTTGTTCCAATAGCAGGGTCGATTGACCACCTGATGTTTCTGCCCACACTTGCAACGTGGCGCCGTCAGAATGCAGTGCTGGGTCGGCGGCTTCTGGTGGAATCAATACCAGTTCACCGTGAAATTTGCCATTGCTTGGCACTTCAATATTATAGGTGATCGAACTCGGAGCCGGTAAGTAAAGGCCGTGTCGTGTGTCGTCTTCAATTTGTTGTTGACGCAACACGTAGGCTTTTGGATCGCTGGTGTTGGTGTCCGCCAGCACCCGCTCTCTTTGTTCCGCCTTGGGGTAGTGTACAGCATACTCCCATGGGTGTGGAGCTCCAGCGGTGCTTTTTCTGTGGACGCGTAGGGAGTGGCTACTCATGTTCCACGTGTTGGCACTTTTGGGAATGCGTTTGTTGAACTTCATGCCAACTGTTGCGTCCCACTCATCTGTTTCGTTGTCGCGATGCAGGAGTTTCATGCCTGCCGGTGCGGAGTAGAAAAAGAGAGAGCGCGATCGAATGGGCAATGCGGTTTCCCAAATCCGGAACCCGTCTTGAATGCCAACCAGTTTCCATCCACTGGTGATGGGAATGACTTCGGCTTCGCTGTATGTGCTGTCCGGCAACTCAACCGACAGCATATTGTCAGTGGAACGATCCAGGGGAATGGCAACATGCTCACTACCGCTATTGTCTGCGGACACCGGCTCAGTGACGGTTGTAGACGTGCATCCAAACAGGCAAGATCCCAACAGGCAAAACCTGAATGGTCGAGACGAAGACAAGAGTCCGATAGACTTCATTTGATGCGGTCTATACAACATATACAACGATGTCAATGGGTGATTTGTAAACAAGACAACAAATTTAGTCTTGACGTCGTCGAGCCAAACCAATCAATGCCAATCCAGACAAGAACAGTCCGCTCAAGCCAGAGTTTCCAGTGCTTGAACATCCTGCGTTGGCGTCAAACTCTTCCACGGTGAGGGGCATTTCTGTTGTGGTTTCACCCCCAGGTCCACCCAAGGTCAAAACGACTTTGTAATCGCCAGCGCCTTCTTCTGTGAAGTCAATTTTGGGTGACCATGCGTTGACAGAGCGAATTAGGGTTTCTCCGTCATAGACATCCCATTGAATTTCATCGATGCAACCATACACAGTCGTGTCGGCTTGGTTGACCATGCGAACAACGAGGCCTTCAACTGGCTCATAGGAGAACAGTTTTTCAAAACCTTCGGCCGTTGTTGGTACTTCACAGACAACAACCATCGCTCTTTCACGTTCGGTGTAAGACCATTCGTCACACTCTTCACTTTCTCCAGAGATGGTTACGTTGATGGTGTATTGACCCTTTTCTGTATAGGTGTGGCAGGTTTCCATCAGGTTTTCACTGGTTTCATCAAAGGTGTCGCTCTGTCCGTCGCCATAGAGCCAGTCTACATTGCTGATGGCCGAAGTGGAACTCAGTTCAAAGCAGACTTCCAATGGCACACCACCATAGGTTTCCGTGGTGGCTTCGAACGATGCGTAGGGACCATAGAGGGCTGTCATTCCCTGAATGTCGTCTCCCGTAAACACATTTTCGGGATCAAAGGAAGCACAGGATGGCGCTGCCCAAAACATGTTGGCTGTTCGAAGTTCTTGGTCTTCACACAGTCCAGCAGAAACCTCATTTTCTTCACAAGAGTGACCCATACCCCACTGGTGGCCAATTTCGTGTGTTGCCACCGCTTCTAAGGGCGTGCCCGTACAGTCATTTTCAAGGTTTTCAGTTTTGATCCAGTTGACGTCTTTACTGAATACGATGTCTGAATCGAGGTTGTAACGGTAAATTTTACCATCGCGGTTGAATGCAATCTGACCAGTTGACTGCGTGTACGTCACACCGAGTACACCGCCACCTTGTTCGTCATTGGGATCGTCATAGTAAAAAGTATTTTGCTGATCCGCTGTGTTTCGACCCAACGTGTGGTGTCCTTCTCGCACACCTTCATAGGATACACCCAACTGACCGCAAGGTGCGCCATCGAGCCAGTTTTGATAGGATTCATTGATGACCTGAAATTGGTAGGTGTTTTCAATGTCGGTTGCACCTGGATCAATGCTCTCTGCAATGTAATCAGACATGTACCATTTCAATGGCACCTCGTCGCGGCTCCAAATATTTCCTGTGTGTGTCCATGCCCATGCGGTTGAACTCAACATCAACAGTGAAATCATGATCTACTCCTTCAAACAATTCCGACTATTTTGGTCGGTGAACTGAAATATTGTCTCAAATTACGGTTGGCGATTGATTTTTTCTAGTTTGGCGGTTGACACACCTGGAATCGGACTTCCGTCCCAGCCATCCAGAACAAAGTCTGCAATCTGTGCTTCAAAGTCCATCACGGAGATTCGCTGATCTTCTGGAGGCAGAGGAATGAATCGATGGTCAAAGTTTCTCTTTGGGTGTACAGGAAAGCGCACAGCCAACTCTTGGCGCGAATATGGATCGAAAATCACGTTGTATTTTCCTTGGAACATGCCAGCAGTCACTGAGCGGCCAGAATCAAGGTTTTCAACAAAGAAATACCCCTCCTCGCCAACGCTGAATCGAGCGACACCTTCGACGATGGTTTCTGCAGTTCCCCATACGCCACCGGGCTGTTCGAGAACCAAAATACTTGTTTCTGTGTGTCCTTTTAAAACCTTTTCGACCTCAACTTGCGCATAGGTCCACACAGATTTTGTCTCTGAGTCTGGTTCGGTCCACACATTGGTGACGGTGCCTCTTACTACAGTGTTGGAAACGTCAACCATTTGCTCCACACTGAGTGGTACCATGGTTGTGGCTTCGGCGCTTGGGGACATCCACAAAAGAAACATTGCGTTCATACTGCATCCTCGTTGGTGAATCGGTGCTTGTCATTCATCAAGAAATACCGCAGGTACACTATTGGTCAAAGAGTATCCACGGTGGAATATTCATAAGTGTATCACAGTCTGTGCTTTGATCCACTATATTTGTCCATCGACTGTTGCATTCAAGTGCGCATCGTCCAGTTGTCATTTTTCTCCCTCATTTATACATCTTTTGATATGCTATCCAATGAAACCTTGTGAGAGTGATGATGACACCCAATTTGTCTCTAAAATCCATCGTGTTGATGGTCTTGTATTTCTTTGGACTGAGTATCCAGGTCGAGGCCAAACCGATTTATGTTCACGACTATCTGCTTCAGGGAGAAGCCATCGGGACGGTGTTGGACATTGAACCCAACGTACGAGTGCTGTCTGAGACGACGGTCGTGGATGTACGCGAATGGTTGCCAAGTTTTCAGGAACCTGTGTTGGCGGCGGCGACCACGTATCAATTGTCCGTTCCGACAAGTGAACGTATATCTCTTTTTTCATTGAACTCGACCAAAGAGCCCA
>CBFICN010000051.1:0-20320 GCA_965661045.1 uncultured Myxococcota bacterium
TTTGGCTATCTTCGCTATGGCGTTCAATCTTTTTGGGTGCGCGACCCGTTGATTTACTTAGAGAACAACATCGATCAGGGTGCGGTCGTTTCGAGGCGCCTAGTCAACCAAGTCGGAATGGAATATGATTTTTCCAACCGTTTTGGGGTACACGCATCCATTCCCGTAGCCTTCCAGTGGGCCAGTGAAGTGCCCAGTCTTTCTAGAAATGGCTTGGCGGTTGGCGACCTGCAGGCCGGTGTCTACGGCGCCGTATATCAACAGCGCAAACTGCGTTTTGGCACCAAAGCAAACCTCTATATTCCAACGAGCACCAATGACGCATGGCTCGGTGAAAAGAGCCCTCGACTGGGACTGTTGGGAAGCGTCACATCACGGTGGCAAGATGTAGACATGGCCCTACAAATGGGTCCCCACTTTCGATCTGCCATCAACACAGATCTAGATTTTGTACTGGGCAACGAGTGGGTTGTTGACGCTGGACTAAAGTGGAACATTTGGCCACAGAGAGTGGCGCTGACAACCAGTTACCACGCCCGTCATGGATTGAACAACCTCTTCCGTGGCGGTGCTGAAAACAGCAAAGAGTTGACTTCGGGCATTCAATGGACTGAATCAGACCATACGTGGCAACTCGGTCTCTCAAAAGGTCTCAACGACGGGTATGGTGCTTCTGAATTCCAAGCGTTCGTTGGCTATACAGTGCATCGACTGCCACCTGCACCCATTGAGGAAGTCATTCCACAACCACCAATTGTTGAGCCGGTCGTCATCGAAGATCCCGTGATTGAAGAGGAAGAGTGGGAACCAGAAGAACTGGCAAAAGTCGAAGCCGATCAAATTATCATTCGAGAAGACATTCAGTTTGTTGTCGGCACCGATCAAATCATCGAAGCGTCTTTACCAACGTTACAATTTGTTGCCAAACTCATCAACGAAGATGTCCAAATCGGACACGTGGTCATTGAAGGCCACGCGTCAGAAGAGGGAACACACCAATACAACTATGATCTCTCCAACTTACGCGCGCGAGCCATCTTCAAAGCATTGGCAGAGTCTGGTGTACACCCCGATCGAATGAGTCACCGTGGATATGGCGAAGCCCTTCCCAAAAATATGGGCAATGATGAAGCCGCACTGGCAGAAAATCGACGGGTCGAATTTCACATCGTGCGCCAAGATCTTCCAAGCACAAAACTGGAACTTCGCACACTGCAGTCCGCACCTTGGGCAGACAAAATCATCCAGTTTCTAATCCCAAGTCCAGTCGAAGCCAAATCAGACAGCGAAGTGTATGAAGGTGATGTCTTTACGACAGAACCAAATGATGAAGAAACCACATCGCCGACTGATTCAAACACTGAAGATGGGTCAGATTCGACTGAAACAGACCAAGTGGTACCGATTCGGACAAAAGAAGACACACCGCAAGACAAAGAGCAAGAAGGAGCACAACCATGACTTCCATGATTTCTCTACTTTCCCTGTGCTCACTTTGGTTGTCAACGGCCTTTGCCCAAGAAGTGTGCTATTCCGACATCAACCAAGACCTCAATTGCAATGGAATTGACGTCGTTGATGAGAACCCAGTGGATCTCAGCGACCCATTGTGCGCGGCCAATGTCGACAATTTTGGCGTCCCCTTTCCCAATGCCGACTACTATTTTGATTACTTTTCATATGGGTGTGCCTACCCAATTGTAAACAACGACTCTGATCAAGATGGGCTGTCTGCTGGAAATGTATCTTTTGAAAATGCCCAAGGCATCACCATTTTGACGGTGACTTTGAGTTGTGACAATTGCGGTGAAGTCTACAATCCGAACCAACAAGACACCGATTGCGATGGCGTTGGAGATGTGTGCGACAATTGCATCGACGTACCCAATGATGATCAACAAGATCAAGACTCAGACACCATTGGAGATGTGTGCGACAATTGTCCTGAAGCGCCAAATCTTCACCAGTCAGACATTGATGAAGACGGTCTAGGCGATGCCTGTGACAACTGTGCTGAAACCATCAACCCCAGTCAAGAAGATTTGGATGAAGACGGTGTCGGCAATGAATGCGACAATTGCCCACTCTCAGCAAACACCAACCAAAATGACTCTGACTCTGACAACATTGGGGACTCCTGTGACAACTGTCCTCGAGATCCAAACCCCGGGCAAATTGACAATGATGGGGATGGCATCGGAAGTGAATGCGATAACTGCCCCACTGCGTTCAATCAAGACCAATTGGATTTTGATCTGGATGGATTTGGCGACGCCTGTGATGTCTGTCCGGAAGAATCGGACCCGGCACAAAGCGATCAAGATGCCGATGGCGTTGGAGACCTTTGTGACAATTGCATCGTCACAATCAATCCAGAACAAGAAGACCAAGACGCTGACGACATTGGTGATGTATGTGACATATGCCCCAATATCTCTTTCTTTGATGAGTTTGACAGCGATGGAGATGGATTTGGGGATGTCTGTGACAACTGTCCACAAGATTTCAATCCCTTACAGGAAGATGAGGATGGTGATGGAATTGGCGATCCTTGTGATCAAGTCGCTTCGTTGCGTGGAGCCGGCGCACGATGCCAAGTGGTCGATCCACTGATGCACATTGGCTGGATGGGGATTGTCCTAATGGGATTGCGAAACCGTCAAAGAGTGACTAGAAAGTAAGGTATTAAAACATTTATCTTTATCAACAGTGGAGGTCACATGACCAAACCCCTTCTCTTTACTGGACTGCTCATACTGATGGCCTGTCCAACCCCTCCTACGCCCAACAACTCACCCAACAGCACCCCTGGAAGCAACGCCGCACCCACTCCTGGTGGCAACAATGGTGGTCCAACTGCTGGACAACAAGGGAATCAGGGAAATCAAGGTGGTACACCGCCGAACAACCCAAATGGAAACCAAGGAAATCAAGGTGGCCAACCTCCAGGTGGGGGAGAAGCCAATCAAACTGGAAATCCAGATGGTCCACCTCCGGGATCCGTTGCTGCTGGACCCGGTGAAGCCGCCGAGCAACCCATGGAAAATCAGGAGTTGAAAGTGCCTTCGGATGAAGACATTGAAAAAGATGGCTCCATCATGGGTGTATTCAACGATCTCGGTGGACAAGATTTACCAGCCCAGTTCACACAGAAGAGTGTGGAACGCATGAAACATGTCACCCTGTCCGGAACCATCACCTGTGATGGTGAGGGATGCGACATGCCTTTCGTACTGCGGATTACCCCATCCTTTCAACCCACAGAAGAAGATGGTCCTCTGTCGGACAACCTAAAAGGAGAAGGTGGTGGAATCATCACCAGCACCGAAATCACTCGTGGCGGTGGTGAATACGCCATCAAAGTGCCAAAGTCAGAGAGCAACGTCGTACTAGAGCTACTGATGGATGAAGATGGAGACGGCAAGGCCTCTATTGGCGAGAAGTTTGTCATCTATGAAGGCGGTGGCGGGATCCCGGTCAACGAAGACCGCAAAGACATTGACTTTCAGTTCGCACCAGTAAACCTGAAAGCCCCATTGGGTGGCGCCAAACCTCCAGGTGGTGGTCCAGACCAACAATGACATCTGTTTAGGCAAAATGAAAGGAGAGCGTTGCTCTCCTTTTTGTTTGTCAGTCTCTTTTACTTCTTCTGTCTAAAAGCACCTAGAGCACGGACGTATACAAATTTTGTCGACCTTTAATTGTCCAAGTAGGGCTTGAGTCTAGACTTGTTAACAGACTTACGCAACTTGAAAATTGCACGCGATTGAATCTGTCGAATTCGTTCTCGTGTCACATCAAACTCGGAACCAACCTCTTCAAGTGTTTGGTTGGCGTCTTCGCCAATGCCATAGCGACGACGAAGGATGTGCGCTTCTCGATCGTTGAGCTTTTCGTTGAGCAAACGTTGAACTTCGCTCTTCAGCCCCTGCATTTCAATAACGTCTTCTGGTTGTGCAATGTCGAGATCTTCAAGAAAATCCACCAATTGACTGTCATCATCTTCGCCGACAGAGACTTCGAGAGAAATTGGGTCTTTGGCAATTTTCTTGATTTGTGCCAACCGCTCGATCGTAATCTCCATTCTCTCTGCCAACTCTGCTTCACTCGGTTCTCGACCAAACTCTTGAGTCAAATGGCGCTGCATTCGAACCATCTTGTTGATTGTCTCAATCATATGCACCGGTACACGAATCGTTCTTCCCTGATCGGCTATCGCTCTAGAGATAGACTGACGAATCCACCAAGAGGCATAGGTACTAAATTTTAAATTTCGTTCGTGTTCAAACTTTTCGACGGCTTTGATCAGGCCAATATTGCCTTCTTGAATCAAGTCTAAAAAGTCCATCCCTCGACCTTTGGATTTCTTGGCGATTGAAACAACCAAACGCAAATTGCATTCTACCATTTCTTTTTTGCCACGATCGGACAGCAACAATCCACGACGCGCTTGTTTTGCCAAGTGAATCAAATCATCTTTGTGTAGCCCAGTCTTCTTTTCCACCTTGTCAATGCGACGAATTTCCTTTCTGACTCGGCTGTCAATATCAGACCACCCAGCTTCATCAATACCAGTTTGTTCCATGATTTCATAGCCACCATTCTCAGGTGTTCGACGGACCTTGCGTATCACCTTGCGCAAATCGGCCAGTGGAACCCCAACCTCATCTGCAATATCTTTCAAACTGCGCTGATAGTCACGAATTTCTTGTGCCAGCCTCATCATCTCAGTCGCAGAATCCTTAATCAGCGAACGAGGAATCTCAACGGTTTGCATTGTAGAAACCATTGTTGCGGACAACGAAGCTTTGCGTTCCTTGAGTTCTTGGATTCTTTTTTTTGTTTTGACTCGACGCAAGTTCGAACGAACTGAATCTAAGTCACCAAGCAGGCTTGTCATATCTTCCAAAATATCAGGAAACGTCCGACCATCTTCACTAAGTTTCGGTGGTGGCTCCTTACCAGAGCGTTTATAGCGAACTTTTCGATCTTCGTCCTCTTGAATCAAAACGTTCAAGATTCGAAGTGCCCAAGAAGTCACAAAAATAGCACTGAGTAGAAACTTTTCCCCCTTTTGAATCCGCTTTGCAATATCTTGCTCGTCTGCTTTCGACAGCAAATCAAAAGAGCCCATTCGACGAAGATACGCCCGTACAGAGTCGTCCTCTCCATCAGCGTATACGTTTCGAGCCGGCTTCTTTGATCTCCTAGGCTGATGTCGCGAGAAAGGGGCATCCAACCGTTCCTCAGATGCATCAGACTTAGAAGATTTAGAGGGTGAGGTGCGTTTGGAATTGCCATCCATGGCACATTTCAGCTGCATATCTGTCTCAATAAATTTAATGCCCTTTTCTTCTAGAAACGCCAAGAGTTCACTCATCGCCTCAACATCCAAATCTTGCATTGGCAGATTGTCAAACAGCGTTTCACTATCTACCGTTCCTGCTTCTTGCCAAACAGTCAGCAAGTCTGCCATTCCTTTGATGTGCATAAAATCCATAGTTATAAACTCCGACTTCTAGAAGGTGTATTGACTTTTCGATTCAACTCTTCATAGGTTGAACGTAGATTTTCCAGCAATTGGATGTGTTCTAACCAATTTGCCTCGTCCATGGGGGAAATATTTTTTAACGCAGCACTCACGCTTTTGACTTTTGCCCAACATGTATCCATCTCAAGACGGTCACGAAGGTTTTGAGCTGCAGATACAGCACTGTCTTCAGAAAACAATTCAGAAATCATGGACTGCTTGAGCAATAGTTTGCGAAAACCTTCTTGCGCAATGTCATGAATGACATCATTGAGCGGTTCTCCTTGAAGCAAACGGACAAAAACAGTAATCTCTTCATCTGTTCCAGACAAGACAGACTCTTTGGTGCCAAAATAAATAATCTGTAAGTCTTCAGGTTGCTCAATGTCACTAAAGGCCTCGAAGGTTGCTTCCGGAAAGTGAATGGTCAACCAAAACAAATCACAAAAGGTTTGTGGATACAAACTGACCGCTGATGCCACTTCTGCCAACTGCTGCCCTTTCGCTCGATGCACCATCGATTGAATCGACATAGCAGTAACACCCAATTTACTGGCCAAAGACTGAATACTACCCTGTCGAGCAAGTGTTGGCATCTTTTGTAAAATGGGAATCATCTGCTCAATGATTTGCTCAATGGCACCCGGTGTTGCTCCTAGTTTGGCAATCAATGAGTACACTTTTGTGTCAAACAGTGGGTCGGCTTGCTGAATCAACGCTTCAAAGGTTTCGGCGCCCGTTCCTTCTTCTAAGAAATACTCATCGGGATCCTTGGCATCGCCCAAGGACAAACGCAGTGGCTCAATTTGACCTTCCCAAAAAAGCGGCAAGGATTTTTCTGCCGCTCGCACACCAGCCTCATCACTATCGAACAAAGCGATGGCCCTCCGACACAAAGGACGAAGCACTTGAATGTGTTCTGGTGTCAGCGCTGTTCCACAAGTCGCAATGGTCTCTTTAAACCCTTGACGATGCAGTGCGATCACGTCAAAATAGCCTTCCACAATGATCATGCGCCCTTTGCGCTGAATGGAACCACGCGCGACAGACAAACCAAACAAGGTTTGTGATTTCTTGTAAATTGGTGTTTCAGGTGAGTTCACATATTTGGCTGGAGATTTCGTATCGGACGGCATACGACGACCACCAAAGGCAACAATCCTTCCTTGGGCGTTGCGAATGGGAATGATCAGTCGATTTCGAAACATTGCATACACGCCTTCATCCGGTCGGTCGGTATTTCGATAGCGTGCCAAACCAGCTTCGACCAAATTTTCCAGTTTGATGTTGGCTGCGTGCATTGCCGACAAAAATATCTCTGAAGAAGGGGGCGCATAGCCCAACGCAAAGTCAATTCTCGCTTCGGTGTCCAACCCTCTTGAGGTTAGATAGTCTCTGGCCTCTTGACCTTGAGGTGCCACCATCAACTGTTTGTGAAAGAAATCACCCGCAGCCTGACAAACATCGAACAAGGACTGCTTCTTCTGATAACGTTTTTTGGATTTTTCCGAATCTCGATTGTTGACGATGACGATGCCCAGTTCATCTGCCAATTCTCGAATTGCCTGAATAAAGCCGACGCCACGTGTTTTCTGCACAAAATTAAAGACGTCCCCACCTTCTTGACAACCAAAACAATAAAACACATTGCGGTTCATGTCGACATGAAAACTTGGGGTATCTTCATTGTGAAATGGGCACAAGCCCTTCAAGTCACCCGCTCGGCCACCTGGCTGTAGAGAAACGACACGCCCAACCACATCTTCGATTCGAGCCTGTTCTCGAACTTGTTCTATTACACTATCGTCAATGCCCATATACTGGTGCTCCTCTTACAATTCCACAGCTCAAAGAGCAACAGTCTCCGATGAAGCAAAGCGACCGATTGTCGCTCCCAACCCCTTCATTTTCTGTACCAACTTGGCATATCCACGATCCAAATGGTAGACCCGAAGGACTTCGGTTTGTCCATGTGCAACGAGCCCGGCCAAGATCAAACTTGCAGAAGCCCGAAGATCTGTTGCCATAACCGTCGCACCTTGCAAATCCGAAACGCCTTGGATATGCGCTACTCGACCGTCTGTTTGAATCTGTGCCCCCAAGCGAATCAACTCTGGCACATGCATAAAACGATTTTCAAATATCTTTTCGGTCACAGTTGAACTTCCATTGGCGATACTCATGACTGTCATCCACTGTGCTTGCATGTCTGTAGCGAAACCCGGATGGGGTGCTGTCACAACAGATACAGGCTGGATGGGTCCAGAGTGGGATACTGTCAATGAACTGGAATTGTGAATTTCAACAGTACCACCAGCTTCTTTTACAATATTGCACAAAAATGACAAATCTGCAACAGGTGCCCCCGTTAGCAGTATACGACCACGGGTCATCACAGCCGCAAGCATATACGTTGCAGCTTCAATTCGATCGCCCATAACAGAGTACGGCTGCCGAGAAGGACGCAATGCAGGAACCCCATCAATGACCAAGGTTGAAGTACCAGCACCTTGAATACGTGCACCCATACTGCACAAAAAGTTCGCCAAATCGACGATCTCTGGCTCCTTTGCCGCATTGTGAATCGTTGTAATACCATCTGCCAAAACGGCCGCCATCATAATGTTTTCTGTTCCACCCACCGTTGGCATATCCAAATGAATCTCTGCCCCTTTTAAGTGAGAGACAGTGCCTTCAATGTAGCCACCTTTGATCTCAAAGATGCAGCCCATCGCCTCCAAACCTTTGAGATGCTGGTCCACTGGTCGGTTGCCAATGGCACATCCACCTGGCAAAGAGACCTTGGCATACCCTTTACGGGCCAACAAAGGACCCAACACCAATACAGATGCCCGCATTTTTCGTACCAAGTCATACGGGGCTTCACAAAATGCAATGTTGGTTGCATCAATGGTAATCTCTTGAACCGCCTCTTCACCGGTACCGCTCACCAAACTTGGACACCCCATTCTACCGAGAAGAGACAGAGTACTACTAATATCAGCCAAATTTGGTACATTGACGATTCTATGCACACCATCGGTCAACAATGTCGCGATGAGAATTGGCAAGGCAGCATTCTTTGCACCAGAGATATGGACCGTCCCTTCTAGAGAGGATCCTCCTTTTACAACAATTTTATCCATGGGAGATCTCCAAAATTCGGTCAATATAATGTGGAAGCATGACCGTCTACAGTATTTTTACTTTCTAAATATTGACATGTCAATAAAATAGCCAATTATTTTCACTTCGTAATTCCAAACGACAGTGTCAACACACACAGACAAAATGCGTTACTAATGAGCAAAACTGGATTTGTTGAGGTGTATGTGTCTGTTCTTTTGGTCGCTGGAGTTCCTTTTGAGGGCTCATTTTGGGAGTTGGTACAACATCGTCTCACCCACCACGGTATAACATCTGATACATGGACCATCTGTCAACATGGTGGCTCCTTTGCTTCTGAACGCACTGCCCTGCATACTCAGATCAAAGAAAAAAGTTTTGATGCCATTGTGACCCATGGTCTAAGTGCACCGCTGGTGTTCGATGTGCTGGGTGATTTAACAACCGACCACAAGTGTCCTCGAATTATTTTGAGCAACGGCTTTTTAACAACCGGTGTCGGGTTGTCACAATGGATATTGCCACAGATTTGGCGTCTACCTTGTACCGTAAAGCAACAGCTTTTAAGACCCACATTCACGCTACCGTTTTTAGCCTCTTCAGCCATATTTAGACGATTGGTCGTGAATCCCTACGTGATGGATCGAGCCACCATCAACAAACTTTGTCAGAAACTCTTATCAAGCAAAGACTACCGAACTTCATTGTGCAACTATTTTCAAGATTTAGAACAATGGAGAATGCCAACCTTCACACGTGAGCAGTTAAGCACCATTGATCTACACGCCATTTGGGGGGATGGAGACCTACTCTTCCCTCTCGAACAACTCGAAACCTTAAGTTTAAAAGAGCACATCTCGACACGGGTGATTCCAGGTGGGGCACACTTTCACCCAATTGAAAGACCGTGGAGCATTGCCGACGCCATTCAAGAGATACTATCAGTCGGACACTGATGTCATATCATATTGACATGTCAAATTCTTATTGCCATTTAACTCCCAATATACCGACCACCAACATATTGGTATAGATATTGCAACAGAGACGATACAATAGAGAACAGAGAGTGAGATCCTCTGCGGAAACCCTAAGAGTCCCCTAGTGGGACTCTTCCCGTTTTAGGGGGTGGGCAAGCAGCCATACATCGCCCTTCACCCATCGCAGCCCGTCTTTTCTCATGCGTACCGTTTGATGACTCACAATCGACAATTCGACCGATGCCACACAGTCTTGAATGTATTTTACAGGATGGGCATATCGCCCCGTTCTTTGTAAGGTTGGGGTAGAGTTGTTTGTCGTTTCAGTTGAGACAAGTGCGTATCCATTGGTGGCGAGTTTGTCTGCAATGCCTTGAAATATCGGACATAAATCGCGACAATACACAAGGGCGTCCAAACAAACTATCAGATCAAAAGTTTCTATTGTTTCTTCCAAATACTCTGTAATTGGCATGCAAACGAGGTCAGTATAGAAACCTTTTGTGTGTGCCTGCGCGAGCATGTTTTCGGAAACGTCAACCCCAACACGCTTTGCTCCGTCGGTACACATCTCTAAAAAAGGATACATAGAAAGACCGGTTCCACAGCCCAAATCCAACACTGACTCAACGTTTTGATCTACAGTTTCAGTCAACAACTCAAAGGCCTGTTGTGGGACTGCATATTCGAGTTCTTGAAGCAAATGGGCGTCAAAACTTACTGCATATTGATCAAACAACTGCTCAACAACAGCTATATTCTCTCCCTTGTCCGATTCAGTCAATTCAGCGATGGCTTGCAACGTCGATACGTGTCGCCCCCCACAATCCATGGCTTTTCGATAGGCGACCAACGCTTCTTCATCACTTCCCATCATTCTGTATACATTGCCCAGTGTATGATAGAAAGTTGAGTTCGCTTCATCAAGTTCAATCGCCTTTCGACAAGTGACCAACGCTTCTGGATATTCTTTTTTGTGGAGATGCCACTCTGACAGGTACCCCCACAGGACCGCATACTCTGGATCCATAACAACCGCTTTTTTGAGCAGTGACTCAGCCCGCTCTACCTCTCCCAAAGCTACATACCCGATTCCCAAAGCACCTTTAACATCCGCCAACCACTCAATCACTTTGGGGTGTGTCGGCAGTATTTTCAACGCACGCTCCCAGCAGTTGTGTGCCAACATATTGCGCTCCTGCTCTCGATAAAGAATCCCCAAGTTGATCAAGGCCTGCACATGTTCTGAATTGCCCTCCAATAAAACGCTCCAATGTTTTTCGGCGCGCTCTTTGTCTCCAATTGCCACACAGCCAATACCAACGTTGAGCCTTGCATCTTCTGATGTTGGCTCAAAGGAGAGCGCACGTTCCCATGAATCGACAGCGCCTGCCCAATCTTGCTTCATCTGATGCGCCACCCCCAACAAGTTACAGACCTGAAAGGATGGTGATACGTTCTTTAGAATAGAGATGGCCCCATCCCAATCTCCTCGTTGCAACAATTCAATTGCCTTATTGAAATCAGCCACCTTCTCTCCTACTCACTGTCCACAGGCTTGGTCATTCATCCACCCAACAAATATCTTAGAAACCGATATCTGCCAACCTTCTGGCTTCGGACAAATAAAACTCCGCAGCATCGAACGGCTGAGCGCTCAAATCAAAACGGTGACCCACTTCATCTATGTGATCTGCCGGCAATACACCTAAGTATTCACCCCACTTTGCACTTTCTACAGACACCAAACCATCGTTGTCTCCTTCTTGAGATTCTATGTACGCATGAGAGAGCAGAAAATAGGAGGATACAGTCTCTCCGTCCATCTCACTTTGACAGGTCCACTGCAAATACCGACAGGACTTTCCAGCCCAAGAAAAGTAGCTCACACCATCACTATCCACCACATCCACGTTAAAAGCAACCATGCTGTCGGTGGTCATTTGAGCCAACTGATCAGTAAAGGACTCTCCTGAAGAACCAAAGAGTTCAGCCGCTCCAGACACCAAAGCATCGACAATTTGTCCGTCTGTTGGTCCCAGTTCAACGACCCCCGTCAATAAATCTGCAATGCTTGTACCCCTGTGTGGCGTCGCGATGGTTGTAATCGATGCGACTCTGTCGGACTGCCCCAAAACACTAGCGTAATATCGGGCATCCAACCCTCCTTGCGAATGTGCAATGATATTGACCTTGCGCGCACCAGTCTCCAAGAAGTAGTCATCCAAATGAGCCTTCCATTCTTCCGCCCGTACAGGAGTCGGATCAAATGCAGACACACCAAATATTGCAACCTCATAGCCAGCCGTCGTCAAACGGTCCTCAACACCCACCCAATAATCAAAGACATTCAATAAAGTATCAAATCCGGCCAACCCATGAAAGAAAACAATCGGATAGCGAGAGTACTCACGATCACAGCCCTCTATGCAACTGATATTCAAACTATACTCTTCATTCTTGGTCACTGAAACGTTTCGTACCCCAACAAAGTACTCACCCGTATAATCCAAATCCATCATGTGCTGACGATTAACGGATACTGGCGACCAACCAACAATTGCATCTCCCAATAAATTCTCGATCCGAATTTCGATAGACGATTCGTCACTTTGATCTTCCAGGGTTTCGACCAGCACCCTCTCTCCTTCCCCACCAGCAACTCCATACCAATGTTCTGTACAAGGCAAAATGACCTGAGACTCCAAATTGTTTCTATCAATGTATCCAGCATCATTGACGTCAAACTCAGTGCACATTCCTTCTCCATCATCACTTTCTTCTGTGTCTAACTCTTCATCTGACATCTCTAAGAGTTCATCAACCCCATCATTCTTGACATCACCACTTCGATCACACCCATAAAAAGCCATAGCAATACAAAAATTAAACCCAACATTCGACATTAAAAACCTCCAAACGACCACAGCTCCCATCATAACAGACCATTTGACAATTATCAAACAAACAAAGGATGCCGAATGATTCAATCAAGCACTTACGGTCATTTTTTGACCGATATAATTTCTATTATCTCATATAATATGTTATAGTGTTCTCAATAACTCAAGAATCTTTTGGCGTCCCACCTTACAAAATGTACGAATAATAATACATTTTTGATAAAAAATCTTTCAATATAAAAATATTTTAATTTGACATGAGGCCAAATAGCGGTAATACTAAAATCCGAGACAGTTCTCAAATAATCCCTACCCATCTAAAAGGAAGCACATGCCAGCAAAACCCCAACAGACCGCCAAACAACACTCAATCACTTTCCCACTTCTCTCTGTAGAGTACTGGATTCTGAAAATCGTTCCATCTATGCGATCGATGTGTACTTCAGGTTCTACAACAGCCCCAGAACACCTAACTTTTGCAACGTTCACAGAGATTTGGTCTACCCATCAAGACCCAGCAAATAAGAACTTGATCACAATCCAAACAGACAGTAAGATTCCAGCCGACAAAGAGTTGGCTTACCTCAAAAGAACAATAGAACGGGCTGCACATGATGTTGCCAACTACAAACATCACGAAGGGTCATGGATTCGTAAGCAAGATGGAAGCAAAGTGCGTCGACGTCAGATCTCATCGATCGATGCATCTATCGTTGAGGATTATAGCTTATCTGACATGATGGCTTGTGGGGCGCATACTCCAGAAGAAGAAGTAGGGTGTCGTGAGTTTATGTCATTGGTAAGGGTCAGCAAACTGCTCTTTGCAACTTGTATTCGTGTAAATATCGACACAAAGAACATTCCTGGATTATCAAATGAAAATTTGTTGAAGAACTCTTTGTATACAAGTTTGATTGAGTATGTGGATACGGGTGTTGACTCTTATTTGGAAAAGATGCACAAGACTCTGTGGTTCCAAGCTGGACTCAGTCGACAAGGATGGATTCAATGGCAAAATGAACTCCCAGCCCTTAAGGAGAAGTTATTGGATGCGACTGGTCTACACAAAATGTTGATTAAGGATCAGATGCTACGCTGCATGAACATCGAAGTATCAAAGAAATCTCGCGAAACCTTACGAAGATCTCTGAATCATGCAACAGCATCAAGTGGTCTGATGATATTGACGACTTGGTTGACCTGGGCGCCAAAAGATGGCTATGTCGAAGACTTCAAAGACATCGCCGGTGACTTCTTCGAAGAAGCGCTAAAGACCTACTCGAAAAAGCGAAACGACCACCTCAATTGTGCTAAACGTTTCACCGAGTATCTCCAGACAATTGAAGCGAATTCTCCCATGCCTCGCCGTACCTTGCGTCGTCTCCTTGCTGAAGTTGTATACGATGAAGAGTACGAACTTCTTAGCGGAGCAAAGCGTGGCCGCATCCAAAGACTCATTCGTACGTGTGGAATTCTGGCCGAAAACTTGCGTCCACTCATCGAAACGGCCCCATTGACTTACTAACCCCAACATCTAAGCCCTCGAGTCTTGCTTTAGTCTTGAGGGTTGACTTTTTGGTTGATGAGAGGAGAGAAGACAGTCGAGTTGGTTTGGGTAGTCAGTGTTGGGGTTTGGATTTGGTGATGGTACTTGTGTAAATACTATTGGTGATGGTCCACACCCAAGCAAACCTACACAAAAAGCAACGTTCACTCCCCTACCACCACAATATAGTATAGTCCCTCAACCCAACAATACCCTGAGTTCAGCGAGAAACTTCATCCACGTCACTCTTAACTCTATAGTGCAGTGAGTGACATATGAAGGCTCGGTCGCAATAGTCAACAGTGCGGCCTCCTTTGCAAAGTTTCACAGCAATTCTGGTACATAGGTGCAGACTGGACCCACCGTATTGAAGGCATCGAGATCAATATCGAGGATGAATGACACCTCTCGCAGTAAACGTTCATCTTATTGCTAATATTCCGACAAGTACCTCTTGTCCTGTATCCTATTGAATGAGCGTCGAACGACTGGTATAGGCTTTTCAATGAGAGACAACAGAATTGATTCTTTGATTATGAAGTCATCTCTGTGCTACGTAGATAACCGTACTTTGCTGGGGGTCATGCCATATTCTCTTTTAAATTCTCGGCTAAATTGAGCTGCACTTGTATAACCACAATCATAAGCGGACTCGCTCGCATTGTAGCCCTGTTGCAAAAGAGTATGCGCGTGGTGTAAACGAAGCTTTTTGATAAACTGAATCGGAGAGAGAGACGTTGTCTGTTTGAATAGCACATGCAACGACGTTGTACTCATTCCAGAACGTGTACTTAGATCTTGGATTGTGATCGGTTGCTGATAGTTACCCTCAATAAACTGAATCAAAGGTGCTATCTTGTGTGCTTTGGCGTTTTGTATGGCACTGTTGCGCAACAAGTATCCAATTGGACTGATCAATATACGATAGTAGAGTTCTCTCTGCTGCTGGTGTCCTAAGACCTTGTAATCCATGGGAGATCTCACAATATCCAATAGATTCGTCAGAGAAGAATCTATTTTTTCGGTGATCGTACCTTGTTTGAGTAAGCCTAGATTTGATTGTTCTTCTGACCAAGCAATATCGTCACCCACTTCCAAGAGTAGTTGGCTAATGATACTCGAGTTCACCTTGATTATGATTCCAAGATATGGCTTTTCAACGGATGCTTCTCTGAGTTCTGACTCTGCAGGCATTGTGACCGATGAAATCAGAAACTGTCCCTCACCGTAGTCGGTTCTTTCTTTGCCGACATATACCGATTTTGCTCCTTGCACAATAAAGCAAATTGAGCAGGGGTAAACGGTACGAACCTTGGGAAATGGACTTGAAACTTTATAAATGTCCAGTCCTGGTAGCGCAGTGGAATTCATCCCTTCTGCAAGTTCCATGTTTAACAGCATTTGCTTTAACACAACACAATCCTTATCAATTTGTATTTTTGTATCAGTATACAATCATAATTTTGGATAAAAAGTATGAATTTTACATTTTTAGGCAAACAATTGAAATGAATGTGTCATCATGCCGTACCTCGATTTGATACGATTGATGTAATTCGAAAAGAGGACAAATTTATGACGAAAGAAGCAAATCCCTTTGGCCCAAAAGGATGGACACCAGAAAGACTCACTTCTCAAAAAGGCAAAACCTTTCTCATTACGGGAGCCAATGTTGGCACGGGGTTTGAAGCAACAAAACTTCTGGCTTCAAAGGGCGCAAGAGTGGTCATGTTGTGTCGAAATCCTCAAAGAGCACACAATGCCATTGAACTGATCCAACAAGCACAACCGGAGGCCGATCTCGTCTTTATTCAGTTGGATTTGTCCTCTCTGGAGAGCGTTCGAAAAGCTGCAGAAGACATAACAGATCAGGTTGACAATATCGATGCACTGATCTGTAATGCAGCGATTGCACAGGTTGCTGTTCAAAAGAGAACCGATGATGGTTTTGAACGACAAATGGGTGTTAATTATTATGGACACTTTTTATTGACCGGACTTCTTTTTGAACAAATCAAAGACTCCAATGGAAGAATCGTTGTTGTCAGTAGTTTGGGTTACCGAATGGGGCATAAAAGAATTCAATTTGAAGACTTGGATTTCGACAAGAACTATCATCCCAACAACACATACTGTCATAGTAAATTGGCACAGATGATTTTTGCGTATGAGTTGCAACGCAGAGTACAAAGCAACGATATCAACGTTCAGGTTCACGTGTGCCATCCGGGCGCCTCCAGAACGACACTGATTCGAGACGATGCGAGTTTTATGACAAGAATGTTGACGCGTATTCTGATGTATTCACCGATGAGCCAATCTGCCGAAAAGGGCTCATGGCCTTTGGTTTTGTGCGCAACAGAAGATGGATTGCAAGAAGAAACTTTCTATGGCCCCACAGAAAGAGGTGAGTTTGTTGGGATTATCGGAAAATCAAAACTCCAAGATCACGCTCTTGATAGAACAGTTGCGACACAACTTTGGGAAGTATCAGAGAAAAATACGGGATTGTCATGGAGCCTGTGATCGCTATCGTGTAAACAAACACACATCTCTTCATCAAATAATGACAAAAAGATGCTGACTGTGGAATTGGATCTCTGTAAATTACAGGACATTCAGCAATGAAAATTACATGTAACAAATCCAATGCACACCTCATGGATATTGGATGTAGATCGCAAGGAGTCCATAAAATGAAAATGCCAATGATACGGTCACTGACATTCCAAGATGGCAATGCTGAAGTAGCCATGAACTTCTATTTGGAACTGTTTGACAATACCAGAATACTCAACATCAATCGATGACCCAACGGCAGTCCCGTTGAAGAGGGCAAAGTTATGCAGGCCACATTCGAACTGAATGGCAATCTATTCATGTGCTCAGACAGTCCACCAGTGCACAATTGGGATTTCAGACCTGCAATATCCAACTACATAGAGTGCGACAACAAGACAGAAGCTGAGCGACTTTTCCCGATTGTCAAAAGAAGGAACGGTCACGATGCCCCTCAACAACTATGGATTTAGTGCATGCTTTGGCTGGGTCATAGACCAATTTGGGCTCTCTTGGCAACTGAATGTAGCTTAAAAGATTGCTGACACATTTGACAGCAATGGATTCGGTCCAACGATGGGCATACTCGTACACGGAGTCTCGCCTTTCATTCTTTGCCCATTAAACCAGCACTCTCTGCTATCAATCTTCACTTCAAGCGATGTTTCAAATACAAAAAGAGCGCATTGTCCAACAATGGTACAATACACTCCTCTGTCAACAAACGTCGTCTACACGTCGATTGAAACTCAACCGGGATGACGCAACATCTTCTCAATTTCATAAATGTGCATTTGCTCATCGGCAATCATGGTGCGAATGAACTCTTCAAGTTGGATGTCCTCACCTTCGACAAGGGCCAAGATTTCTTTCAAGATGGCGACTTGCGCTCGTTCGTGCTCCAAAGACTCTTTTAGGATTTCACCGACAGCGTGCTTGTGGGTTTCCAATAAACTCCCCATTTTCAACGACGGATGGCCACCCAAGGCGGTGATCTGCTCGCCGATTTGCTCTGCATGGGTCAACGACTCCGCGGACTGAGAACGAAACCATCCAACAATGGGAATGCGATTGAAGCCGAAAATCATCAGCGAGTAGTGACTGTAGCGCACAACCCCAGCATATTCATTTTCCAAGGCTTGATTGAGTTTGGCGATGACTTGTTCTTTGTCCATGGTAAGCTCCTGCGATCGATTCAATTCGAATTTAACGGACTTTCAAAGACTCTCCAACAGTGCACGCAAATTTTCCATGTGGGCTTTGGCGTTCTCGCGGTCCCACATCATCTGAAGTGAGAAGAACCCTTGCAATTGATCTTCATTCCACCTACACCGTTCAAGTGCCTGCTCTGGACCGTTTGTTTCCATATCGTGCAAGATGGCGCGCAGTCGCTTTCGTGTTTCACGAGGGATGTTGATTTTCTCATTGACCACCAAGCCCGTTACCATTTGGCGTCTGTGTTGACCGTAGAACTTAATTTTGTGAGGAGCCAAGCGATATCCGTAGTCTTTGATAATTTGCCCCACCATCTTAGGAAGTCCGTCTGGAGTCCAAGCCCCAGAGAAAGTCATGTCATCTGCATACCTCGTGTAATTGAGGTTGTGCTCATTGGAGAGTTCAAGCAACCGAACATCGGCATCCCACATCGCAAGATTGGCCAAATGTGGACTCGTCGGCGCCCCTTGTGGCAGTTCACCATGCAAACAACAAAGACCAGCTACGAGCTTCGCATCGGCATCCAATAAATTATAGTGCCGTTTGAGCACCGCTTTGACCATCTTCTGTTTCGTGGATGGAAAGAAGTCGGTGATGTCAAAGTTGGCCACCATGCGCTGACCGACATGGGGCTCTGCATTGGTTAGAATAGACCGATTGGGAACAAATCCATGGGCAACGTCGTGGGGCATCACGGTATAAAAGAGTTCATGCAACAGACGGTTCTGTATCTCTTTGAGTGCATCGCTCGGTGCTTTGATCACGCGAAATTTCCCATTGCCTTTGGATATCTTGTAAATGCGGTAGGAGTTTTGGATATTGCTGACCAATGTTTGCAGCTCTGCAAGGGAGGTTTCTGTGAGTGTTGCAATATCAATGGATTGCGATTCTGTTGTCATAACAACCGTTTACCACCCGATATTCGACTGTATTCGGACCATCGAGAGTGCACTGTCTACACCCAAATTCTCGGATGGGAGAAGATGAGCACCTTCAATCGACAATCCATTCTTCAAACCAGAATCATATTCATGGTTTATCATCACAGCCCAATTCAGTTCCACACCCAGCTGATAACCTGTCGTCGGCTCACCCAACTGATTGACGGCTTCCCCACCGTTTCGATAAGAAATAAAGGGGGACGATACCGGTACAGTCTGCCATGCCATCACAGAACCAACTGCCACGTCCATCCAGTCAGCGAAGTTCTTGTACGTCAGTGTCGGTTGAAGATACATCGCCTGACGAATTGCCCCTTCTGTCACGGCAAACTCTACGCCATCTGGTGGATTGCCGGCGTGTTCAGGATCCGTGATGAGATTGTAGGTGGCCACTTCAGTTGCGGCTTGGTGCAAATCAAAGATCATCGATCCCGCGTTGTAGTCTCTATCCATTGAGAACGTAGAGTACACATCATCAGATGGATTGGCATCCCCAGAAGCGAATCCGAGATTCAGTCCAACGTCCACCGCAGTGTGACGCATTTCCAGTTCTGCTACAGCACCATAGGAACGCACCTTTAGCCCGTCTGGATTTAGTCGATTGGAGATTTGTCCGTGGTTTCCATGCAAGTACACACCTTCCACTGCACCATATAGATCAACACCGCCGACAGATTGCACCCCTTTGGCATACACATCCAAAATCATCCCTTCCAGAGACTTGTCGGTTTCCATTTTGGTCTGGTGTCGATACACACTCAACAACCCAATTGCGTTGTCTTTATTTACCAGATACTGAGCGGATGCCAATCCTTGATAAGCCATGTGTCCCGCGGTATACCCGCCAATATCGTCTTCTAATACCCAATCTCCACCAACCATGACAACAAGTTTGTCCACGGGTTTGGTGATGGCGGCCGTTCGAAATACACGGTCACCATAATCAGTGCGAGAGAAGAGCTGTTCGTGGTTTCCGTCGTTGGCAATCAGTCCCAATCCCCAATGCGAGGTGGTCAAACCTGACTGCAGAGCAAAAGAACCCACCTTCTTTTTGACTTGAACCGACCGCAGCGCGAAATTGGTCGCGTTGAACACACCGATCTGCTCTGGGTGATAATGGTGCGTATCCCCTTCGAGGTTCCATGGAGAGCCAGCAAACTGACCGTGAAAGAGGTCTCCCCCAATTTCCAACTGCCAACTGGACAAATCAATATTGGCTTGGGTTCGAAAACGAGAGTCCAATACCATTCCAGGTTCTAAGGAACGCCCTTCAAAGTCAACTGGAAACCCAGGTCTAGATGTCGCAAACAAACGTAGGTTTCCTTTGGTCTCAACAGTGTTTGCCTCGTCCTTGCTGCTGTCTACCACATTGGATTTGGTGGCGTCACCAGACCCACCGTTGGGTTCTGCCATGGCTGACAACAATAATGAGTAGATCAACATGATTATTCTCCTGTATCCGTAGTGTCGCCTGAAGTGTCACCTGAAGTATCATCTGTTTCCTCAGGTGCGGTGTTGAC
>CBFICN010000052.1:0-20108 GCA_965661045.1 uncultured Myxococcota bacterium
TGTTGGACAACACCACAGACTGGATCAAACTGCATCTGGTTTATTGCTGTTCACAACAGATAAAACGCACAATACTTCTATTTCACAGGCTTTCAAGGAACACCATATCAAACGCTCATATTGGATTTGGGTGGTGGGAGAACCACAAACAAACGGCTCTTGGAAACAACAACTCGATGGCAAACGTGCGCGCACAGATTTCGCAGTGGTCGAAAGCAAAGACGGCATGAGTTTACTCAATGTGACCTTGCAAACGGGTCGAACGCACCAAATCCGTCGACACGCACAGTTGAATGGATTCCCCATCATTGGTGACAGAAAATATGGTGGTGCAGCAAAACGTCTCTGGCCGAGACTGGCACTGCACGCGCATCGACTCGAGTTTGTTCACCCAACGACCAAAGAAGACGTTCAAGTCCACGCACCGTTGCCAAAAAACTTAGCAGGGATCATATAGAGATTCGGGCAATCACTAGAGAATACAAAGAACTCTGAGCCTTTACAGTCCGTAATCCTCGTTCATGATTCATCGTTCTTCATCAATGTATCCCAGTTTCTTCAGGTTTTGGAAAGCCTCTTGCGATGGAACACTCGGACCGTTGACTTGCTCAATGGTGTTGACATCTCCACGGATTGCACGGATATAATTGAATAAGGGCGTCGCCAACTCATCCAAGTTGTCTCGAAGAACCTCAGCCTCTCTCCCGCTCTCATCCATTGTCCAAAGGGCTGCCATTTTGCTCTCTTGATTAATTTCCAGTCGGTGCGTCTCTGAAACCACCGACAACAACGGGTCACCGTACAAGGTATTTTCTGAAAGGACCATTCGACCGCTCGGCAGAACTTCACCAAAGAGCATATCGCCATGGCTTTCTATGGGGATTGGCAATTTCAATAGGGACAAGATGCTGTGAAACATATCCACGTGAGACACCAGGATGCGCTCTCGACCACTGGTGATGCCTTTGCCCCAAAAAATCAGCGGAATGTGGGTCAACACGCTCTTCAAATGGTGACCGTGTTCAAAATCATCGTGCTCCCAAAACTCTTCACCATGATCCGATGTAAACACAAAAATCGTATTGTCGGTGCCAATGCGCTCAACCAACCGACCCAATTGCTGATCCACCGCCAAAATCTCTTCATCATACAGTGCCAACACATCGGCAATTTGCTGTGGGTCTCTGTCTGCGGCAGCCTGCTTGGTGATTGCAGCTCCCTGCTTAAAATCAAATGGAACATCCACGGTCGGTGTAGAGACAAACGTTCCACGGGCTTCTTCGGGAGGCAACAAGTCCATGTGTGGCTCCATGACGTGCCAAAACATGAACTTGGGTCCTTCGGTGCCTTGCCACCATTTCAAAGCCACGTCGGTGCTCTCTCTGGCAGATCGAATATCTTGATTGTCAGCCCCGCGGTAATCAAAGGTCGCAAAGCCTTGTGCCAATCCAAAATCCGGCGCCAAAAAAGTGTTGTTGACCACCGCCATCGTAGCGTAGCCTTGCTGTTGAAACACTTCAGCCAAAGTTGTTCTCTCTTCTGGCAAGGACCCAAACTCAGATGGTGAGTCCGGTGCCCGACCAACTCGATGTTCATGTGGATACAGTCCTGTCATCATCGACACCGTTGATGGCAGTGTCCAGCCAGAGTGGGCGTACGCTCGTTCGAACACCATTCCCGTCTGAGCATACCGGTCTAAGTTCGGACTGGTGGCATTGTGGTGACCATATATTCCCAACCGATCGGGTCGAAGGGTGTCCACCATGATGAACACAACGTTCGTAGGGGGTTCAACAATGTCAACCATTTCTTGGAGCGTTGTACAACCACCCCCTATCCACCAGCCCAGTGAGCCTATTAAACCTAGAGAATTCATACCAGCAGTGTAATCCAGTTTTGCCAACTCGCCCACTGAAAGGATATGGAGAGAGAAATGCCCTCGGAGTACACCGTGTCAGATTGGATAGCCTTTGTTCACCACACCAACAATCCCCCTTCGGACGCACTTCCTTCTTGGGTACACGAAACACAAGTGCGGTTTCCACACATTCGACTCAAACAAGCGCTTTCAGTCCCCCATTGTCACTACAGCAACGAAGATTGGTCCCTTTTGGTGATTGGAAGCAACACCATTCGTGAAGATTTCTTGGACTCTTGGACGGCGGATCCTCTGCGGGCGCTAGAAACTTGCCCAGAAGAGTTTGTGCTGTTGGCGGTCGACATTAAACGAGAGCGCTGTTGGTTGGGTCGAGACGCGATGGGCTTTCACAATGCTTTCTGGACTCGAGCAGAACAAGGACTCTATGTCTCGAGTTCTCTGCGAACCCTCAATGAGAATTGTGCCAATCGCCCTGAAGTCGCCATTGAACACCTGTCTGAATATCTCTCCTTTCGATACACGCATGCTCCACGCACACTGTTCAAAGACCGATTTTCTTTCATAGCCGGTCACGCATCCATCGTTGGAAGCAAGAAAGTACACCATGAGCGGTGGTACCGTCCACAGTGGTATGAAATGGGTCAGCAAGTTCCAACGGAACGAGAAGCCCTACTGGAAATCGACTACTTGCTGCGTCGAGGACTGGAGCCCGATCTGTTCTCTGGAAAAACAATGGGCGTGCTACTCAGTGGTGGACTGGATTCCAGTGCCATTTTATACCACGCTCGAGAACTCGGATACAAACTGGACTCTTTCACCGTAACAATTGAGGGCGTAGAAGCCGATGAATCCCCTTTTGCCGGTCGAATTGCCCATTTATACGACAGTCCCAACCACCTACTGCGTGTCAACAGTGCCGATTTAATTGACACCCTGTATCAAAACATTGTGCTGTTTGATCAACCCATCAGCACACCAGCCTCCGCGATACAGACACTGCTGTCTGAGTTTGCCCATCAACGTGTCGATGCCCTGTTTACAGGCGATGGTGGAGATGAGGTTTTTGGTGGACGGTCCATGCCAATCATCGCTCGACAAATGCGTCGATCCAAACTCATTCATCGATTGCCAAAAGCATCTCGATTTGGACTTCACCGGTTGGCAAAAAAGGTCGGCAAAGAATCTTGGTTTACCAGTCTCAATCAGTTTGGATTGGATGAAGAAATCGGTGGTTCAAATGTATTCAAAGCCGTTGATCGAGCGGCATTGCTTCAAGACCCAGCATACATTCGCCCCAACGTTCGACGACGCATCTTGACCAATCTATACCAAGAAATCGACTCTGATCCGATCAATGATATCTTGTACGTGTGGCAAAGAGGTTGGTTGGTGGAAGACTCTTTGACACGAATTCGAACCATCGACTCCAGTGTGCGGTTCCCAATACTCAATCGAGATTTGCGCGAGTATTGTGCAAGATTGCCAAGTCATTACAAGGTTCGGTCTCAAGGATTGGAGTTCTATGGCAAGTGGATATTGCGCGAAAGCATGTCCAAACGAATGCCCAAGAGACTGCTGTCTAGACCCAAAAGAACCATGATGGCGCCCCTTGATCGATGGCTACGCAAAGACGGTCGCAGTTTTCTCGCCCAACAAGTCACCGAAATCACTCGAATGGAGCAGCACATTTTCCAACCCAGTGAATTGCACAGACTGTATAGAGAACACGCAAACGGAGAGCAAAATCACGGTTTAAAACTGTGGACCCTCATCTTGTTTCACCTGTGGTACAAGGTCCACATCAAAGGCAAGACGCTGTAACCCTTACAGACCTTCCGTCGCTGTTTCAGGACTCTTGATGTCCTCACCGTCATCTTCATGATCTTCCTCTAAAAAGACATAGAAAATGCCAAACATGATCATTCCCACAACGATTGCGGCGTCAGCAATGTTGAATGACGGCCATGCGGTAGAGCCAATCAACCCTTCTAGCATCGAACCAAGAGCTGAGTCTTTCTCGAAGTACACATGCAGAAAATCAGTCACCGAACGTTTGTGCACACGATCGATGGCATTGCCAATGACCCCACTGGTCAACAACGCCAGTGCCCAATTTTGAAACTTATCGTCGTCAGGCATTTGAGCCAACGTAAAGACGATGGTACCAAACGCAATCAAAGTAAAGATGCCAAACACAATCATCTGGCCTTCCATGATCCCAAATGCGGCTCCGGTATTTTGCGTGTGCACCAAAGAGAAGAATCCCGGAATGACATCGATGCTGCTGGGAAACTCGGCCCACTCTTGCAACGTCACACCAAACTTGTCCAAAATGTTGACATCTTTGACCACCATACGCGGTCCCTTGATGTTGCGAATGACCCAAATTTTACTGGCTTGATCCAAAATGACAAAAACAACGGTCACAACCAGAAACAAGAGGTATTTGGAATTGGATTTTGAGGGTGTCGACATCCGAGCCTTCCTATTCAAATGGGGTCAATCAAAATGTGCAGCAAAGAGCATATCGACGTCTCACAGACACGGTACGCAATTCGTGCCCCTTTTCTATCATTTTGCATACCCAATGCCCAATTGAGAGCCCATTTTCAGTGTCAACAGGGCGATAAACGGTTACAAATTGAGAAAGAACATGTTTTGGAGGTTCACCGATGAGTGACGAAATGGAACGCGAAACTTTTTACACGGACTTTCTATTTGTCGGAGCAGGCCCCGCTTGTTTGTCGGGTGCCATTCGGTTGAGAAACCAAATTGACGACCACAACGATGCGCTTGAAGCAAAGGGAGAAGACCCCATTCAAGCCCGCATTATGATTTTGGAAAAAGGCAGCGACGTTGGTGCCCATGGAATTTCTGGAGCGGTGCTGGATCCACGAGCCCTCAATGAACTGTTTCCTGGATGGAAGGAAGACGACACCTTCCCAGTAGAAAGATTTGTGGAACGAGAAAGCATGCTGATGCTCACCGAAACCAGTTCATTCACCATTCCTGTGATGCCACCAGAGTTCCACGATCACGGCAAGCCCATCATCTCCATCGCAAAATTTCAAACCTGGCTAGCAGAGCGGTGTGAGGAACGCGGCATTGAGATTTTGACCGAAACGGCAGGAAACACGTTGTTGTTCGATGACAACGGTCAAGTCATTGGTGTGCGCACTCGAGACTATGGAATTGGCACAGATGGAACACCACGCGACGACTTCGAACCGGGTGCCGACATCGTAGCCAAAGTCACCATCCTCGGAGAAGGACCCCGCGGAACGTTGTCCAGACAACTGTTCAACAAGTTTGACATGCTGAGCAACAACCCCATCACCTATGAAACTGGGTGCAAAGAAGTGTTGGAACTTCCAAAAGGCTCAGTCAAAGATGGCTTTGTGTACTTGACTGCCGGCTACCCCCTCAACGGGTCACTGGGTCCAATCAACGGAACCTTCGGTGGTGCATTCATCTACTCGATGGGTGGAGATCGCGTAGCCATCGGATTGTTGGCGGTACTCGATGGACACAACCCTGACCAAGATGTGCATTATCTACTCCAAAAACTCAAACTGCACCCCAAAATTGGAGAGATTCTCAAGGGTGGAAAAGTCGTCAAGTATGGAGCAAAGGCAGTGACCGTGGGCGGTTGGGGTTGCATGCCCAAACTCTACGCACCGGGAGCAATGGTTGTGGGAGACTCAGCCTCTTTCCTCAACGCTGCCAGAATCAAAGGGATTCACTTGGCAATGAAATCTGGGATGCTGGCAGGTGAAGCCGCATTTGAATGTTTGTTGGCTGGAGAGTTCGGAGAATCTCACACCCAACGCTACAAAGCCAAAGTCGACCAGTCTTGGATTAAAACAGAGATGGAAGTCTCACAAAACTTCCACACCAACATCTCCAAAAATGGCCTACCCATCGGTGCCATGAAATATGGTGTATCCAAAGTCACCACCCCATTGTTTGGTGCAGGCGCCATCGTCAAAGCCCATGAAGACCACGAGGGCATGCACACCCTCAAGCAATACTACGGCAACGATTTGAGCAAACGCCCAAAACTGATTCCTGGAGCGGGACGGTATGAAGACTTGGAGTACGACAACGAATACATCGTCGACAAACTCTACAGTGTCTACCTGTCGGGCTCAACCCACGACGAACATCAGCCGTCTCATTTGGTTGTCACACCACCGGATCCACACCACTGCGTGACCACGTGTCGAGAAGAATACGGAAACCCGTGCGAACGTTTCTGTCCAGCTCAGGTCTACAACATTGTAGAAGATGAGTCTGCACCACACGGTAGACGACTCCAAGTGGACTTTTCCAACTGTGTACACTGCAAAACCTGTGACATCCGCGACCCCTATCAAGTCATCAAGTGGGTACCACCACAAGCTGGTGATGGACCACAGTACGGGGATCTGTAAAACAACAAAGAACTCCTGGATTGAAACACCAGGAGACCACAAAAGCAGTTGACGCTTCATTCATCCTCTATGATGGGTGCAGCGACACCGACCATGTCGACTGAAACCACAGAATAGATACCCAATCTGCGCACCGTGACCGTTTTGCAAGTGACATCTACGAATAACATTGGTTATACTGTGTAGAGTTTGATCTGGGAGAACGCAAATATGAAGTCAGTAGCACTGTGGTTGCCAAGCTTGGTCCTGTTTGGAACTGGTTGTGGGGACAAAGAAGAACCTCCGACAAACGCCACCCCTTCGGTGACCATCATCAATCCACTCGATGGCGAACTGTGGACAGAAGGTGAAGAAATCCAAATGCTCGCTCAAGTGACCGATGAAGACCACCTCGCTACAGACTTGTCGGTGCAATGGTCCATCAACGGAGAGGCCGTTTGTGAATGGACTGCTCCAGATGCAGGTGGGAACGCGACATGTGCGCTGACAGCAGCCGTCGGAATGTCACAAATAAGGGCGGAAGTACAAGACCCAGAGGGTGCATCTTCTCTCAAGGAAGTATCCATCAACATAGAATCCACCAATCCCCCCGAAGTTGAAATTCTCACCCCAACGGATGGAAGTTCGTTCTATGCAGATCAAGTCATCGATGTATCGGCATCGGTTGCCGATGCGGACAATGCCCTCAACGATTTGAATATCGTGTGGACGGCCAGTGGAATTGGGGAGCTAGACATCCTCCCACCTGCATCTGACGGCATCATCACAGATCAAATCACCTTACCAGAGGGAGACTATACGCTGAGTTTAGAAGCGACAGACCCCACAGACAAAACAGACACTTCTTCAGTCAACATCACGATCACTGCAGCCAATACGGCTCCTTCTTGTGAGATCACTGAACCAGTTTCGGGAGAGTTTTCCGTGGCTGGGGAAACGGTCACTTTTGCTGGAACTTTTTCCGATCCAGACATAGAACCTACCATGCTGGCGGTCAGTTGGACTTCAGACAAGGATGGAGAACTGTCTACAGGAATGGGAGATGCTGCTGGAACATACAGTTTTGAGGCCAGTGACCTATCTCAAAACACCCACCAAGTGACGTTGACGGTCACCGATGAGATGGGTTTATCGTGTACAGACACGATTGAATACTCCATTGGAACACCACCGAGCATCGTGTTGCAACAACCCTATGCCAACACACTGATCAATGAAGGCGATGAACAAGTGTTCTCGGCATTTGTCTCCGACACCGAACAAAGTGGTTCTGAACTGATGGTCGAGTGGGAGTCTGACATCAACGGAACCCTGTATGTTGGTCCCGCAGAGTCCAGCGGAATTTCTCAGTTTGAAACCGACTCTTTGAGTTTTGGCACCCACCTCATCACCGCCACTGTAACCGACGTCGATGGACTGTACGCCTCTCAACAAGTGAGTATGGTTGTCAATGCAATCCCTTCGCAACCAAGTTTGGTCATTTCACCAAATCCGGCTACAACCACGGACGCCCTCGAGGCAATCGCCACTGGTTCTACGGACTTTGATGGCACCACAGTAACCTACCTGTACGAATGGTTTCAAAATGGCACGTTGTCTGCCACCCACACCAGTTCGACCATCCCCGCAAGTGACACCCTGAAAAATGAAACTTGGATGGTTCGAGTCACGCCAACAGACGGCATCACGAACGGCCCCTCCATTGAAAGTGACATCACCATCTCCAACACTGCGCCAGTCATGACTTCTGTAGCGGTGTCCCCAAGCAGTCCAACAACACTGGATGACATCACCTGCTCTTACGCCTCTAGCGACGTGGACATTGCTGACACAAATCCCTCTTACTCCTTTGATTGGTTCATCAACAACAGCCCAGTTTCCGGTGCCACTGATATTCTAAATGGTCCATTTTCACAAGGGGATGTGGTCACGTGCAGGGTCACGCCAAACGATGGGTTTGACGTTGGCTCGTTCATGGAAGCCAGTACAACCATTGTAAACACGCCTCCAATCGCCCACTCTGTCACGTTGTCTCCCAGTGAAAATGAAACCAATGACATCATTACCGCAACGGTAGACAGCACAGACTTGGATGGGGACACCTTAACCCACACTTGGGTTTGGTACGTAGACGGTACGGCGGTTCAAAGTTCGAGCAACACCAACACAACAGACACCTTAGACGGTGTGGATTATTTTGACCGAGATCAAGAGGTGTACATCGTCGTCACCGTAGACGATGGATTTGCCACCGACTCAGTCACATCCGCCATCCAAACGATTGCAAACACACCTCCAAGTGTCTTCAATGGCTTCATCGACCCACTCAACCCTGTCGTGGGTGTGGACGATCTAACCTGCATCGTCCAGAGCAGTGACTTGGATGGAGACAGCATTGGACTGTCCTACACGTGGACAGTGAATGGCACCAGCACAAACTTTGCCACCGATACAATCCCCACTTCCCAAATCGCCGATGGAGAAACGTGGGTCTGTACTGTGATTGCCACCGATGGAACAGACGACAGCAATCCAATCACGGCCAGTGTGACCGTGGGGGCCAATGTTGAAGCCGCCGTGGGACAAAACACCTGTGCTGCAGCCAGCTATGGCACCGATGGCAACTATGACCTCGCCTCTTGTTTATCCGATTTAACCCTTACCGCTGGGGAAAGTACAGACGCGTCTGGCTACACCTTGCAATTGGGCTCTCATTACGTTTACACTCCGGAGTAAAGCATGTTCACATCTCTCATTTTCTCATTGCTATTTGAAGCCAATGCAGTTCCCCTACAATTGACTCAACAAGGTCGATTGCTGGACGGTTCTGGTGCATCGGTCACTGGTGTACACACCCTGACGTTCCGAATCTACGACGACAGCACCAACGGCTCGCTTCTGTGGTCAGAATCCCTGAGCGTGCAGTTCAACAATGGGTATTACGCCACAGTTTTGGGGACGGCACAGAGCAATCTACTGGATTCCGAGACACTGCTGAACTATCCTGTCTACCTTGAAGTTCAGTTGGATGCAAACGCCCCTATGAGTCCACGTCAAGCCGTCAATTCTGCACCCTATGCCCAAATTGCCGGTATTGCTGAAAGTGTCATGGGGGGCTCTGTGGATGCAGACACCGTTAGCATTCAAGGCAGTCCCGTCATTGATGCCACCGGTACATGGGTGGGACAACCTGTCACTCCCTTGTGGGACGACGTCCAAGGTGTTCCTTCTGGATTTGCAGATGAAGTGGACGATGTACTGTCTGGACCACAGGTGATTGGCTACGTCGAAAACCAAGCCGGCTTAAGTCTGGCTGCCTCAACGACGGTTGGTGGACACAGCGTGGTGACCAGTGCGACAACCCTCTTGCCAGATTGGAGCAATGTTCAGGGCAAGCCCTCTGGATTTTCAGACAACATCGACAATGTGCTCAGTCCCTCTGAAGTCGAAAATTACGTAGAAAGTGCGACCTCTCTCAACCTTCACGCCAACACCAATATTGGTGGGGCTGCCATCTTAACCCCCAGTTCAAACCTCAACTGGAACAACCTCCAAAATGTTCCCACAGGCTTGAGCGATGGCGATGAACTGGACCTGCTCGACGCCTCCTGTGCTGGTGGAGAAATCGTGAGTTGGGACGGCAGTGACTGGACTTGTGTCTCGGACAACACCCTGACCCCCTCTGAAGTCGGTTCCTACATCGCCAACAACGCGTACAACCTCAATGCAAACACCACCATCGGTGGCGCCATGATCTTGACCGATGTAGACAACACTTTGGTGGGCTTGGGCATGTCTTGTCAAGATGGAGACATTGCTCGATACGATGGCACACTTGGTGAGTGGTACTGCGACGCAGACGTGGATACCGACACCCAACTCTCCGAGTCTCAAGTCGAGACATTTGTCACCAACGGTGTCATTGATCTTGCCGCAAACTCCAAAGTCAACGGTTCCAACATCGTGACCACGGCAACCGATGCCAACACCCAACTCTCTGAGTCTGAAGTCGAGACATTTGTCACCAACGGCGCTCTATCTTTGGCAAGTGGAACAACGTTGAACGGCCAGACCATTGTCACCACCGCAACCGATGCCAATACTCAACTGTCCGAGTCACAAGTGGAAACCTTCGTTACAAACGGTACCATCGGATTGGCAGCGGGTTCAACGATGGGTGGTTCGACGATTGTGACAACTGCGACAGACCAAGACACCCAACTTTCTGAGTCTGAAGTCGAGACATTTGTCACCAACGGTGCCATCGGATTGGCAGCGGGTTCAACGATGGGTGGTTCGACGATTGTCACCACCGCAACCGATGCAGATACATTGGCAGACCTCAACTGTAGCACCGATGAAATTGCAAAATACGATGGTTCGGCTTGGGTCTGTGCAGCCCAAAGTAGCGGTGGCCTCTCCTACGGCTCCATCTACGAAAGAACAGATTCGGGGACAGGTACTCCGTTTGCCCAGTGTGATGACAACGACGACATCTTACTCCACGGTGGATGCGATGCGGGTGCAGGCTTAGAGAGATCCTTCCCGGTCGACGCCGCCAACTCTGGTGCACAATCTGGATGGAAGTGCTACGCTGGCAATGTTTCTGTCACCGCCTATGCGGTCTGTCTATCCAAATAGGGCTAGCCTTTGTTCAATCGAGAAAAGTGCTGCACAATTCGTTCAGCCATGGACTCTCCAACGCCATCAACCTGCATCAGTTTGGTTGGATCGGCTTGTGCTACCGCCTTCACAGAACCAAAGTGTAGCAGCAATGCCTTCTTGAGTTTGGGGCCCACCCCTGACACACCATCCAAATCTGAGCGTGTGTAGTGCTTTTCGCGTTGTTTCTTTTGATAGGCCACGGCTGTATTGTGGGCCTCATCGCGAATCCGTTGTACAAACAACAGAACGGGATCGTTTTTTGGCAATTCCACCGGTTCTACCAAATCTGGAGACACAATCCGATCGGGCATCTCTGTGTTGCCCCGTTTGCGATGGGTGCGTGGCTTGACCACACCGATGACGTCCACACCAGAGACGTCGAGTTCATCCAACACTTCCATTGCAATGTTGAGTTGTCCCTTTCCACCGTCGACGATCAGCAACTGGGGCAATTCCCAACCTTCGTTGTTCTTTTTGAGCCCGTGCTTGAAGCGACGCATCAACACTTCGCGCATACCTCCATAATCATCTCCCCCTTCCGCTTCTTTGATCTTAAATCGACGATAGGCATACTTGTTGGGCTTGCCGTGCTCAAACACCACCATCGATGACACAGGCATCGTCCCACCAAGATGAGAGTTGTCGAAACACTCGATGCGAAATGGAATTTGGCTGAGGTTGGCAGCCTGCTGAAAGGCAATGAGCAAGTCTTTTCGCTGGGTCGATTCGTCCTGTACTTGTCGATACTTCGCTTGGGCATTTTTGTGTGCCAGTTTCAATTTCTCCAGTCGTTCCCCACGTTGTGGTACAGATATCTTCACCTGTCTTCCGACTCGCTCTGAGAGCACTTCTTCTAGGACTTCATGAGAGGCTGGTAGAAACGGTACAACAATCTCATGTGGCGCTTCAAGCACATACCACCCACTGAGCAACGAGCACAACATCTCCTCGGGACTTTCTTCGATGACGTCAGAGAAAGGTCTCGTGACAACCGGACGCATGTCTCCTCTGCGATAGGCTGAAACCGCATAGACACCAACATTTCCAATCTGCTCAATCGCCCAATAGTCTCTGTCCTTACGCTGCTGAGTCGTTTGGGTGGTTTCATCGAGCAACTGCTGTATTCTCACCCTCTGATCACGGACCACCATGGCGTCTTCAAAACGCAACTGCCCACTGAGCATCTGCATCCGAGTTTCCATCTTGTCGAGCACTTGCTGGTGGTCTCCGTCCAAAAAACCAAGTACCCTTTGAATCTCATCTTGATAGGTCTCCGCTGTACACTTCTCGACACAGGGCGCCAAGCAACGATGAATGTGATATTCCAAGCACGGTCTTTTCTCTCTTTTCAAAGTGTCGTCGCTACAGGTTCGCAGCTGGAAATTCTTGTCGATGATCTCCATGGCGTCCCTTGCCGCTTTACTGTCTACGTATGGTCCAAAATACCGATGCCCTTTTCGTGGTTTGGGGTAGCGGGTCAACGTCAACGCAGGATAGTCGTGGGTTTCATCCAAATGAAAATGCAAAAAAGCCCGTCCATCCAACAGTTGAACATTGAACTTTGGCTTGTGTTCTTGGATTTGTCGCGCCTCTAAAATCAATGCTGATTTTTCATCTTTGGTGATGGTAAAATCAATATTTTTTGACTGATTCAGCAATCGACTGATCATGCGTCGGCCGTCGGTTTTTCGAATGTATTGAAAGATTCGATTGCGCAGATTTTTCGCTTTGCCGATGTACAAGATTCGACCTTTGGCATTGCGAAAGAAGTATATACCCGGTTCCTTTGGAAAGCGCTGGGCTTGTTCCGCTAAGGTTGGATGTTCTGTGGGCATCTATCTACGCTCCAGTTTCTGAGAGGGTTCACTGGAAGAATTATGGCGTCTGCTTCCGGACAAAGGTGTATTCTGTACCGAATTCCGATCGAGAAACCCTGCGACAAATGGGATTGCTTCCCCAATCTACACACATCATGAACTGGTCTCCCTCGGTCATCTCCCAATCGAGTGGGGCGACACCCAATTCTTGATTCTCAATGTATACGCGACCTTGTGGTGGATTCGTTTGAATTTTGATCGTACTTTCTTGAGCGACGACTGGATCCAAATCTTGCTGTTCGGTCAGCGCCCCCTCTTCCACTACGGAATCAACCGAATCTTGTGGGTTGAGTGCATAGACAATCCCAAAGATGAGAACGAGTCCAACAATCAACAACAATCCAATCGGAGAGCCACGCTTTTCCAATTCAGAAATGTCCCGAATCGACTCTCCCAATACGGCATCCACATCTCCCAGTTCCACTTGCTCGAAAGCATACTTCTCATCTCCCAGAGCATCTTCTTCGTTGGACAAATTGTCGAAGGCACTGGCACCGGTCCATTTTGGTTCCATCGATTCAGATGCGGTTGGTCTTGCTGTCATTGGCTCAGCAGGCACCATCGGCTCAGATTCTTCAAATACAGATGGAGTCGTACTCTGCACATTCACCGTTGGCACATTCACTGCTGGTTCTACTCGAGTGTCAACAACTGGGCTGGCATCGAACAACGCGTTGACATCCCCTGCAAAAGCAGAGTCATTGGCTTTCACTTCTTCAATGGAAGGAAACTCGATATCCGCGAGAGGCTCTTCAACATCCAACGCATCTTCTGTTCTAGCCATGGGTGAAATGGCTTCACTCAGTTCGGCAACAAAACCACCCTCTTCGCTCGCAGTCTCTACGTACGTAGGTGTAGTTGATGTATTCAAATCCACTGTTGGCTCAAATACCGCATTGAGACCTTCATCTGACACTTCAAGTGCGGGTTCTTCCATCACCAACTCTATTCGAGCGCCTTGCTGTTCAACAACGTCCACACCCTCTTGAACAGTCCCCCCTGTCTCTTCCTCACTGTACTCTTCCACGATTGAAATCAAGGGCATGTTGGCAATGGATACTTGTACCTGACCGTCAGACTCAGAGACGAACGCCGACTCTACGTTTTCTTGTGCAGGCTCTTCTTCCGTCGATACAGATGGCACAAGTGCTGTTGTTGGGATTTCAACAGATGAATCTTCTATTGAGATTTCTGGTTCAACACTGAGTTCGAGTTCAACAGAAACTGAGCCAGACAGGATTTCTGTCGGTTCAAAAGAATCCGATTCTACCAAGTCAGCATCCGCTACTAGTGGTGCTGCATCGACTACTGTATCTCCAACACTGTTGTCCAAAACTTCGTCGACGGCTCGATGATCGTGATGGTGCACATCACTGGAGACTTCCTCATCCACCAGATTCTCTACTGGACTGTCCGTGCGCACTTCTGTCCATTCAGGTTCTATTGATTCGCTCGACGTAAGAGTTTCCTGAACATTTTCAATTGTAGAAGTCGAAGATTCAACTGACAACGACGCTTCTACCTTCGATACTGGAGTTTCCTCCTTCAACGATACAACGACGGTTGCATCTTCAACTTCAGAGGGTTCAGAAACCTCCACCGAAGGCTCTTCTTGCGTATTGACGTCTACAGAAACCGGCTCTGGTTCTGAAGGTGCACCCACTACAGGCTCGACCTTCAAGACGGTTGAATCCTCAACGTTCTCTTCAAACTCCACATCCGAAAAATCAACTGTCTGACCACCAACCTCGACGTCTTCTGATTCCTCGTTCTCAGTGGTAACAGGTTGTACGACCGCACTGTGTTCTTCAATCTCTTCGACAATTCGATGCAACGGTGCTTCTGTTGAAAGTTCAATCACCGGTGGTGGAAGAACAGAGGGGGGTTTCGGCATACTTTTTGAGAGACTGCGCCGTCTTTTTCGATGCAGCACTTCAAGATTGTCCGCGGTTTCCTCTACAATCGCTGCCAGCCCTTGAAAATACCGCTCTTCATCCTCGGGCAAGGCAGGAGACACCTCATCTTCGAGTCCAACTTCCTGAATGGAAACCAGTCCGGCACTTGATCTAGAAGCCCGTTGTTGAACCGACACCTGTATGGGGGAGGTTTGCAATTCAATTTGCAATCGTGCAGTGGGTTCTTCAACTACGTCCTCTCGTTCTTTGTGAGAAGGCAACACAATTCGAGTTGTCGATTCTGTCTTCAAATTTTTTCGAGCGCTCAAGGCTTCCATCAACAGAGCTTGTGAAGACGAAGCTTCATCAATTGAGGAAGAATTGAACAAGTTCCCCCACAAATCGATGGACTCCGGTAGATCACGAATGTCGTTGATCGACATCTTTGGACGCAAGTCGCTCAGTCGATGTGGCAACACAGTGCTCTCTTCAAGACTTCGCTGATTCAACGCCCAACTCCCACCCATTGCATCGATGAACTTCAACTCCCACTCAGGATGTCGAGCCCATACGGCTGCAATACTTTGACGCACGGCCGTAGCCGGTTGGAGTCGAAGACGAGCATATTCTTCTTGTAAACCACGCTTCAACAACCCAAACAGTGGATCCATTGATTCATCAATGCCCAAGTGTTTCATGATGGGACCAATTTGCCAGCAATCCGTAGCAATGGCTGTGGCTTTCGGATCGGGATCCGACACTATAAACCGCCCCAACGCCGGACGAATCTCCAATTCTCCGAGGTCGTTCAACCCAATGCTGTCTGCATGCAACAGATTGTGTGCTCTTCCAGATTGATGAAGCAGGCCCAACAAATCCGCAATGTGCCACAAAACACCGACACACACCTCTGCACCAAATTTTTTGCGCAACTGACTGACCGAAACCTCAATTCGTCCCGGCATGATAACATACAACTGATTCTGTTCTTCGATCAGTCTCCATTGGGTGAAACCAACGATATTGGGCAACCCACTCAACCGTTCACGATATTCCAACGGCAACGTATACACATCGGCAGGACGCCCCATTCCCTGTGCTATCCAGTGTTCTATACCAGCATCGTGGGTGGGTCTCTGCTCAATGAGTTCAAATCCTGCAATGGTGATTGTATCTGAGGGCATACCACTCCATCCGAACACATTTTTACAAGTAGAGTAACTGATTTGAACAGAAACCTCACAACATGCTCTTTAATAATATTGCTCATCGAGAGAATGTTGCTTGCTTCTTGGTACTTTTTGAATTAAATTCAGCCTAATTTTGGGTACACAACCAAATCCTGAACTCCCACCACGTGGGTTCACCAATTAACCAATACATAGACCCAAATGCTGAGGAGCTCTCATGCAACACATTGAAACTGCCATTGCCCAAAAACGCTGTATTTTCCTAATCGGTTCCGGCATTGTAGGAAGCCCTGCAGAAGCCGAAATCGCCAAGAAAAATGTTCACGCCGTTTCATTAACCGACGAATCTTCAGAGACAGTTCTAGCCTTCAGCCCAGAAAACCTGAGTCCCGCGACAGAGAACCAAGCGGTGCTTGTATTGGTAGAACCAAGTTTTGACGAACCGCACATTGATGCAATCACTACGTTTATCACAAGCCAAAATCCACGTCCTCAGCTGTTCATCATCGCCAAGTTCTACAACCGCTGGACCATGCCGATGGGATTGATGAACTTGAAGATGACCCACATCAAAAACAACACGCTGAACTTTTTCCGTACCCTTCCTGCCATCGCCGTCCAGAGCAAACAAGTCAAAAAGCCTTCAAAAGCAAAGACTTTGGCATTTAAGTTTGTCGGAAGAAATGAGGAAACAACACAACTGACAGACATGCTTACCACTTCAGGTACCCCAGTTTGTATCAAAGGCGTAGAGGGCATTGGCAAGCGCTATCTGATTGAACACATCATCGATCAGCATGACTGGACCCGAGTCCCAGACCTGCACATCAACAACTATTTGAATGTCGATGCGCTGCTTGGTCGATTGGCTCAAACCTTTGCCGACGTTGGCGATGATCGTCTTCTCAAGGGACTTTCTGGAAAGAAACGCATTTCCATCGCTCAAACCCTGGAGTTTTTAGAAGTCGGTCTCCAAAACGAAGCCTTGTCAAACCACGTATTCATCGTCAGTGGACTCCACAACCGGATGAACAGTCGCAAAAGTTTCAACGCGTTTGGACTCATGGAAATGGTATTGACCAAACTGTGGACCACAGAAACAGCGATGAAACTGGTATTTTTGACAACCAAACTGCCCTCTACTGGCAAATCGCTTCGAACACTCAATTTGAATGGACTGACTGAAGCTGATCTCCAAGAACTCGTCTCACTTTGGGATGCTCCAGAAGCGTCGGAAGAAGAACTGGCTCAAATCCTCAAACGCACCAAAGGACACCCCGTTGCCATCCGGTTTCTACTGATCCGAAGCAAAGCCGAAGGGTCATACGCTCGGTTGTCAGACGACAACTTTGCCAAAATGAACTCTGCACATGACTTCCGTCAATTGCGTAAACTGATGCAAAAGCAGACCAATAAACTGAGCAAAGAAGAAGCCGCAGCGATCAAACAAATCGCCGTATTCAATGCCCCAACATCCGCCGTACACCTCACCGAAATCGGAATCAATGGAAAGATGCGCGCCAAACTGTTGGCAGCGGGTGTATTGGAACAGACACCGTCTCAAGGTGGTCGACGTTACTATGCGAACGAACTCATTCACAGCGTGTACAAAAATGAAGCCATCTTCAATTACGATATCCTTGAAGAATTGGCTGAAGGACAAATGGAACGCTCAAAAGACGCATCTGCGAAGTTCAACAAGGAAAATCCCAACGCGCTGTCTGAACTGGCGTATCTGCAAGAAGCCAATGCCTTGTTTTGGGCTGCCCGCAAACGCAAGCGCATATGGAAAACCCCCTTGGGTTGTGTCGATGCCATTGTCGCCAGTGCAACCGAGTTGGCCTCTAGAAAGTCAAAAGGCAAAACAGACTTTGGCCACATCGCCGACCTTCAAATCAAAGATGGGTTGCACATGGCACCAAATCACCCAGAACTCTTGTTCTTAGAGGCCAAGCGCGCATTGCACAACAAGGAAAAGCGCAAACACGTTGAGCAAATTTTTGCTGAACGACGAGGTCGCGCCATGATGCCCAAATTCATCTTGGAAGAGAGCAAAATGCTCAACAATCGCGCCCCTGAAAAGGCCCTAAAAGTTCTTCAAGAAGGCATTCAGCACTTCGGAGACATTGAAGAGATTTGGTTCAAAATGGCCAACATGCTCAACGCGCAAGGTCATGGACAGGCTGCCCTTCAAACGATTGATAAAGCGATTGAACTCCACCCAACGTCTCCTGCATACCACAGTCTTCGTGGCGACTTGCTCTCCAAAATGGGCAGTGAACATTTTGAAGCAGCCAGTGAAGCATTGGCCAAAGCCAGTGAACTCTACTCTGGCAGTGCCCCCGCTGTACACACACTTCGAGAAATCAATATTCTGCGCAAACGAGCCATGATGAATATCGATGAAAAAGAAGCGTTGCTCAACAGTGCCAAAGCATCTTTGGAACGCTGTCTGGCAAAGGACAGTGGCAGTATTCGACTTCAAGTCGCACTCGCTGGAATCTTGTTGGACACTGAAAGCGAAGACTATGACACCATCGAAAACCTGCTCTCTACCGCATTGAACAAACGCGACAACAGCGATGCACACATTTGCAAAGCACGCTTGCTCATTCGTCAAAACAACTTGATTGACGTAGAGAGTCACCTAGACCGAGCCTTCAAACTGTCAAGAAACAACAGTGCAATCAATGCCGTACGCGGTGAATACTACCTCATCACGGGCAACCCCGTATTGGCACTCAAAGCCTATCAATCGGCCATGGACGCATCGGCACCAAACAGTCCCGAATTCATCCAGTCAAAGCGATATGTTGAGCAAGTCACAGCGATTTTGGCAGCCCAAGCATCGGTGAATTATGCAGCCATTGGCGAAGATCGTTCCAGTGCAGCCGCCATGACCGAAACTTCTGCTGCTGGTGTTCGAATCCGCAAAAAGGCGACCGACAACAAAGAAGATTGATACAGACTGGGATACGCCAACCAGAAACACCAAAAAGGGGACCAAGATGGTCCCCTTTCTTGTTCCTGTACTTTTCTAATTCCCTCAATGCATAGCAGAGATAAGAGATAGCATAGGTCGAAAAGTGGTAGAGACTCAGCATCTACTCAGAAACAGACAAAGCCTTGACCATGGCAGGAATACTGACGTCGTATCGATAGGTTGTGCCACGGTGTCCCCCATCGAATTCTTCATACCGATGGGCAATTCCAAGTTCATTCAACCGCGCTGTCAACGCCCGTGCACCAAACTGTAGGTTGTATTCGTCCCAACGCCCCACATCGACAAAGAAATACGTCAGTTGACTCAAGGCTGTTTGATGAGCCTCCTCTTCCAACAACGTCAAGGGATCGTGGGCCATCCAACGCTCGAAATTGGGCCAGTTGATTTCCCCCGTTTCAATATCAATGGGTAAATCTGCCGGAAACGTTCCTTTGGGAACTTCAACATTGGGGGCGTAGGATGCCGACATACAGAGCAAATTGAAAGCAGCAAAGTCATTTGCCGAAAAGCGACTGCGCGCCCAAAATTCTTCCAAAAAAGCCAATGGACTGCCGGCCTTATGCAAGGGCAACAGTGCAGCCGTAAGCTCACCAACAAAGGCTGTTTCAAATCCCATATCGCCTGCGTGACACGCCACACCCTGTACTTGATCTGGGTACTCCATTGCCAACCGCAAGGCACCATAGCCACCAGAAGACCGGCCCGTCAAACCCAGTCGACCATTCCAAGAAAAATGCTCTCCCACAAAGGGAATCAACTCTGACATCAAATGGGTGGCGTAATTTCCAATGGCAGGTGAATCTACGAACTGCGAACCACCCAAATAGGTCATGCACTGTGGCAAGACCGCAATGAATGGTGGACATTGCCCTTCCGCAATCCATTTGTCACAACGTGTAGCCAAGGAGTACTCGGTCAGCGTTCTGCTCAACATGCCCTCACCGGTCCCGGCGAAGCCGGCCAAAAACACAACAATTGGGTAGCGTTGTTCGGGGTCATAACCTGCAGGCGTATAGACAAACAAATCTCGTCTGGTTGGGTCGTTCCAATAATTGCCTTGCAACACTTTAGAATCAATTTCCAAGGCGTGAACTGGTCCTCTCTGACTGAGGGGCAAGTTAGGGAACATTCGATGAGATCGTTGCACAAAACCTCCAACAGCGAT
>CBFICN010000053.1:0-19859 GCA_965661045.1 uncultured Myxococcota bacterium
TCGCTCAAGCCCCTGATTTGAACCAACCTCTAAACACCGCAGAAGTCTCAATTGAACAGGTGGAAGAATTGTCCGCCCCATTGCTCAGTACTGGCAATCATACGTTCGATGACACAGAAGACACTGAAGATCTAGACCCGAGTGGGTTTGGTGTACAACCAATCGAAACCGCCGAATTACTCGCCGATCTCACCGATGACGTGGAAGTGGAAGACATACTGGACAACGACGACACCCTCCCCTTTGTTCGTCCTAAATGGAAGCGCCCTCCAAACTGAGATATATGTCTACAAGCAGAACCTTCGTTTGACTGGAGAGCACGATGAATCATTCTTTTGGCCACACCCTTCAAGACGCAGCGACCTTTACGCTCTCCGGAGACGACACCAAGCGCTGGTGCAACGGTATGTTCAGCAACAACTTTCGCTCCATGCAGACCAATCAACACCACCGTTCCGCCATTTGTGACGATCGGGGACGGGTTCAAGGCTTTCTGGATGCCATCTGTGTTTCTAATACAGAGTTTCTCTGTACTTTGGACGGCAATTCACTCGATGAGTTCAACAGTCGATTCAAGATGTATATGATGCTCGACGAAATAGAACTCGAAGAACATGGCACCCAAATCTGTCACGTCTTTGGAGATCAACTGCACGGTGTCCTCACCGAATTGTCGCTCCCCATTCCAGAGCCTGGACAAGCTGTCTCCCATGGTCTGGTCTGGATTCGAGACCGCTCTCGACTCAATGGCGTCCCTGGGGTGGATATCATTTCAGCAACGGATGATGTGACAGAGTGGAAGGCCATTGTAGATCGTCTGAACAGCCACACGCCACCCACAACAGCAGTGCAATTTGAAGACTTTCGCATTCAAACTGGAACGCCGAGATACCCTCAAGATTTCACCGACAAATCCTTCATTCACGATTACGACCTTCAAGATGCGGTCTGCTCTTTCAACAAGGGCTGCTACATCGGCCAAGAAATTATCAATCGAATGGACATCAAGAAACTTGCCACCAAAAAGTTGCTTCGTGTCAAACTTTCTGGAGCGTGGGCGGTTGGAGATGCACTCTTGTTGGCAAACAAAAAGGCTGGAACCTTGACGTCCATTGCATCCGATGGCACAGTTGGACTGGCTCTGCTTCGAAAGAATGCTTGGGAACAGGGCACAACCTTGCAAAATGAAGACAGCACAGCCATTGTCGAATGACAGCACCACTGCCAACCTTCGCCACGTAATTTCTTCTTCGTAGCTTAGTATCTTAGTACCTAAGTATCTTCCAGCCCCTCTCGGTGGCTTCTCGGTCTAGTCTTGGGTCTGGACACACGACAACAGGATGCCGTACAGTTTCGAGTACTGGCAAATCACTGTAGGAATCGGTGTAGAAGTATCCCTCAGTCCAATCTACACCCAGTTTCTTGCCCAACACCTCTGCATGGTACATTTTATCTGCCCCAAAGCACAAGGGTTCTTGCATCCTACCCGTCAGTATGCCATCTTGAGATTCCATTCGATTCGACAAAACATATGGAATGTTCAATTCTGTCGCCACCAGGTCAGACAAATAATTAGACGACGCCGTAAGGAGAGCCATTGTGTGTCCTTGAGCACGATGCTGTTCAATTATCTCAACCATTTCCGGACGGATTTCTTCACGAATGCTCTCCACCCAAAAGTCCTCTGTGCGCTTGATCAACTCCAACTCTCGATCACCGCTGACCCAACTTGCTGCCGAGCGCAAAAACGTTGTTACATCAGCTTTGCCCCAGTGATATAAAGCCAACCAACCCATTGTCTGTACGAGTTGCCAGGTTGAAATGTGTCCCAGTCTCCACTCTCTTGAAATCCACAGCTTTGCAGAATTACACGCAATGACTGTTCGATCCAAGTCCAGAAGTACCAATGTCGTCATGCTTTTCTCCAAGCGACCCTATCTCCACACACATCGAAAAGGTGTCCACCACAATTGTATAACGTATGATAAACTCCTGACAGCACATCGTCATCTAAAGGAGTCGTCATGTCCAACAACTTTTACTGTGAACTCGATACGTTCACATCTTTCGAAGATTTCTCTGACAAGGACCTCTACTCTCCAGCACCGTCGGATTGGTATGTCATCATTACCGATGTCCAAGGCAGCACAAAAGCAATTGAAGACGGCCGATATCAAGACGTCAACACCATTGGGGTCGCTGCAATCACCGCATTACAAAATGTCCTACCCCCCTCTGATTTTCCATTTGTATTCGGTGGAGACGGAATGTCTGCCTTGTTGCCCCCCACAGTCCTTGAGCAGGCCAAAGAAGAACTGTCTGCCCTAAGATTGCTTTCAGAAAGCAAATACAACCTCACCTTACGGGTGGGCATTGTGCAACATTCGATTCTTGAAGAACAAGGCGCCCCCGTCATGGTGGCCAAACATCAAATGACCAATGGACAATGCCTGGCAATGTTCTCTGGGGGTGGACTGAGTTTGGCTGAAGACCTCATCAAAGGTGACATCGAACAGTATGGAGTCCCCGTGATGAACCAAACCTCGGTCAACCTTGAACGCTTGTCCTGCAGGTGGCACCCCATTCCCTCAACTCATGGTGTCATGCTCTCCATTCTGGTTCAAGCGCTCGAACACACTGAAATGACGTCCCAACAGCGCTATGCGCAATTCAGCAATGAACTCAATGCGATTGTGGGCTCTATACAAGACCACAACCCAGTAAACTACGCCAACATGCGCCAAAAAAGTATCTTGACCAATTTGAGCAATACAAACAAATTGCACGCAGGCAACTGGAAATCTCTTCTGGTTTCTCTGTACTTTTCACTCCTGTATTTACTGCCATGGACAAGAGGGAGCGAACGGTTGAAAACCTATGCTCAGTCAGTACACCAACACTCCGATTATTGGAAGTTTGACGATATGCTCCGAATGGTTCTTGACTGTACGACAGAGCAGCATGCCGCCATTGAAAAACTCTGTGTAAATTGGCAAGAACAGGGTTGGATAGTCTATGGCATCCACACTTCTGATTCTGCCCTCATGACTTGTCAATTTGATGGATTTGACGAAGGAAAGCACATGCACTTCATTGACGGTGGAGATGGTGGATATGCCATGGCAGCAAAGGGGTTGAAACGTCAACTCAAAGCGATCAGTGCAGTATAGTTTTGCCATAGAACCAGTCGAAAATCACAGGTCGATGCCCCAATTTCGGTGAAATCACACTGCCGAACTGTAGAAAATTTGGGCAATCGGTTAATTGTAGACAGACGGAACAAGGATAGTGATGAAACAAGAGTTCTACAACCAAGAAGACAACGATGCGCATCCTTCGGAAAACATGCCGGGCTTTGGGTTGGCAGCCTACGGATGTTTGCTGATCGCCTTCTTCATTGTGGGAATAATTGGAATGATTTCCAGCACCAGTTCAATGGTACAAGCGACGTACACGCGACCACCATTTTCGCTATCACCCGGAAATCAGGTAGAAGTCTGGCGCACCCAGCCAATGCGCGATGCCAAACTGCTTAAACTGACAGAAATACCGTTGTGGTACCATGATGAGGGAAGCACAGGAACGGAAGCCTGTGCACTGTCTGAAGACGCCTTGCTGCGAATTGACGGCAGTGATGCTTGGAAAGTCCCCTACACTGCCATGGAATCAGTAAAAAGTTTCCGCCAAGAAGAAACGATGGTCGCGGTGGTGTCCACCACCGACGGTGAGCAAATTCACTGTTTGTTCCTGCCCGGAGAAGGGGTCGAACGGTTCACCCGCATTGTAAAAAAGCTCATGGCAAAATCGGCTGCAACGACCCCATAGCCCTTACAATCGACGGAGTTCCTTTTCCAGAACTTCAATCTTACGCTCCATTCGTGGATGACAGTCTCCAGTCCACGCGAGTCCATTGCCAAATCGAACCGCCAGTTTATAATACCCAATTGCCTTGTCTGCCAACACGCTTGCCTGCTGTCCAACTTCGGATTCAAATATATCGGCTTGGGTTTGTGTAAATTCAGTCGGGGGAGGCAACATTCGCAGTTCGTCAAAGAACAACACCATTGAGTCGGCAAAGGTTTCCAATCCCGTCAGCACATATTCCGGCTCTTGCAATTGGATGATGACCTGAAGTTGCTGTTCCGCTTCCAGAATCCAATTTGCCCGCTGATCCATTTGGGTCTTTAAGTCATCGGTTGGTTCCAACGTTGTTTGGCTAGCCTGGGACAGCAGGTGATGCACCACTGCCATCCGAGCCCGTGCTTGCAACCAAGACCATTCTGTGGGTTGCTCCAATTTCTCCAAGGTTCGATGAATGCGTTGCATGCCACGATGCACATCTCCCGCTTCTATTTCAGCAGCCCCCAAGGCAAGTTGGATTCCCCGTCTGTCGTGTCGACTCAATTTACGCCAGCGCAACCGTTTCAAGGTTCGAATCGCCCGGCGATGATCACCCAAATTGGACAACATGAGGGCACGTCGATAGGCGATATTCAACCCAAAGTCTCCAGCCAATCTTCTGATGTACAAGTCATTGTACACACCCAGCGCCGTTTCATATTGCCCCTGCAACTCAAGGTTTCTGGCCCACTCGAAACTTATCTGAGGGCTATCGTTTTCTAATACCATCCGGTCCAGTTCCGTTTGCGCCGCTTCATACTGGCCTCGTCTCTGCAACGCGTAGATGGTCTCCATACTCACCTCTTGTGACCATGCGAACTGACACAGCAACCACACCCAAACCATATTGTCCCCTCTACGTACTGAATTGCGCTCCATCCAAAGTAGACATGCTATCTGAACTTTGGTTCCATCTGCATTGTAATACACAAAATTGACTGTGAAAAGAATCCGCGATGCTCTATACTAAAAGTGCTGCTGGGTGGGTGATTGTGTAAATGGTGACCCCCGTGCGTCTATTCATAGGCTGATGGTACAACAGTTGGAGTCTGGCCCCGTTTGGAGAGCGACCGACGCTGTTGTCCGATGACCCCATTGCTTTCAGTGGGGTTCAACATGAGGCACACACCGCCACAGCGGCTTCCTTCTGCTGAGTATGTAAAGAGGACTCTATTATGTAGAGTTACTCTATTGAAGTCAACGCTCTGCAACCACTTTTGAGTCCAACGCATTGATGATCGGTCCAATGTCAGACAAGAAGTCCACAACGTCTCCAGACTGAATCTTGCGTCGATACGTTCCATGATATTGAACAGGGTCCAAGACACGCTTGCCTTTGTTGAGTTGATAATGCAAGTGGGGCGCCGTTGAGCGTCCAGTATTTCCGACCAGTCCAACTGTGTCACCCACCTTTACGGTTTGTCCCTCTTTGACGTTCACTTTTTCTAGGTGAAGGTATTTGGCCAGTGTGCCATCGGAGAATTTCAGTTCAACACAATTTCCGTTGTACCGAAAGTTTCCGAAGTTCACTCGGGTGACCCTAGCACTTTTGGGAGCATAAGTTGGCGTTCCGACAGGCGCCTTCCAATCCATTCCCTTGTGACCACGACCGTCTTTAAGCAATGACGTCACTTGCTCATATTCACGAATGGGAGAATTTTTGAGTTGATGGTTGATTTCCGTACCGTCGATCATCCAATAACTCGCATAGGTATCTTTGGGGGCTTTCCAACGAAATGCGGTGAAGGTTTTGTTGTACTTCTTGGAATGCAGTCGTGCACCAGCTATCTCAGGATGACCATCGTCTCCCATGCGATAGGCCAGTTCAATTTTGTCTCCTTTACGCAGGTCCTTGGTGAGATCAAAATCCCAAACGAACAATCGAGTGAACACCATGCTAAGAGCGTCCGCATTTGGAATCCCAGCGTTGACAAAGGTACGAGTCAGTGAGTGTGTGACACTGGCATGCACAACTGTCCAATCATCCGATAGAACTTCGGGAGCATCTTGCTGTGGTTCATCTGCTGGAGTGGCATCCACAATCGCTTCTACGGTTTCTTCGGGTACAACCTCCTCTACCCCATCACCTGTCAATGTCGCTGTGTCGCCAGATGGACCATCTATAATGTGCAAGAGATTGAATGCCAAAGAGCCACCCAAAATACCGTATACAATCCACTGTTGTTTTTCTGTCATCGCAAATGCCTCAGATTAGAGAAGAAAAATTTTCTGCTCGATACTGATGCTATTATGACACATTTTGTTGACGTGTCAAGACTTTTATTGAAAATTTACAGTTGTTGTCCACCTTGTTCAGCGTGGGTATCTAAGGCATCGGCAATGATGTTGATCATCTGTGGAATGCTGTCAATCGACACCGTTGAATAACTCACGCGAATGGCTTGTTCCGAAGGAACAGACACAACCCCAACACCTTTGCCAAGCAAGTATTGACGCATTTCTTCAGCGTCATTTGGGGTGCGGATCAATACAAAAAATGCTGAATTAAACGGAAAATATGGAACTTGTCGAGCATCCATGGCTTCTTTTAACGTTTGGTAGCGTCGACGCAACAACCCTCGAATTTTCATCACTTCCGCATCCAAACTGTCGGATTGTAAAGCCCGCAACACCATCGCCTGAGACGGAGAGGGCAGCGCTGATACGGTTGAACGAATGCTGGCAATCACTTTCTCTTCCAATACGGGGGCCGCTTTGGGATTGCACAAAAACGTGACAAACCCGATTCGACCACCAAAGAAAAACAACTCTTTGGTTGCACCATCAACTTTTACCACCAAAAACCGGTCTGGGTTCAGCCCCGCAAAAGCCTTGACCACGCTGCCCTGTACGGAACTTTCTTCCCACTCCATACCCTTATAGGCTTCGTCCAAGACAATGACCAACGGCTTATCAGACTCTTCAATCACCGACACCAGTTCTGAAATTTCCTTTGGTGTTGGCGTATACCCCACTGGATTGCTTGGGATATTGAGCACCAACACGCCCTTCTGTTCAATTTTTTGCAACTGGGCGCGAATTCCTTCGACATTGAACACCGAAGCACGAACATCTTCGGTTTCTTTCATGACCGAATAATTGTGGATTCTCCCCTGTGGACGCATGCCAAAGATGACATCGTAATTCCCCCATCTGGGAGATGGTAGCAAGACATCTGTATTGGAATCGACAAACAAATCAGCACAAATGCTGAGTCCATGTGTCAACCCCATACACGCCACCGGCAAGGATGCCCCATCGGCAGGCACTTCAGTTGCAATGTGTCGTGCCCATGCCTGTCTCAGATCCACACGGCCACCTTGGGCTTGGTACAAGAAAGCTTCCTCTTCCGACAGCCCCACAATGGTTTCCGACATCGATGGTAGAGGCAAAGCCTTTCCGTCTTCGCCTTTGAGTTCACCAATGGTGGCATTGAAAGGACACCCTGCCTTCTTTGCTTGACCGGCTTGAACTGGAACGCCCTTTGGAAAATACAAGCGTTTTCCCAAGTCTGTCATGACAGCCAAAGCCGCCGGATGTTCTGTTTTAAGTATTGAATTCAGTTTTTCTTCCATGCCTACCTTCTATCTCAAATGCGCAACGCTTTCCAATTCTAGACTGGGATTACCAATATTTCACGGTGATCCCAGGCAACCACATGGAAACGATGCTTTGAGCGTGAAACAGCCAAATCAAGGTTGCCAGTGCAAGGAACGGTCCAAAGGGCAACGCCATTTTCCACCCCTTTCCTTGCAGCAAACCAATCGGAACACCCACAAGAACCGCCAGCACTGCCGAAGCCAGAAAAATAAATGGCAACGCCGGCCAAGGTCCCACCATCGCACCAATCAACAGCAACAACTTTACATCACCCCAACCCATCCCTTCATAGCGACGAATCCACAACCAAAGCAACGCGATGCCCCCCAATGTTCCGCCACCAAAGAACGCGCCCAGTACCGAGTTCTGCCACCCGACCCCCATGCTTGGATCCATTTGCTCCAGCCCCCACATCCCCGCAATCGCAACCGGTGCGGCATAAATGCTGAGCGAGTCTGGGATGATGTAATACTTCAAGTCAATGAACGATTCTGCCACCAATGCCGACACAAACCCAAAATACAATAGAAAAGCGAACAAGTTTGCCCCAGTAAAGTCCCAAGTAGAAACAAAGATGTGATCAAACAGCAACAAAGCAAACAGCCCCATCATCAGTTCGATGGTGGGGTACAAAGACGAAATCGGTGTTTTGCAATCACGACATTTTCCCAACAACCAAAACCACGCCAGGATTGGCACATTGTCATACGGACGCACTGGATTGCCACAGTGTGGACAGTGACTTCCCGGATGCACAATGCTTCGACCTTCCGGTAATCGACCGATCACCACGTTCAAAAACGATCCCACCATGGCCCCAAACACAAACGCAAATATGGCAAAGACAACAAAGGGATTCATGGTTTCCTATCGGTGGTTATCGGATATCTTTTCGATTGAACAGCATCACTGCCAACAACAGTACCACGACAGAATAGACAACGCCATAGCCAACTGCAGAGCCGGCTTGCCCCCACGGTACAGGTTGTTCATGAACAGACAAATCTCGTAGACTGAGAAGTTCAAAATTGGGAACGACCCAATAAATAAAGTGAACGATTTGCTCAAGGAACAGAGAATCGGACTTGGAGCCCAGCAACCACAGGTCGTCCGCCAAATGGCCAATGGCAAAAATGGATATGGTGAATGCCGAAGCAGTGGTGGGTGCGGAATATGTTGAAAACAACGTTGCCCATGCCGTCAACAGCATCAACTCTACAACCAGCAAACCCATTGAGGCAAAGAATATGGGGTGTGGAAAATCCTGTTGAAAGAGCATCAGTACGACATACATCGATGACAACAATGCAATCTCAACCCAAATGGTCAAATTCAACCCCACATACTTTCCCACCACAAACTGCCATCGGGGCATCGGCTTGGACAAGATGGTGTAGACCGTCTTCTTTTCAAGTTCCTTCCAAATGATCGAAATGCCCAAAAACATTGCAATCAACGAGGCAAAGAGGTCTATTCCCCCTTCGGCGATGGACCGGACAACCTTCTCTTGATCTCCCAACGTAACGTCCTTCAACAGCAACGACGCGCAGACCGTCACCACCGCAAAGAAGAAAATGGAATGCAAGACGCGATCTCGTACCGCCTCACGAAAGGTGTTGAGGGCCAGTGTCCAAATGACCATCATGCAAACACCCCCGTTTCTCCATTTCCTTGTCCGTTTTGAATCTCATCATCAGCTTCAGCACTGGATACGGCATCGACCAATAGATCTTCAAGCGACTTTCGCACAACATGCACATCGACAATGGACACTTGATCTATATTGTCCTTGAGAAAGTGGGCAAAGTCATCCTCCGACAGAACCACCTCATACAATCCTCCTTTAGACTGTACGTCTGTCCTGTGTGGGACACGCACCGAATCCAGAGTTGTACCGTCTGACAGTGTAAAGACACAGGTCATTTGCTTGTCGTTGGACGCCACCAAATCGACGATGCGGCCTTGAGTCTGAATCTTTCCACGCACCAAAATCGCAACCCGCTCACAAATGCTTTCGACATCCGAGAGCACATGCGAACAAAAGAACACGGTTCTGCCGGCCGCACGCTCTTCCAAAATAATATCGCGCACCATGGCTCGCCCGACTGGGTCCAACCCACTCATCGGTTCGTCCAACAAAATTACCTCGGGATCGTGCAGCAACGTCTGACATAGACCAATTCGCTGCAACATCCCTTTTGAATACTTCCCCAAGGCCACATCCGCAAAGCGTGTCATCTCTGTTCGATTCAACAACGTTTGAATACGACTGCGCAATACTTTGCCCTTCATACCAAACAGCGAGCCATAAAAGGACAACACTTCATTGGCGGTAAGGTGGGTGTAAAAATACGGTCTTTCTGGCAAAAAACCCAAATGCTGGCGAGAACGGTGATCGGTACAAGAAACGCCATTGATGAAAGCCTCTCCCGACGTCGCGTCCTGCAAACCGGCCAGAATCTTAATCGTACTTGTTTTTCCTGCACCGTTTGGTCCAACAAAACCAAAAGCCTCACCTTGAGAGACTTCTAGACTGATGCCCCGAACGGCTTCAAACGATGGTTTCCAAAAATCTGTCGTATAAGTTTTTCGAAGGTCATGTAGACGAATGGCTGCCATTCTTTCGCTCCCACTCTGCTTTCCATTTGCGTGCTTCAGATGCTGGCAACGTCCCTGCCGAACGCCAATTGCAGCGTGTACACAAAGGACCACTGTCTTCAAACCGTCCTTCAATTTGAGCATTTCGCCAAGCGTTCATCTGTTGTGAGTTCCAAATTTCTTGGAGTGACTGCTCTGTTAGATTTCCAACCTTGTTGACCAAGTGCTCGTCCAAGCAACAAGTGGTCACATCCCCGTTGACCTGTACCATTGGGGTCGACCACAAGCCTGCACACGGTGGGCGTTTTTCAGACGGTGACATTTTGACTCCAGCTGTTGTTCTCTCACAGCATAACCCTAGCAGAGAATTCAAGCATCTTCAACACCATATCTACCGTGACTCAAGGTTGATCTTCACCATCCACGTCTACTGCGCTGTCTCTGGTCGTTTTTCGATCGGCAAACTCGAACCACCGTCCTTGAATCAAACGCTGATGTGGGTAATATCGCGACTTGTAGTTCAACCGTGAACATTCTTCCACATAGAGCCCCAAATAATAATGCCGCATCCCTTCCGAGCGCATCCACTGGATTTCAAAAAGTGCAGAAAATGTACCCAATGAACGGTCTGCATGGTCTGGATCAAAATAAAAATAGACACTTGAGATGTCTTGCTTGCCAAAATCCAAAATGCTCACCCCGATCAGTTTGTCTCCAAGCATGTAGCGAAACTCTCTGGTATCCACACAAGTTTTTGTCAACCACCGTTCATATCCACTGCGAGAATAGGGATTTCCACTGGTACTCAAATCCCGCTCTAATTTGTGCCGATTGAACAGTTTGAGCTTTTCGGTCGAGAAACTCGCCGGGGACATCAAGACGCGAACATCTTCATTTTTTCGCATAATTCGACGCTGTGACTTGGACGCTCGAAATGATTGCACCGGTACGCGAATCGGCTCGCAGGCCGTACAGGATGGACAGTCTGTTCGATAAACCATGCGCCCAACTCGACGATCTCCCCCGTCCAAAGATTTGTCCAACGCCTCTGGAGACATGTCTACAAATTGATACCGCAACGGTGTCCGTTGACGTCTGTTTTCGAGGTAAGAACAAGAATCAATTCCATCATAAACGATCTGCTCTTGCGAATGAGGGGTATACGGCTTTGACATGATGAACCTCACAAAATGCACTACACTATCTGTACGTAACAGCGTACACTGGGCTGTTGAAACCAAATTGTTCAACCCAGCGACGCAAGTCTCTCCGACTTTGATCAACCAACGGATGACCCATCAAATTCGGACAGATTCTATGGAAGGTATACCATGTCATTTGTTGAATGCCACATCGCTAACCAAATTGCCACACTACAGCTAAATAGACCCCACAAGGCACATGCGTACACCAACAGTATGCTGCTGGAGATCGAGCGTTGCTGGACAAACATAGAATCAAATGCCAGAGTCGCGATCATACAATCCACTGATTCAAAGGCTTTTTGTGGTGGTGCGGATTTAACGGAAATGACCAACGCAACTGCTGAAACGGCTTTGGACTTGCTGTCCCAACGGGTGTTCAACCGAATCGCCACCTCAAACGTTGTTAGCATCGCGGCCATACAGGGACCTGCTGTGGCTGGTGGGTTTGAATTGACGTTGGCTTGTGATCTCCGCGTAGCCTCTTCCAACGCTTGGTTTGCACTGCCAGAAGTGTCTAAGGGACTCATTCCAGCGGCTGGCGGATGTACTCGACTGACCCGGTTACTCGGCTCCTCGATTGCCAAAGGTGTCATTTTGGGTGGACAGACAATATCCTGCAATCAAGCACTTCGATGGGGATTGATACACCGAGAGCACGACAGTCCACACGAAGAGGCCTTGAGATGGGCGACCGAACTCACTCAGCGCAACCCGCTGGCACTTCAGTTGGCGAAGCAGGTGTTGAACAACCCAACCTTGGAAGCCGAGCGACTGGCAGAGGCCATTCTGTACGAACAAAAGAGGCAATTCCCCAAACCGCACACCCCGTAAGATTCACCGAGTGAGGGTCGATAGTCGATGATCAATGATCAGTGATCAGTGATCAGTGATTGATGATCACTGATCATCGCAATGGTGACCATCCTGCCCATGAGAATGTTGGTGATGGTGTTCATCAGCCGGAGTCAACACTTCTACAGTGCAATGTTCCAGGGCAATTGACTGACACAGCCCCCGTTTGTATTCAATCGGTGACTGGGGCTGTTCTGCAACAATGGACACCACACAGCAATGTCTGTCCAGACCCATGTCCCACAAATGCAAATCGACGATCTCTACACCATCGATGTCTGCAAAGTAATGCCGAACCTTTTCTTCCAACGCTCGATTGGGCAATGCGCTCAACAGTACCCACCCCGTATCCTTGATGAGTTGAAGCGACCATCGTACAATGATGACACCCCCGACCACGCCCATCAGTGGATCCAGTATCCACCAGTCGAATTGCTGGCCCAAAAATAGGGCTACAATGGCCAGTACCGACGTCAGTGCATCGGCAACCACGTGTAAGTACGCCCCACGCAAATTGTGGTCGCGCCCCGCTTGATCAGCCTCGCCGTGCCCATGGCTGTGCGCGTGATCATGACTGTGATTGTGTCCATGATGACCTGCTGAATCGTCTTGACTAAGCAACCAAGCCGACAAAAGATTGACCACCAATCCAATGATGGCCACCCACATTGCCGTCCCAAATTCAATCGACTCGGGCTCAAGCATGTGGTGTACAGACTCTACAGCCACCAACACACCGGCTACAAACAACGCTATGGCCGAAGCAAATCCTGTCAAGGCAAAGACTTTTCCTGTGCCAAAAGAAAAACGGGGATCGGAATCATACTTTCGCGCAAAGGCATAGCCCAACAATGTGAGCCCCAATGCACCGGCATGAGAAGCCATGTGCCATCCGTCTGCCGTCAATGCCATGGACTTGGTCCACCACCCCACCAGCAACTCAGCAACCATCGTCACCAGTGTCAACCATACCACCCAACGGGTTCGTGCCTCATTCCCTTCTAGGATTGGGGTGTCATGGTGATGTCTCAGTTGCAATATTTCGGGATTCGACTCCTGGTGAGCCTTTGCGTGAACGTGATGATCATGGGGCATCGGGCTCTTCCCCTTGTACGATGGTGTATCGTTGATTGCCACTCAGTGTGTACTCTGTTTCGGTCAACTCTGCGTCTGGCCATCGAATTCGAACGGTCGCTTCACACGCCTCTCCCAAACCAAAGTGCAGACGCAAATCGTTTTGAGCGCCATAATGGCCAAATCCACCCCCCACTTCTTGCACTTGTATTCCCATGTCGGTTTCCACTTCAACCCGTGCGCCAATTGCCGAGCGATTACTACCGTTTTGCCCAACCAAGTCCAGTTGTAGGAACCCTCCTCCAAGTTTGTTTTCATAGAACCTCGCATGGAAAGAGTCTGGACAGTCGTCATCACACCGCCCCGAAGAGTGTCCAATGACCATGTCCAAATCGCCATCATTGTCAAAATCCGCGACCGCAACACCATGTGAACGCGGGTGGTCAATTCCGATATCCAACGGTACTGCATCAAACTCTCGTGGCGCTGTCTGGCGATAGAGCAAGCCACGCGTCCCTGGATAATCGGTTGAACCGATGTACACATCCTTCCAACCGTCGTTGTCGATATCCACTACAGCAGCGGTAATGTCTCCATCGTTCCAATCTACAATGTCATGTGTGCGCGTCAATCCTGTCGCCGTGTTTCCTAGGCGTTCGAATTCCACTGAATTCGATTGGGTATTGAACAGCAATTCACTGGCATCAGAAGAACCACCCACATCCCAATGTACGATCTCGGTCGTCAGCAAGTCCAACCACCCGTCGTTGTCGATATCAGCGCATACGGTCGTTCCAGAGTTCCCACCCAAACGAAAGGCATTTCGGTCTTGACTGTGGTTCCAGCGAAAAGCATCGTCATCGCTGTTGCAACGAATCAGCGACGGCTCTGGTACCCCAGCACACTCATCGTCCGTTGGGTGCAGCATACACCAACACCGCGCTGACTCATTGTCGGTCCAGTCTTGGTTTTCGTCAAAGGCATAGCCCGACGCAATGCTCTGGTTGCTGTATTGACCGGCGTCTAATAACCACAAATGATTGGGGGCTCGACCATAGGACGCCGAAAGCAATTCCATGTCGCCATCGTTGTTGAGGTCACAGGCGTGCACAGACCAACTGACCGAATGTCCTTGCGCGCGATTCAACGGTGCAATGCTGGTCCAGTTTTGCGTTTTCAAACCCACATCCACTGTCGCATCTGTAAACACTCCGGTACCGTCTCCAAGAAGTAGACGGTCTTGCTCGGCGTTGGCTTGACCCAACCACAAGTCTACTACACCGTCCCGATTCACATCTACGAAACTTGCCCCAGCAGTTTGAGCAACAGTGGCCGAACGCACCCCTGAATTCTCACTCCCCAGAGAAAATGTCCCATCGCCGTTGTTGAAGATGATTTCAGAAGTTTCCACGCTGTCACCAGCAAAATTATGGCCGGTGTACAAATCCAAATCGCCATCGTTGTCAATGTCTGCAAATGCAACCACCTGTCCAGGCCTACCCGTGTCCAAAGACCTGGCTTGTCGAATCCCCGATGCTTCTGTCACATCGTCAAAACCGCCATCACCGGTATTGCGCAGCAACCATGAATTGCGATTGTCCTCCGCAAAATTGTCTCCATTGTCATTTTTTCGAATGAACAAATCGGTCCATCCATCCCCGTCGTAATCCACAGCCGAAATTCGCGTTCCCGTTGCATTGATGGACTCCAGTCCCCATTCCACCGTACGCTCTACATATACAGTTGTCTCTTCATCATAGAGTGTGCCCTCCCCTTCACAGGCTTGGGACTTCTCCTTACAACCAGCACCCGCCCACGCGATCAGACCGATAACACCAACTAAATTGCCTTTTCTCATCTGTACAACTCCCACAAATTGGTTATGAGCAGTCTATATCTCCCAATTCCCTTTCTGTAAATCTCTCCCAACCCTCTTTGTCTTTTCAATGCTCTTTGGATTTTTTCTGTTTGCATCCTGCCCAAAACCCACTTGGTCAGCCACCGATACGTATGTAGGCGCGACAGTTTTTTGGAACACCTACTTTGATAACCAAGAACCAATCGAGATACCTAAAACAGCAGCGCAGAATCAACAGAATTTGAGCATGTCGGACACTCCGAATACTCCGTCCTTTTCTTGGTTACCCACACACAAAGACATTTGGATCAACAACGCCAGTTCACTGATTTACAAGCCCCCAGTCGAGGTGCAGTACGCCAATTGGAACGATGACTCTATAAGCCTACTGTTGCACCATGACTGTCCTCAAAGTACTCCGATTCACTGGCAAACCACCAGACACAACGGGTCCACTTTCGCCACAGATTTTACCACGGTGAGGATACCTCGTTTGCCGTACACCCAGTCCATTGACGCCGAATGGACCTGTGGATCGTCAACACAATCAACAACCATTACACCCGACAACAGTCTACCCATTCCCCATATTCAATGGCAATGGGTCAATGCGAATACCCTCAGAATTGTCAGCTTAGATGCCTTCGGAAGCAGGTTGTCTCTTCTGCACGGAAACGGCACAGGTGAAAGGCACATTCAAGACACAGTGTTTGTCACCCATCCTTTGAGCGTCTGGGATGTGGATGTTCAGCGAATTCCAGATACCCATCTGCGGCTTGAGCTCAGTAATTCGAACACCGTTCTTTATCGTTCACCTTCTATTTCAGTGCGCAACACAGCAATGTCTGTCACCCACACCAATGACCAAACCTATGCAATTGAACAGGTTTCAACCGACCCAGCACACGTCGTGTATACCCAACTGATTGGACACAATGCATCAAAAAATCCAAATCCAACCCCATCACTGACCCAACAATCTGTATCGGACGGCCGACTTCTGAAAGGGCTCAACTGGTTGGGTGTACAAGATATTAGCAAACAGCGACAGACTGTTGAACCCTTGTGGGTTTACGAAGGTTCTTGGACTTGGTACAAAGATGTTCAGTGGACATCAGCCCACCCGTCTTCTTCAGAAACTGAAGTTCTTCGCGCATCCACACCCCCCTATGTTCGATGGGGAGATGCGCTGATGGTTTCCACACGGTATCTAGAAGATGCCTATCTTGGAGAGCATACAGAATGGGTCATTGGAAACCCACTGCTTCGCAACCTCACAACCAGTCCTGAAGATGGACTGTTCTACAATCATACGACCCTGTCTGTTCTGCAAAAGCAACGGGTCCACCAGATCACACCACCGACCACGGAACCCATCCCTTTTCTTTTCCGAACGGACTTTCAAGCATCGGATGCCCGCCTCTTAACGCTCCTCCCCTTGCTGAAGACCGACTCTTTTTTGTCCATTGCCACAGTGCTTCATCATGGCAGTCTCTTTTGGGATGCCCTACATACTCGAGACTTAAGTTGGTACAACGAACTGTTGGGCACAATTCATAAAGCACTACGACATTTGGAACTGTTGCCTGAGAGTCAATGGAACACCTTGGATTTCAAAGCGCAATTGTACATCGTATGGGCAAGCCTCATCGCTGATCAGGAGGGGCTGTCTCCCAGTGCAGTCCTGATGCGTCGTAGCCTCACTTGGTTGTGTGGCTTGTCCGATACCGATATTGAATTGGACAGAGCATTGATTTCCCACGTGCGATGGCTGGTGACACAATCTTATTGGAAACACCGCTCCTGTACAGGTTCTTCGCAACCATTGTCCACACACCCGTTGACCGCTCAGACTGTCGACAACATCACCATAGAATTACAAAGAGCCCTTAGAGAACAGAATACCTATATGCTGAAAGATGATGCTCCACTGTGGCAGCAATGGGTACTCTACGAACAAGAGAAGGACCTTCGCGACCGCTATGTCAACCTACACCTTAATTTGGAAAACAACAACAAGACGGAGCGCGGTCTCTTTCATGAGTGGCAAATCCGACCCATCCAAGCACTCTTGACAAACAACAATGCAACCCTTCAAACTTCGGGGGTGGGTAGACTCTATACCTCGACTTGGCAACCTTGGATTCAATCGTTGGAGCCACTTGCGGGACAAACCATCAACGTGACGCGCACCCTGACGTACAAAAACAACACCCCGCTCGACCCCACTCGGCTGGAGGTTGGTATGCCAATTCAAATCCACACCACTGTCCAGGGCATTCCATCCACGCCCTTTTGCATTCGTCAATGGGGCAGTGCAGGCTTGGCCAAGCAACCCCAAGAAACCCACAGTTGCCACACCCTCAACGAACAAGGACACTGGTCAACCGTTGAGAACACGCATGTCGTATACGATGGGTCTTATAGACTTCCAGCTACCTGGGTGGCTACCCAGACAGATTGGGCACACACTGCGACAGTCTGGTTACAGACGAAGCGATTGGTGCACCCATAGATTCCCATTCCACTGTTGCACCGAGTGTGTTATGATGGGATGTTGTATCGTCCAGTTCTGACTTTGGAGAAGACGCCATGGATCGCCCACACAATGTTCCAAAATTACTCATCAAACTCATGCACCAGCAAAATCAACTTTGCCCACTCACAACCGATGTGGTTCGCGTGGGTAGAAGCGAAGAGTGTGAAGTCATCTTACCAAATGCTTCGGTGTCACGCATTCACGCGACCATCACCCGAGAAGGTGACCATTTTGTCATCCGAGACAACGACTCTCAAAACGGGTTCCGCATCAACGGTGAAGCATCCAAAGAGCACGTCTTGAGTTCCGGTGATGAAATCCACTTGGGGGTATTCTCACTGGTCTTTTTGAGTGATCGATTGGAAGACAACTATTACCGCGGGCGTTCGGTCACCTACCTGCCCATCTACAATCCAAAGATCATTGAAAGCAGTGACGATTCTACTTTTGCCATGTCTGTACGCGACAAAAACTTACTGGCCCGCAAGTCCAGTCTGCTCTATCACGGTTGCGTCATGAGCAAGGACGGACGCTACTTTTACCCCGAAGAAAATCCACTGACCTTTGGCAAGAATGCCGTCATTTCCATCGATCACTGGTGGGTCTTTGGTGTGGTTGCAGAGATTGTATGGGCCGACAAAGCCCACGTTATCAACAAAACGTCTTGGTTTTGCCCTGTGAAAGTCAACGGCAACAACGTCGATCGCGCCCTGTTGAAAGCGGGAGACAAAATACAAATCGGCAACAACCATTTTAGTTATACCATACGCCAAGATTACTAAAAGTTGATGTGCGGTCTGCAGAGACAAGACTTTCCTTGTCTAGCCCGGTTCGCATACTAGAGTATAGCGAACAGTACTATCCTGCGGAGATTCTTGCCTCTTCAGATCCACTCTCAACTTTGAAAATACGAAATTGTTGGGGGTTGCTGGGTGACCTGTCTGTTTGCTTGTGGTTCGGCAGTTGGGTCGATAGTGCAGTTGGATTTTGGTGACTTGATTGTTTGCTATTCATTCGGTAGTTGAGATGGCTTAGCCGTTTATTTGATACCGAACTTCCTTATCCTTCGGGCATCCTTTGAATCCATCATCCACTCTCAACTTTGAAACTACGAAGTTGTTGGAGGTTGCTGGGTGACTTGGGTGTTGCTTAGTGTGTCGATGGTTTGGTCGACTTTGTAGTTGTTTTTTGGTGACTTGCTTGTTTGCTAGTGTGTCGATAGTTGGGTTGATTTAGTTCAGTATTTTGGTGACTTGAATGCTTTCTAGTATATAGATTGTTTGATAGATATAGCAGTTGGCTTTGTATGAACATACCGAACTTCCTTATCTTACGGAGACTCTTGCGTTTTTGATCTCTGTCAATGTTGAAAATACCAACTGGTTTGGAAGTGACGTTTACAAAACTAAAACTTACCTTTTAAACCTTCTATGACGATTCTTAATGATCTTTAGGTTTGGCAAGACACGATACTTACCAAAGATAGAATTTTTAGGATCATCCTCAAGCCAATTTGCATATCGTTGTCTCGCCGCCCCTTCAGTGAAACCATCGTGGATGTCTGATCCAATGGTCAAACGTGGAATCCAATAAGCAAAGTGATACTCGTCCATGCTTCTCATGAAATTCCTGTACGCGGAATGGCAAGGTGACTGCTGATCTCCACAAGTGGCTTCGATGAACGCATCCCACAATACCTTGGTCGCTTCATCACACGCAATGGACAACGACTCCATGACTTCGGGAATAGATGATTCAACAACAGTTTTGAGAACAGTCCAGTCTAACCAAAGAGGTGTTTGATACAATTCACGTTCCCAATATTGAACACATGAAGGTGCCGAAATGGGTGTGACATACTTTGAGTAATTGGGTTGTGGTCGACTCATAGTGACAGCTCCGTGATTTGAATGCAGGTTTGGGTTCGACGTCAAAGATGGCCTGGAATATTGTTGCAATATTTGTAGAGTTCAGTTTTTTCCAATGGCACTGCTCTTCAATACGAATCTGTCATTCAGTTATGGACAACCTTTTTCATAATTTGTACAATAACTGGAACTCGCTTCATCAAACTTTCGAAAATTCGAACATGGATGAATGGTCAGTTTTTTTCTAGTGTTCCTATCTGAAAAAACGGAGTTTCTGCCCTTGAGGGTACAGTTGGTCATGCACAAACTCGTGCAAATTTTTGATAGTAATATTGCTCCGACTGCAACGGTGTTTTACCATTGCC
>CBFICN010000054.1:0-276 GCA_965661045.1 uncultured Myxococcota bacterium
TTGATTCGCTGAAGATCACCATGAGAATCTTGTGGCCCCATACCGACCAGCCAAATTGGATTGGGAGATTCGGTTAAGACCTCCAACACTGTGTCCAGTTCTTCCGCATAAGCATCTTCTCTACCGACAATACATCGCAATACTTGCTTATCCGACACCATATCAGACAAGGAATCCACAAATGTCGCTTTCCAGCCAACAACGGCTAAGACTTGTTGTAGAAAATCCAACCTCGGTTTGTACTCCGCCAACGTACCCAAACAATATACTTGTACC
>CBFICN010000054.1:286-19824 GCA_965661045.1 uncultured Myxococcota bacterium
GAACGCACTGTTTCGAAAGGTTGTGCATCTCGCACATACCGTTCAGAAGCGCCATCGATCCACGCTCTACCAATCCGTTCATCTGCGTTGGCAAATGCTGTAACGCCAGTGAGGGCCTCACGTTGTGTTGACAATCTGTGATGTCGTTGATGCCTCTTCGACGTCAATCGCTCCAACAAAGACGGACCATGCGCAAAGATGCCACCGCTGGATTCCATACTGCACAGTTCCGACCAGACCAATCTACAGAGTTCTGTTGTTTGTGTTTCTACTTGGTACCCTCCAAACATGGGGTCCAACCAATTGTTCAAACCAGATTCTTCTGACAAAATCCGATGCATGTTTTGGGCGATTCTATCATTTTGCGCGGTTGCAGTGGTCAGCACGTCATAGCCATGAATACTCAAGCCATCCACACCACCCCAAATACCACCTACGGAGGCATACAATGCTCGAAGCATATTGTTGTGCGCATCTGCCAAAGAGAACATACGCAGACTGGTTTCCCCGTGAATGTACGGTGTGCCAACGGCTCCACACTGAGACTGCAAGCCCTGAACCAGACGACGCAAAGCACGAAGCTTGACGGTATTTTGAAGGATATCTGCATCCAAAGACACGTGTAGCCAAACGCGAGACCAATCCTGAATCCCCCACTCCGACAGCTGAATCAGCTGCGCCAGAGACCACAACAGTTCTTCTGTCGCTGTGCCACCCAGTTCAACCATCTCATTGGCTTGAATGGTCAAGGGTCGTTTGCCTGACTGAGCATTCAAAGCCTCCAGCGCCCTTCGACAACTCTGATCGTCAAATCGATTGTTCATCAGTCCCAAAAGAAACGGATCACAATGCAGGATTTGCTCTGAGTACAGTCCTTTCAGCAGAGTAGACAGAGAATCCATAGACAGATCAAGAACATCAATACGATTTTGGCGGCCGTTGATGTTGACCAAATCAGACTCAAAACCTCGGAGCAACTGAGTTGCTTCAACGAATTCGGGGTTGTTTGCAGTCTGCTGAAAACGACCGGCAACACGACCACCAATCGCCACTGCATCCCACGTGAAGTTTGTTTGTTCCTCTAGCCCCACCGTTCGATGTGTACTCAACACCGTAGATGGTCGTTCGGCATACACCACCTCACTACTCAAACCAGATGGCAAGGCCTGTCGCAGTGTTGACAAGGGTTTGCCTTTCAGCAATTTGAGCGCCCTATGCTCCCATTCCTCTTTGTACTCAGTAGAATTCATTCGATACACTCCCACAATTAACAACAGGCATTTTGTAACCGAAATTGGATGCTTTTCCCAATGAAGTCGGTCCTTACACAAACTGGATCAGTGCTTTGTCGGACCCACCACTGTCTGTATGTGCGCCATCGCATCCTCTATGGATGTGTGAAACTCGAACGAAACATCTTTGTGAAAGACAGGCATTTTTTTGATAAAGGCACGACGCAGTGCATTTCCTTTGTTGTCATCCCAAACGACAGATACATGCTCAAAGTGCCCCGAGATTTTTGGTATTTGCTGAGCAATGTGAAGTTGTAAACCACCTGAAATGTGTCCTCGTCCACGTATATCCCAGATCAAATGGTGAACATTGTGCTTTTTTGATTCATGAAGCAACCGAGAGACACCATAGGAAATGGTGTCGCGGGTAGGATTTGCCAACCGCTTGCAGTACAGAACCCCCGGAGGCAGTACAATCATTGAACTGTGGATTTCTTCAATCGTTTTGGTCGCGAGCAGTGCCATAAATGTTGTTCTATCCGCAAGAGAAACAAGTCAAAGGGCAAAGTGCCCCTCAGGATTGTTGAGTAAATACTGATGCAAACACACCGTCCACAAATCTGGACTTTCAGTATCAATTAACCTTCTTACATTTAAATTAGTGCTGTGTTCAAGTCTTTTCAACCATTGACGGGTTTGTTGAGCATTGTGATTTCGAATAACAAGTTGTTCAAGGTGAATTATCTGCTCAATCACACTTGGATATTTTTTCAGCGGTGTACCCGCCACATTCAAAATTTTCAGGCAGGACAAGTCTGATAGCCAGTCGGGTAAAGACGTCAATGGGTTTCCAGAACAATCCAACTGCTCAAGTTTGTCCAGTGTTGCCACTGTATCTGGTAGACTACTAATGTTGGAATTGCGCAATAGAATCTGTTTCAATCCGTGGTGTGCTTCAATCCAAGCACTACCGGCATCCTCGCAGATTGATGGACACCCGGTGGCCTGAACTATATCTAAAGTGTCAGACCAATCTGGCAAATCACCCCAACTTGCAAAACCACTTGGAAGAGACAACCACTGGATGGGCGCTTGTGTGAGTGCCTTACACCACTGTACGAATTGCTTTTCAGAGGCTTTGCGTCCATCCAATCCAATGACCTGTTCAGCCCTGTTGGAAACCATACCCAAGGGAACAGTTGTTTCAACAGATGCAAGGTCATGATTGTGGTTTAAAGAAAGTGCCCAACTGGAATTTTGCCATCGCCCTTGATCAACACTGACCGCCTGGTTAGCCGATATCCAACACACATCTGCACTGGGGATAAACGAATGAACCGTTTTTGGCAATCGCAACCATTCCAGTTCAAAAGCTTCTGAAAATGCAGGTGTGAAGTGCACGTTGTCAAAACTTTGTAGATCCAAAAATCGACTACCTTGAAGACGTATGTTTCCCCACAATGCCCTCAAGGCCAAAAACCACAACCTAACGGTGTCCACATGCTGACCTTGCAAAAGCCCTGAAAAGTTTGTTGGCACACCATCAGACAAGATCTTGATTTCTGGATGAAGCCATTCCAAAAAGATGGGTTTGCGCTCAATATACCCTTCAATCACCTTCATATTGCTGAACAGACGATTGGGATCTGTAGTGGTCAAGGCTTGTAAACAACGCGCTATCTTTTCATCGATTTTGGATTTCATAAGAAAACTTTAATCATTTGATGTACAAGTGTACAGTAGTGATTTTTTGCCCTATGATTTGCCCACGGTCTCGTGTATCAGATATGATGACAGTATGTTTACTGTTACACCTTTGAAGGCTCATCATGATTGAACACCCACCAAAATCTCCTGCTGAAATCGCCCAGTTTAACGACATACAAAGTCGACTTCCTGATTTGTGGACCATGGTCAACCGTGACAATCGAGTAGAACACACCATTTTGGTGGTGCCCTCACTGTCTCTCGACCCTAGAGAATTGAACAAAATCAGCGGTGTGCACCATTACGAAGAACGCTTGCTCTACACATTGATGCTGCTTCGAAACTCTCGAACCAGAATCATATTTGTCACAAGTCAAACCATCTCAAGTACCGTGATTGATTACTATCTGCACCTTCTGGGTGGAGTGCCAACGGCCCATTCCCGACAACGTTTGATCATGCTGGATTGTGCTGACTCATCGAGTTTGCCACTCTCCGAAAAGATTCTTAGACGTCCTCTGTTGATGGATCGCATCAAAAAAGCCATCGGCGACCCCCGAAGAGCACACATGATTTGCTTCAACTCGACATGGCTGGAACGAACCTTGGCAGTTCAGTTGGATATTCCCTTGTACGCCAACGACCCGGCTCTAAACTCATTGGGAACCAAAAGTGGTTGCCGCGAGATATTTCGAGATGCCGGAATTCTTTTTCCGGATGGATTTGAAAACCTCCGCGACGAGGAAGAAATCGCACAGGCCTTGAACGATCTCAAAACGCGCAATCCTGAAATGCGTCGCGCGGTCGTCAAGCTCAACGACGGTTTCTCTGGCGAAGGAAATGCCCTCTTCTATTTCGACAAAATTGATGCAACCGATTCCGTCGAGCGCCTCAAGCAAATTCGAGCCAATCTGCCCAATCTCAAATTTGAAGCCGCCCAAGAACACTGGGACAGTTTCCGTGACAAATATCAGCAAATGGGTGGCGTGGTAGAACTCTTCGTCGAAGGCAAGAACAAACTGTCTCCGTCCAGTCAATGCCGCGTAAATGCAGTTGGAAAAGCGGTTCCAATTTCCACTCATGACCAAGTGCTGGGTGGATCAACCGGACAGGTTTTCCTGGGGTGTACATTCCCCGCTCATCCGGACTACAGAATGGAAGTGCAGGAGGCCGGAATGCAAGTCGCAGAAGAACTGGCCAAACGCGGTGCCATGGGAAGATTTGCAACAGATTTTGTCAGCGTACCCAAGAAAGACGGTGTCGGGTTCGATCATTACGCAATTGAAGTCAATCTTCGAAAAGGTGGTACAACGCACCCATTTTCGACTTTGCGATTCTTAACAGATGGCTCCTATGATCCAAACACTGGTGAGTTCTACGCCCAAAACGGACAAAGCAAGTGTTACTTTGCTTCGGACACGCTGCAGTCTGAGCACTTTAAAGGATTGTTTCCTTCGGACCTCATTGACATCGCTCTATTTCACGATTTGCATTTCCATCGCAATACAGAACGGGGCACTGTTTTTCACCTCATGGGCGCCCTCAGCGAGTTCGGAAAACTGGGTATGGTGTGCATTGGGAACAACCTGACTCAGGCTAAGTTTTTGTACAAAAATGCCGCCAAAGTCTTGCACAGCGAAGCCGGTAAACTCCAAGAGCGAATTGTTTTGAACAAATATCCATAACGAACCTTCTCTTAACCGTACAACTGTTACACCACACAGTAGGAATAGATACATGATGAACAAGACACTTTCACAAGTCATTTTGACTTCACTGGCATTCGGTCTCGTTGGATGCGCGTCAGACAATGAGATTTCGGTACAACGCAAGGAATTGAGAACCGATGAGAATACGTACGACATTGACATCGTCGCGGTTGGAGAACGAAAGACAATTCCCATCACCTTGCAAAGTGTCGGTCCTGGTAGCGTCACCATTTATAGCATCACGTCGTCTGACCCCGACCACTTTGTTGTGCTTCCTTCATGGGCACAAACCGACTCTGACGGGGATGGTGTTGCCGATCAACTCAAACTTCAACGGGGTACTGAAAACGATCCAACCCAAGAGATTGTCGAAATCAATTTTCGCCCCGATGAAGATGGATTGTTCAGAGGACAGCTGACAATATTGTCTGATGACTCTACAACCACTGAACGAACTGAAGACGACAAAGGTATTATCCGTGTGGCGATTCGTGGTCTTGGTCGAGTTCCTTGTGCAGAAGTGTTTCCAATGCAGCTTGATTTTGGACAAAGACCGGCTGGCGGGTATTTCTCAGAAGAACTTACGTTGAGAAACTGTGGTGAAGCCCCGCTGACGGTCTCCAGTTTCCAAGTGGATGGTTCTTCTTCTTTCTATGGGGCCTCGGCAACGCCCATCTACATTTTTGAAGGCGAAAGCAAAACCGCAGAAGTGGCTTGGATTCCCAGTTCCAACAACCCAGAGTTCGCCGACTTGGGGATAACAATCAACGATCCAGACTTTCCAGAAGGCATCTCCTTGATGGGAAATGATTGTGAAAACTCGAAGCATTCAGACTGGGACGTCGATGGAGATGGTTGGCGTTCTTGCCTGGGTGACTGTGACGACAACGATCCAGAGGTCCACCCTGGCGCATTTGAAATTGCCAACAACAAGGATGACAACTGTGATGGGGTCAAAGATGAAGAATTTGATGAAACCGTCGATTTGGACTTTGACGGCTTTACACCAGCAGAAGGCGATTGCTGGGAAGGCGACCCCAATATTCATCCGGATGTCGAAGAAACGCTCAACGGCATCGACGATAATTGCGATGGCATCATCGACAATGACACTGAAGGATACGACGATGACCAAGACGGACTGACAGAATTAGAAGGTGACTGTGACGATGCGTCTGCAGACATTCATCCTGACAGTGAAGAAATAGAAAATGGCGTCGACGACAACTGCAATGGCTTTGTGGACGAAGGCTCTGAAGCCTTTGATGACGACCGTGACGGTTACGCTGAGGCAGAAGGTGATTGTAACGACAGTGACCCATGGATTTGGCCAAACAACACCGAAGATTGTGATGGTGTTGACAACGACTGTGACGGCATGGTGGACGAAGGAGAGGACGATGAAGAAAATGGGGCCTGTGCCTTCATTGTAGAGCGCGAGGCGCCCGTCACACTTGAAACACCACAAAGTGGATGCTCGCAACTAGGCAAACACTCCGCGAGAGACTGGTCAGTCCTTTTGGGCATCGTAGGACTAGGACTTTATCGAAGACGCCGAAACAAGTGACGCTTGAGCAGTCAAACATATGCCTATACAATGCTTAGAAAAGGCAGAAACAATCTAGAATCGATCGTTCGAAGAGCTAATTTTAAGACTTTACTTCGTCTCTAAGGTGTTGTTTTGTTTCACTGGTACAATCGGTTCAACGCGTCGGACGTCGTTGAGTTCTCCCAGCAGCAAACTTTGAAGTTGCTGAGGTACTTTGGTATTGTCAAAAGAGTTCTTTCGTTTGGTTGCCCTCAAAGACTTCCCGAAAGCGACTTCAAGCTGCAAAGAAGATTCTGGATCGGCTTCTCGAAGAATCGGCCAAACGCCTTTCATTGACGTATCTTTTAGGTGTGTCAAGCCATCAAACGCTTCAAAATATTGTTCATCTTGCCACTGCTCAAAAGCAAGAGTGAGTTCTTGTTCAAGTTGCTGAATGGTTTCTGTGGACACACCAACCTCAGTGGTTTCCGTTTGAGACAGGGTGGGCACTTCAGTACAGGCTAAGAAATAGAACAAAAGGGACATGGACATGAGGGAAATTCTTCAGTTTATAAAAGGAACACGAGGGACTGGAAAGACTAGAAAAAATACGAAGCGTACCTAGACAAGACAAGTGGGGTGAATACACTAAATACAACACAAAGGAGGATTTCATGCAATATGAAAAGTTTACCACCATGTCTAGAGAGGCATTGACGGCGTCAATTCGGATAGCAAAAAAAGAGGGCAACCCAGAAATCCGACCTGCACACATTTTGTCGGGCTTACTCGATCAAGACAAAGGCATCGTAGGGAATCTCATCCGTCAGATTGGAGCAGATGAGCGTCAAGTGCAAAGAGAACTGACGACCATCATTCAGAAGTTTCCTTCTTCAAGCGGTGGAGCAGCCCCTAGACAATCTAGAGAAATGGAACAAGTAATTGAGACTGCACACAAGGTAGCCCGTCAATTTGGAGACAGTCACGTCACAAATGAAGTACTCTTTCTCGCGATGAGCCAAGTACGGTCCTATACCCAGCAAATGCTGACCGATTTGGGAATCAACACTGGACGCATTCAGGATGCCGTGGAGGTGATTCGACGTGGACGAAAGGCACAGGGTGAAGACGCTGAAAGCAATTATGAGTCACTGGAGAAGTACACACGTGACATGACCCAAGACGCCTTGGATGGAAAGATTGACCCCATCATTGGTCGAAATGACGAGATTCGGCGCACGTTGCAGGTGTTGTCAAGACGCACCAAAAACAACCCTGTGCTAATGGGAGAACCCGGTGTGGGTAAGACGGCCATCGTCGAAGGAATCGCTTCAAGAATTGCCACCGATGATGTCCCGGAATCCCTCAAAAACAAAAAAGTTCTCAGTTTGGACTTGGCTGCGCTCCTCGCCGGTGCGAAGTACAAAGGAGAGTTCGAAGAACGTTTAAAAAGTGTCATGTCTGAGATTGAGCACAGCAATGGCGAAATCATTCTGTTCATCGATGAACTTCATACGATGGTGGGTGCTGGAAAATCGGAAGGCTCTATGGATGCTGGAAACATGCTCAAGCCTGCGCTCGCTCGTGGTGAACTCCGTTGCATTGGTGCAACGACATTGGACGAATATCGCAAACACATCGAAAAAGATAAGGCGTTGGAACGTCGATTCCAACCAGTGTACGTTGAAGAGCCCAGTGTTGAAGACACCATTGGGATTTTGCGTGGAATCAAAGAAAAGTATGAAGTGCATCACAACATTCACATCACCGATGATGCAATTCTGGCTGCTGCCCACCTCTCCAATCGATACATCTCCGATCGACAGTTACCGGACAAAGCCATTGACTTGGTGGATGAAGCCGCTTCACGATTGAAGATGGAAATTGAGTCTTTGCCCCAACCAATCGATAAAATTGAACGGGCCATTGCTGCCAAAAAAATTGAACTGCACACGTTGCGACGTGAAACAGATGAAGCCACCATTGCGCGTGCAAATGCGATGGAAGAGGAAATTGCCAACATGGAGGCTGAAGGCTCTGAACTCAAAGCCCAATGGCAAGCCGAAAAACACGCCATCGAGGAAATATCCGCCACCAAAGAAAAAATGGAAAAGGCAAATCGCGACTTGGACTATGTGACCAGAACTGGCAATTATGATCAAGCCGCCAAGATTCAATACTCCGTGTTGCCCGCATTGAAAAATCAACTCAAAAGCGCCCTGGAGCAGTTGGCTGATTTACAAAAAGATGGAGGAATTCTTCGCGAGGAAGTCACCGAAGAAGATATTGCCACCGTGGTGAGTTCTTGGACCGGTATTCCTGTCAACAAACTTCAACAGAGTGAACAAGAACGCCTGCTCAAAATGGAAGACAATCTCCACAACCGCGTCATTGGTCAACACCAAGCCGTGGTAGCCGTCTCTGATGCCGTTCGGAGAGCTCGTGCTGGGTTGCAAGATCCAAATCGCCCGATTGGCTCGTTCATTTTCTTGGGTCCCACTGGGGTTGGGAAGACAGAATTGGCAAAAGCCCTGGCTGAGTTTCTGTTTGACGACGACACCAATATCGTTCGAATCGACATGTCTGAGTACATGGAGAAACACTCTGTAGCTAGACTAATCGGAGCGCCTCCAGGATATGTTGGATATGACGAAGGTGGCCAATTGACTGAAGCCGTTCGACGACGCCCCTACTCCGTTGTGTTGCTCGATGAAATCGAAAAAGCACATGGCGATGTGTTCAACATTTTACTCCAAGTTCTCGACGATGGTCGCCTAACGGATTCCAAAGGACGCACCGTAGACTTCCGCAACACAGTGGTCATCATGACTTCCAACGTTGGTGCCCACAAAATTATGGAAGCCGGTGGGGACGCTGAAAAAGCCAAAACAGCAGTCATGACAGCATTGCGCTCACATTTTCGACCAGAGTTCATCAACCGCATCGACGACACCGTCATCTTTGACGCTCTGACACGTGAAAACATGGATGCCATCTTCAAAATCCAAATGAAACGGGTACAGCGTCTCCTCAACGAACGCCAGTTGCTTGTTGAAGTCACCGATGAAGCCCGAACGGCATTGTGTGATGCTGGATTTGACCCAACCTTTGGAGCGCGGCCCTTGAAACGTGCCATCCAACAGTATCTACTCAATCCGATGTCCAAAGCCATTGTATCGGGTGGGTATGGACCAAAAGACACCATCAAGGTCGATGTGGACGGTGAATACCAAATTACCTTTCAGCGCATCCCCGCTCCTGAAGAAGGCGAAGACGAAAACAGTCCGATTGGATTGCCACAAAACTAACGTCCAATGCTGTTCCCATCGCAAATTTCTCACCACAGTAGGCAACAATGAATTTACAAGGAAAACGGGCACTGGTCACCGGTGCAGGAAAAGGCATCGGTGCAGCCATCGCTCGAAAGTTGGCAGAACATGGGGCCATGGTGTTGGTACACTACCGATCATCCAAAGACAGTGCTGAAGCGTTGGCCAAGGAAGTCGGTGGGCAAACCATCCAAGGAGACCTCTCGACAAGTGAGGGTGTCCAACATGTTCTGGAACAACTCAACGAACCATTGGATATTTTGGTCAACAACGCTGGGCTGACCAGAGACATGTTGGTGATTCAAATGACAGAAGAAGATTGGAATCTCCCTTTCTCGGTCAACCTGAATGCCCTCTTTGAACTGAGCAAAGCCATTGGTCAACAAATGATGCGCCAGAAGAAAGGCAGCATTGTCAACATCACATCGGTTTCGGGGATTCGCCCGAATCGTGGACAGGCAAATTATGCCGCCAGTAAAGCCGCAGTGCGTGCATTCACACAATCTTTTGCAAAGGAACTCGCCAAAAAGAAAGTCCGCTGCAATTGTGTTGCCCCTGGATTCATTGAGACGGATATGACCAAAGCAATGAATGAACTTGTCTACAAAGAAGCACTCAAGCAAATCCCAATGCGTCGAGCGGGTAAGCCAGAAGAGGTCGCGTCGGTTGTTGCATTCTTAGCCAGCGACGATGCATCATACGTGACAGGGCAGGAGTGGGTCGTCGATGGTGGACTCATCTAACAATCATCGTTTCATTGTTTCATCGTCTGAACTCTTATCAGCCCAGTAATTTTTCCAACGCGAAGTGAAACGCCGCCCCCGCCTTTTGTTTTCTCACAAAATCAAACCGTCAAACCAGATCTGAAACGTCGGAGAAAGATGCGGCCAAGCTCAGTGAAGAATTAAAACTGCCAAGGAATGATGGGTGCATTTTGGGCATCTACAATCACCCCAGCGTAGCCGACTCCGACACCTGCGACACCCAATGCAATCGACGTGACAACCAGCGCATTGTTGGTCGCCCGTAGACTGTCTTTGGTTGCCAAGTCTCTGGCGGCATAAAATTGGTCATTGGTGGTGAACGTGTACCCGTAGACCCCACCGGCAATGGCAAACGTCGCCAACGAAGAGACCATCAACGGCGTCTTTGATTTTGGACGAACACGCTTGACTGTCTGGACGGCAAACATGTCTTCTTCAGAAACTTCACCCTTGCCTTTCTTTCCTTTCTTCGCCAACTGGTCGGTCGCCAAAAACTGCTGTGGGAACTGATTGCCATCGATCAGAAATCGCGAAATGATGTGGCGATCTGTTTCGGAAGCAATGAACAAAATGTGTGGACGATCTGGAGTCGCTTTGGCTTCTCGCAAGGGTCTTCCGTCCAAATAGAACATGGTGCCTTCTGGAGACCGAAGCATCATGCCCTCTACCGGCACGGCGTCAATCACGGCATCCGCACGTTGATTTTCGTACAGTGAAAACAGTTCAGAACCCATCTCGACTTCATTGACACCCCATTGATGGTTGGGGCTCAACTCCAATGCAGAGCGAAACCATCTTACTGCAGTACTGGTATCTCCACGATAATAGTGCCCCATCCCGATGTATCGATAGGCTTGAGCAAACACCTGTGGGGGTGCTGGGGTTTTCATACAGGGCAAATTGGCTTCGAGTTCACCCGCCAACCGTTTAATTTGGGTTTCGTCTTTGCGAACCAAGTACGTGTTGAGCATCGTTAGTTTTTGTGCTGCATCCCGTGGTGTAAAAACCTGACCTTCACAATAGGAAGCTTCGGCTGTCGAACCAAACAACGCAGCACCGACCAGTCCTGCCATCAATGTCAAACGAAGTGCTGTTCGCATACTGTACTCCAAAAATCATTACCCCTAGTGTATCCAATTCGAATGGGGTTGCACACATCAATCCAAGATGGCGATTGGCTGCCCCACCTGACAGGCCCCGCCTTCTTCAATCGCCCAACGAGAAAAGACCCCTGAACGGGTGGCTTTTATGGGCGTGAACGTTTTCATCACTTCAATGAGTCCAACGGTTTGACCTGCTTCAATTCGATCTCCAGGATTGACAAAGGCCGGCTGATCGGGGCTCGGTTTACTCCAAAAAGACCCGTCCATTGGAGCCACCAACACCGTCGCACCTTCTGGAATATCCCACTGTTCTGTATCGGCCTCTGTTTCTGTTGTATCTGTCGCGTGAGTAATCCCAGTTGTCAACACATTGAGATCGTGAATGGACCAGATTCGAGGATTTTTTACCCGGCGGTGTCCGATGGATTGATAAGACATTTCAGCAAAGGCACAGAGGCGTTCGCGCAGTTCAACCAAGCAAACCACTTCATCGGTATCCATTTGTGATGCCGACAGCACTGGGTCCATGTCTCCTTCGATGCGGGCTGCCACCTTCGCCATGCCCTTCTCAATCTTGGCTCGTTCTGCAGGGTCTTGAGTCAAGATCTGATAGTCGTCGTCCAACTTTGTATTGAAGGCGGCAATCGCCAATGTTTGTCCCTCCATGACAGACTGTCGAGTCAGGCAGGTCGACAATTGCATAATGGGCTTGTACGGCAAACCGTGCATCGCATAGTACCCTGCTCCTGATGCCTTGCGCAACAAGACCGTCATCACCGGTGCACGAGTGGTCGAATTGGAGTAAATCAAGGAAGAACCATAGCCGAGCAACCCCTGTGCTTCTGCCTCAACACCAATGTCGAACCCTGATATATCTTGCAACCAAACGATTGGGATACCGTCATCGTTACACGCCCTCGAAAATGTTGCCAGTTTGGAAATCCCTTCTCGATACAAAATTCCACCCGGACGATGCCCAGCACGGTGTGGATGTGGTTGAGGCTCTTGCACGTTGGCGGCAATCCCGACCCACAAACCCGAGATGCGCACCACCGCAGTAAAGATCTCGCGTCCCATCGATGGAAGGAACTCATGGACCAATGACCCGTCGACCAATCGAGCAACAACCTCTCGAATGTCGTAGGCATGCCGGTGATCAGTCGGAAACAAATGTGGCAAGTCACTGGGGTCATACAGCGGTGTTTGAGGTTCAGTTCCGTATCGGTAATAGCCAACCGCAGAACTAGGGAGTTTCGCTACTTCAGCCCGCATTTTGTCCAAACAAGTCTGGTCGTCTGGCACTCGAACATCGGCACAACCAGACTGATGGACATGCACTTCCGGACCACCAATATCCAATGACGTGAGTTGCAAGGATTTTGCACCTTTGATCAACGCCGCACCTGCAATCACCATATAGGCCTGTTCGGTCATAAACACCCTGTCAGAGATGATGGGCATGTAGCCACCACCGGCAATACAGTCCCCAAAAACACCTGCAATTTGTGGAATCCCTTCCGCGCTCAACTCTGCGTTTTTGTAAAAGATGTGCCCAGCACCAGTTAGACCCGGAAAAGATTTTGACTGTTCCGGTAGAAACAGCCCTGAACAATCTACCAAATACAGCACTGGAATTCGAAATTTACGAGCCATCTCCTGTGCACGCTGAATCTTTTCAGGCGTTTTGGGCCACCAAGATCCACTCGCAACGGTGTTGTCATTGGCGATGATCATCACCCACTTGTTGTGTACCTTCGTAAACACCGTAAACAATCCAGCACCTGGGGCCATTCTTTCTCGAGATCCATCTTGAAACACACGTCCCCAGTTTACCAGTGTGCCCACAGGCAAAATTGGAGCGTCTGCATCACAAATGTGTACAATGCGTTCCCAAGCGGTCATTTTGCCTTTGGCGTGGGTTCTGTCGATGTACTTTTGACCACCACCCTCCAAGACAACAGTACGTTTTTCCAACAGGCTTGCCTCTTTGCGGGAGATGGCCTCTGCATTTTGTTCAGCTTGTGCATCAATCGTCAACGGGGTTCCAATCGGCTTTACTGGTATTCTCATTGGGGCTCCAAACGGTGTATTCTTCTTTGTTTTGAAAAGTATTGGGTTTTGAAAAATATTGGGTTTTGAAAAATATTGGGGTTGTCTATAAACTATTCAGGGACTACGGTCACTGACCATCCGCAGTCAACATCCCTTCAAGGAAATTGGTATCGTAATGCCCAGTCTGAAATTCAGGATGCTCTAAAATCTGCTGATGTACCGGTATGGTCGTGGGAACACCCTCAATTTTTGTTTGGGACAGTGCAGTGGACATTTTGGAAATGGCTTCATCACGTGTGGGTGCAGAAACGATGACTTTGGCAATCATGGAGTCATAATGTGGAGATACAGCATCGCCCTCTACCAAGTGCGTATCCACCCGTAAACCATCGATCTCTGGCCATTGCAGTGTGGATATTGTGCCCGGCTGTGGCCGGAAGTTCTGTGTTGGATCTTCGGCATTGACTCGACATTGAATGGCATGCCCAACAGGATTGTATTCTACATCCAACGGCTCATTGGCCGCGATGCGAAACTGGTGTTCTACCAAATCGACACCGGTCACTTCCTCTGTGATGGTGTGCTCTACCTGCAATCGGGTATTCATTTCCATAAAATACAAAGAACCGTCCGCATCTCCGAGCATCTCAACGGTACCTGCACCACGGTACCCCAACTCCACACACACTCTAGAGATGGTTTCTTGAAGACGCTTTCTCTGCTCATCGGTCACCAACAGCGAAGGGGTTTCTTCAAGCAATTTTTGGTGACGACGCTGAATAGAGCACTCTCGCTCGCCAAGAACCACAGCCTTTTGACCATCAGACAGTACTTGAAACTCAATGTGTCGACCTTGGGTAATGAGTTTCTCCATATACATCGCACCGTTGCCAAAGGCCGACGAGGCTTCCGCCGAGGCAGATTGAAATGCCGACACCATCTCAGATGCGTTGAATACCCGACGCATGCCACGTCCACCACCACCGGCAACGGCTTTCAAGAGAACTGGGTACCGCATCTTATCGGCCTCGGTAAGGGCATGTTGAGCATCTCGCAGGGTTCCATCCAAACCCGGTATTGGCATCAAGCCCAAACGGGTCATCGTCTCTCGTGCCTGTGCTTTGTCCGCCATGCGTCGCATGCTGGGTGCGGTGGGTCCCACAAAAGTGATGCCAACAGCTTCAACCATCGATGCAAAGGTTGGATTTTCACTGAGAAAACCCCATCCTGGATGAATGGCAGCAACTTGATTGGCTTTGGCCAAGTCCACGATCGACTGCATATCCAAATAGCCGCGCCGATCTTTCAACATCAATACATCGTCGAAACGATGCAAAAACTGCAGATCCCGATCGGCTTCTGTCGCCAAAGCCAGGCAGCGAATACCCATCTTTTGACATGTTTGTCGGATTCTTTCTGCCACTTCACCACGATTGGCTACCAAAACTGTTTTAAACATCGTTGCCTCCACTTGAAAAGATGAATTACCATATCAACACGACAATTCGCACACGATGTGAAAAGGACACACCATGATTTTTCTTACTGTATATATAGCCTGTCAACCAGAAAAAACTCAACCTTCTTCTGATGAAAAGAGCACCACCATACACTTGGAACAGACAAGTGTCATTGAAGAAGCCGAGAAATTACGCCCATCGGACAAAGTACTCTGCGTGGACAGCAACGGAGATGGCGAAGACGAACTCTACTTCATACAAGATGGAACCCTCTTTACGGAATCGACAGAGTACCCATTGAACGGCCATCTACAAACTTGGACTCGAGATGGCCAAGCGTTGTGGTTGGCCACTGGATTTGGAAAAGACTTTCGCAATGCCCCGATGACCATTCACAAACTGTCTAACGGTACACTGAGCACACACTGGACACATTCAGCAAAACGAAACCAAATTACCGATATCTCAGTTGTGAGTGACCGACTCTATGTTGCGATGTTTGCCGAAGGAACTCAAATCAAAGGTGGATGGCTGAACGACACACTGGATGAACAGATACAGTCCAACATGGCCATGCAACAACGCCCATTGCCAGAAGATCCCACAACCATCATCGTCGGTCGATTGTACGGCGACACCCCTCGTTCTGATGGGGACCTATACGTAGTACGAAAGGGTATCAACAGTCCAGTAGAAAGTTTTAGAGGTGTACGAAGCATGGAGATCGCCGACCTGAATGGAGATGGACACTCAGACTTACTCGTAGCGGATGGGTGGCACTATCAGTACGCTTCCATGGGACAAGCCAGGCTGTCACTGTATTTGGGTCCAGACTTTGCGGATCGACGCACAATCGCACTGTTGGATAACGAATACAGCATCAACCACCTAGAAGTCCACAAAGATGGATTGGGAGTGTTGGCACAAGGCACGTCAAACGTCTATTTCATTCAGCCAACAGCACTGGGGTGGAAGACAGAAAAGATTGCAGCCACAACAGAAACCGGTGGAAGCACGTTGTGTTATTACTCAGAGCGCAGTTATGTTATTGTATCGGGAAAACGAACGCTTAAGTTCCCCATCACCACTTCCTCTGGCGTACAATGACTCTTTTTTATGGCCTACTGATCGGATGTCTCCCGCACTCTACTTCTTTACCCTCTTCACTCACCGGTGCCGTTGAATTACCGGTGTACCGAAGCAGCGACAGCGGCGAAAGACTGTTTGTTGCTGTAACTTTGCCCGAAGTCGGCAAACAGTACTTCATGGTGGACACAGGGGCGTCAGTATCGGCGATTCGGTCTGACCTGGTGGACGAAATGCAGTTGTATGTGAAGCGAAAGAATGGTTATCTCTCAGGGGTTTCGGGCAGGGTTCCGTGGATTGAAACGATTGTTCCCGAGATTCAACTGGGCTCGTTGACCTTGGACAAAGTAGAGTTCGCTGTGTCAGATGGCTTACCCAACCAAGCTGGATTGGTCCCCATCGCTGGAATCCTTGGAAACAACATTTGGTCGAACTACATCATGGACATCGACTATGGGCTCGAACGAATTCAGTTACACACAGAGTTTGAGTTTGACGACACAGCCCAAAAGGTCAGTTTTGATGGACAGCACATTTTGGCACCGGTTGAACTCTCATTTGGCGAGGACCGCATTCAGACTTTCATTGCCAACATCGACACCGGCTCTTCTGGACTGATTCTCAACACATTGCACGTACCACAGTTGTTGGACTATGCCGTGGAAAGTCGAGAAACGATCATGGGTGTGGGCGCTGATCGGGGAAATGCACACGACTATGTACTGGAAACACAAAGCGTCGAGGTAAGCGACATCAAACTCGGCGGCTTGACCAAACCCTACCCCGATTCTGCAATTCTCTTGACGCCTCCACAAGAGGACTTCATTTCACTGGTGGGTCATCAAGCGCTGGAAGATCATCGAATCGTCATCGGCTATAAAGATGAACGGTTGCAGATGCAGCCATCTGTCAATGACCTTCCAGTACGCGACATCCATCGAGATTACCTACAATCGATTCAATGGGGTACCGCGGACGCAGATCCGATGACCGAAATTCAATTGCATTTTAGACTGCAACAACACAACATTGGTCTCCGGAAACTTCGACGCCTGATTGCCCAAGATGACAAGCCACAATATCGCGTCGCACTGGCCTTTTACCACTTCCAACGCGGCGACTTGAATTCTGCACTCAGAGAACTCGAACAGTTGGATCTGATGGAGTTGCGTGAAATGGGCATCCACCAAACCTTGATTCTCAGCTATATTTACACGGGTGAAAGCGACCGTGCAGACATGGTCTTAAAAGAGGAACTCGAACACAACCCCAACAATATTGACCTGCTCTGGACCTTGTCGATGTCCCACTTGCTCAAAGGAGATCTACGCGCAGCAAAAGAAGCATTGTATCAGGCCGAGCAACTGGGGAATCCAAACCATTTCTTGGTGCACAAAGCCCTTCTCAAAGCCCGTTCTGGTGACTTGACAGGTTCGATAGCCGCCCTGCGATTGGACGTTCAGCGAAATCCACTGGGCAGTCCTTCTCTGTGGTTCCTAGCACAACAAGCCAAGGGAACCGAATTTGAATCTGTCGCCCGCAGCACCATTCAACACCACCTTAGTTTGCAAAACTCTCGACGTGGATCGTTGGATTTCTTGTCAGCCGCCCTGTGGGAACTCGGAGATATAGAATTGGCACAGCGCATCGCCAATCAAGGAAAGGCACGGGACTGTCAGGGAGATGACAAAGACAGTCGACTCAATTGTGAAGCTTGGTACGATGCCTTGACACACACAGACCTCAGCACTCACATACCCATAATGGAGTCCATCGTCCGCAAAAACCCAGGACGATCAGATTATGCAGATACACTCTCGGTACTATACCGAGCAAATGGCCAAACAAATCAAGCGATATCCATGTCCAAGCAAGCCATGATATTCGGCGGAAGCGATCCATACATGATTTGGCAGGCGTTGCGAGACGATCAATGAGTCCGAATATTCAACAGTTGGCAGATGGATGCTTGCAATTTCTTCGAGAAGGCAAATCCGAATACGTCTTACAAATTTGGAAAGAATTTCCAACCGTACTGGACGAGCATCCGTTGTGGGCGCCAAGGTTTCACGCTTGGTTTTGTCAAGCCCACCTCAACTTACGGCAACCCAAAGCCGCCTTGCGACATTGTCACAGTGGGCTGAGACTCGCCAAAGCAATCGATGATGCAACTGGCGTCAGCGCACTCGAAGAGTTGCGCACACAAGCGGTCAATATGCTGACCGCCATCACCCAACAACAAGAAGACAGTGACCATTTGTTGAGCCAAGCCAACCTTGCCATTCAAGCCAAAGACTGGGACAGCGCCCTCTCTATCGCACAAACGTCACTTGCAGAAGCAGAGCGTTCCGAGGACACCAAACTAGAAATCTTGTCGTTGCTCACATTGGCTCGAATTCCTTCTGAACAAGACACAGCTTTGCGACGCGCCCATGAAAGGGTTCAAGAAATTAATGACTTCAACCTCATCACATTGGTCAAAAAGTCATTTGACGCTCTCGGAGTGGAAATCCCTGCCCATATTTTCTAAGTCTCTTCTCCATCCACCGCAAATGGCAACACCAACATAGATTCTCCTGGATGAGTTTGGACAAGTTTTATCCACGTTGGCGCTTGTCTGAGCAGTTCATCATGAAGAGCAAAACTGTGGATTCCAAACAGTTTTTTTCGCCACCTTTTCCAGCTCGGTCCTCGATCACGGACATGCACTACACGAACGGAATCAAGTGACAACTCCAAGTGCTGCGCCAAATCATCCAAACAATCACTCAACGTTCCGAGTTGGTCTACAAGCCCTCCATCTATGGCTTGAGTGCCCGTCCAAACGCGACCTTGCGCAACAGATTCCACTCCCTCCTTGGGCAACCGTCGACCTTTTGAAACAATTCCGATAAACCTGTCATAGGTTCGCTGTAAAAACGCTCGAAATCGAAGGCGTTGTTCGTCAGAAAAAGGTCTCCAAATATCTAAAAAATCCGATTCGCCACCCACCGCGATTTGGTGTGCCTGGATTCCTTGTGTCTTCAAAGCCTTCCCCACAACGATTTTTCCTCCAACGACGCCAATGGAGCCAGTAATTGTTTGAGGGGTCGACCAGATCCAATCACAAACCGACGCAATGTAATACCCGCCCGAAGCAGCGACATTGTCCATGTAAGCAACAACCTTTTTCTCGCGTTGAAGGCGCTCAATAGAACGAGCAATCCTGTCAGAGGCTATCGCGGAACCACCGGGAGAGTTGATATTCAACACCACCGCTTGAATGTGATCTTGTTCAGCCAATTGTTCAAGTTGTGTGGTGACGCGATCAGCAACGATGCCTTCTTGACCGGTATTAAAGTCTGTAATGCTCCCCGATAAATGGACCAACGCGATGGCGGACTTTAAGCCACCCCATTTCCATCGACGTATTCTTTTGTAACTCTTGAGATGATTTTCAAAAGCGATGAAAGACGATTGGCTGTCGACATATTCTTTAAGACGCTTCTCGACACTGTGTCGATCTCCTTCCCCCTCAAGGAGACCAGCCGATGTGAGTCGCTCAGTCACGATTGGAGACACTGCCAAC
>CBFICN010000055.1:0-19680 GCA_965661045.1 uncultured Myxococcota bacterium
CCCAGTCCCAAAAGCCACAACACACAAACCAACCCATTTTCAATGATGAGAGTGGATGTTGGATTCAAAGAGTATTCAATGTCTATAAATGAACGGTATACTCCCGTATCCGTTCATTTCTAGACATGAATAATCGAAGAAGACAACACCGCAAATCATCATTTAGAAAGGCAGCACCGAAACCCATCATCCATATTTTTCCACCCACTCAAACGATGACCGTGGCGGCTGGTACAGTCTTGACCGTAAAAAGTATGGTTCCACATGGTCCCCCCACGCAAGGTGCGCCAGTTGTCAGGGGAAACGACCACATTGTTGGCAAAAGGTTCAGGAAAGTCACTCCATGGGTCGGCAACCCATTCACTCAATGACCCATTGAGATCGTAGACACCTTCTGGTGTTTTACAGTTTTCTTTCTCACCACTTTTGGTGTAGGGAACGTTTCGACCTTGAGGTCCGGGACCTTCAATGGGTGTGTTGCAAGTTTCTCGATTGCGGTGTTTGCCGTAAGAGTAGTTGCGCCCCTCTGTTCCCCGACAAGCCAATTCCCATTCAGCGGAGGAACACAGACGTTTGCCCACGGCTTCACACATGGACTTGGCTTCTTCCCACGTGACAGAGTGGGTGGGATATTCGCCTTTTATGTTTGGGTACTCATAGCGATCCATGCAGAATCCTTCTACCGTGACTTCAGTAGCGGACTGATGCCATGAGCGAGAAGGCTTGGAAACACCGATGTTGAAAGTGGTTTGGTCAAAACTGGCCATGTCTGATGGACAAGTCTTCTCTTGTTCACAAGCGAAAAAGGATAGTAGAATAAAAAGCATAGAACTTCACGGGAGTTGAATCAATGGTTATACTATTCTCTGTACTGCTCTCAGCCTGTTGTCGCAATGAAATCGCACCCATTTTGGACAGTCCCCAGGAACGATCGGTTTCTGACACCGAAAGTTGGACGGCGCCACTTGAAGACATCGTCATCGACTCCACCCTTGAATTGGATGCGTTGACCATCGATGTCCAGAGTTCCAATTTCATGGTGGAGGCAGCCATTCAGGATGGTTGGATTGTCCTCACCCCCACAGAGCAACCGTTCAACGGCGACACCACCGTCACTGTCACTGTCGATGATCAGTGTGAACAACGCAGCATTGAGATATTTGACGTCACTTTTGGAACCGGCTCGCCACCAGACGGGGCTTGCGTACAGCAATTTTCCTATCAAGCACCACTCAACACGACAGCCGTATACATCGCGGGAGAGTTCAACAACTGGAACAGTTCAAGCCACCCCCTTGTCGACAATGGCAATGGACTGTGGACCTTGGATGTGGAACTGAATGCACCAACTGCCTACAAATTCATCGTAGAGCACAACGGACAAACGGACTGGACCTGTGATCCAACCGGAGACTGGTTTCAGTGCGACACCGGACAAGAGTTTGCAAATGACTGTACGGTGGGTATCTCGTCTTGCAATTCCATTGCCACGCTGGACTGCAGCAACGCCACCATCGAACTGTTGAATTGGAATATTGTCGACAACCAACTGGAACTGTCTTTGGCAACCGATGGGGACATCGAAGAGGTGGTTCTTGAGTACAATGGTATTACTGAACGGGTTGACTGGAGTACCTCCATTGCGCTGCCCCTTCAAAATGCGGCTCGACACACGGTATCCATTGTTGGAAAAACCCCAAATGGAGAACCATCCAACCGCATCCATGTACCCTTTTGGACGGATGACTTTGATTGGAACAAAGCCGTAATGTACTTTCCCTTTGTCGATCGGTTTGCCGATGGAGACAGCAGCAACAACCTAGAGTTTGGAACCAATTGGTCAACGGGAGATTATCTGGGAGGAGACTGGCAAGGTATTATTGACAAACTCGATTACCTCGAAAACATGGGGGTGAACGCACTGTGGATCAACAGTCCGCTCAACAACCCGGAAGGAACGTATGAGGGTTCCTGTGGAATGAGCATCACTGGATACCACGGATATTGGCCCCAATCAAACACCCTGCTTGAAGAGCATTTTGGCTCCGAAGACACATTGAGAGAACTCATTGAAGAAGCCCACGTACGCGGCATCCGAGTGTTGGTAGACTGGGTGGGCAACCACACCCACGATGAACACGGTTGGTTCACAGAGCATCCCAACTGGTACACCGATCGACACCTCTGTGGAGACGATGACAATTGGAACCAAGCGCCAGAGACGTGTTGGTTTGCACCGTATGTACCAACACTGGACTATAGCAGTTCAGCGGCAATGGTGGCCAGCATTGATGACGCCATGCAATTTGCTGTCGACTACAACATCGATGGATTCAGAGTAGACGCCGTCAAACACATGCCCAAAGCCGTTCATTGGAACCTGCAGCGCCAAATAGCAACACACATCGAACACCCTTCGAATACCCCATTTGATTTTTACACCGTTGGCGAAACCTTCAGTGGGGACCGTGAATTGCTCCGAGACTATGTCGGACCTGAGTTGCTCGATGGGCAATTTGACTTTGCGCTCTATTGGAAAATTTTGGATGTTTTTGCCAGAGAAAATGGCTCGTTGGTAGATTTAGAACTGGAATCTCAAGTGTCTTTAGAATTTTTTGAAGGACACACCATGTCCAACTTTTTGGGCAACCACGATGTAGAACGGTTTATCACCCACGCGGCTGGTGAGGTCTCTTCATTGTATGGAGATGGATTGTGTCCCACGGGAGAGTGGCGTGTGGATGCACAAAACCCAGACTGGGACACCCCCTATGACAAACTCAAATTGGCGTGGACATGGTTGCTGACCCATCCGGGCGCTTCCTTAATTTATTATGGGGATGAAATTGGAGTGCCCGGCTATCACGACCCCGACAATCGTCAAGAGATGCAGTGGGAGTGGAACAATCGACAGGTGGGTGTACAGCAACTGGTACAAACCTTAGCGGTCGCACGACAAGAGTACCCTCAATTAACGTCTTCTAACCGAACATTGTGGTGGGAAAGTGAAGAGTTAATTGCCATTGCAATGAGTGAAAATGAGCAACATAGCTTGGTTATCTTAAACAGAAGTGCACAAACACAAAGCATCAGCAATGGACTGTCGTGGGCTGGCTTGCCCACCAATGGTGTTCTACTAAATATTTTGACGGGGGAAGAAATAAACCTCAATGACGACGTGCAAAGTTTCACCGTTCCAAGCCGGACAGCACAAGTTTGGGTGTGGAAATAACCGTACAATAAATATATCTATTCTTCACTATCTATCTAGTGAATAAAAATATTTGTGAATTAACAATTCGTCAATATATCAAAATCAATTAAATGGTTTAAGAATGGGCGTGTATACGTCTATTCTTAGATTATTATAATAAAATAACAAAACAATCGTCAACTCAGTCGACGATGGAGCATAAGATGTTTAAAGAAATACAATTATCAGGTTTTAGAGGCATCAAGCAAAGTAAGAGCATCAGCCTCGCACCAATGACAGTTTTTACAGGACGAGAGGGTTCTGGAAAGTCAACAATTGGACATTTTCTCACCATGCTCAAACAAACAGTCATGACCGCTGATTCAAATGTTGTGTTGTATCCCGGTGACAAAGATTCTCTCATCCGACTTGGGACACAGTCATCTTTACGGTACTCCAAGGATGGGCCATTGGACTTCAGTTATCGATTTGAACTGCCTGAGTATTTACTGCTTGAAGATCCAGAGAAGGATAAATTTGATGTGCCAACACAATTTTTATACGGGGAAAACATTAAGTTTGAATGCACTTTGGATCAACAAGAAGCAAAACATCCCTTTGTATCTAGTTTTTCCTATGAACTGTATGACCAAGATAAAAAAGTCATGACCGCCGTTACAAAACGCGACACCTATGAAACAAAAAAAGGGAAGCGCGTACAATATCCAGTTGAAACAGAGGGTTACGAACTCAAAAATAAAACTGGACGTCCGTGGCTTCAACGACCACCCCACCACTTTTATGGCTTTTCAGACGAACTGAACACCTACTATAAAAATGTGGATGGATTATTTTCTATGGCTCAAGCTCACGAAAACCTACTCCGAAACATTTATTATGTAGGTTCAGATCGAACTCGATTCGACGCCCTACACTTGTGGTCTGGACTCAAAAGATTTGACGTTGGACACAACGGAGCGCACACCATTACCGCACTGTTGGGTGCCAGCAATCGAGAAATTTCTTTGGGAGAACGAAAACGCAATCAGGCTGTTAGAGAAGTCATCGACGGACTGTTGCAACGTATGGGTCTACTCGACAAATTGAGCATTCATGAACTCGAGGCAATTGAGCATAGCTATGCCGTTGAAGTGTCTTCTTACAAGTCCAAGCGTACAGTTGAGTTGACAGAGGCTGGTCAAGCGACCGCCCAAGTGCTTCCAATCTTGGTACAGTGCTTCTGCGCTCCCCACAACTCTGTCATCGTATTGGATGGCATCGAAACACATTTGTCGAATCGAGCACAAGCCCTACTCGCAGACGTATTGTTGGACGTCATACAGTCCAAAGAAGATGGATTGGACCGCAACATTCAGCTCATCATCTCTACACAGTCAGAAGCTTTTCTTCGACGACTTCAACGCAGAGTGGCACAAGGGGAAATTCCGGTTGATGCTGTTCAAGCCTATCACACAAGCAATTTCCGAAGTGGAATACGCATCGAAAGCATTCCATTCATTGACGATGGCAGTCTACACGACCTGACCCCATACTTCTCGTATGATGAAGATGAACGAGTCAATGGCATAGAAATTGCCGAAATCATAGAAGTCCTACCCAAACGTGTATTGGAGGTCCCCGTCAAGCCCAAGCCAAAGAAAGTGGTCAAGAAGTCAACACGCGGACCGGGAAGACCAAAGGGCTCCAAAAACAAGAAAACAAAGGCAAAAGACGACACTCCCAAACGTGGACCGGGAAGACCGAAAGGTTCGAAAAACAAACCAAAGACTGATGCCGACAAACCAAAACGCGGACCGGGAAGACCAAAGGGCTCCAAGAATAAGAAAACAAAGGAGAAAATAGAGAAAATCCGCACCAAGTCTTCACCAGCGCGAACGTCTAGACCTGTCAGTGAAAAGGCCAGTGCAACAAGACTCAAAAATCGTCACAAAGCAAAAAAGACAGGTGATGAATTGTAACATTCGTTGTTGAATCACACTTCTCTTCATAAAAGGTGGACCATTAAATGGTCCACCTTTTTATTGTACTATCGTTACCCAGGCTTTATCTGCGTTTTCTCCAACCAAGCAACACAAGGGGTAGAAATAGCCAAGCTTGACTTTTGTCTCCACCACAACCACAGTTTCGCTCTTCTGGCTCTGTCGATTGTGGTCCCTGTTGAGTCGGGAGCGGGTGGTGATAATTTCCAGTGTTTTGAGCGTCGTGGTGAATGCTTGCCCACTCTATTTTTTGATCGGCTCTGCCTTGTGTCCCCCACACAAATAGCCACCCTTCTCGGGTTGTCACAGCCACGTCCAACAAGCCATCCCCGTCCATGTCTCCGAGTGCGGGAGAACCCAATATCCAATTTCCCGTCATCTTCGGAAACCCTTCCGCCTCTGCACCCGTTGCATCCCACGCGTGCATGAGGTAGCCCGCAGAAACCATCAGAGCTTCCGGCATGCCATCGCCAGAAATATCGGCAACGGCAGGAGACGCAAGAAACTGTACATCCTCAATTTGCCGTGGCCACCCAGGAAGCATTTCCCCAGTTGCACCAGACCATGCCCCCACGCCTTGTTGATACTCCACTACATTGCGGGCCGCCAATGACGCAAGGTACAGAGAAGAAACCCCACCTGTAATGTACTCAGGATAGCCATCCAAATCCAAATCTCCAAACACCGGATTGGCCACCATCTGTACCAACGATGGAATATTGGCGTTGGTGCCCGCTCCAAAATCTGTACCCACAAAGGAAATATCCATCGCATTGCTGGTGTCGTGATGAATCGGTGGATTGTTTCCAAGCATCACCGCATTGGCAATCTCCAAATCGGCGTCGCCATCCAAGTCCGCAAACGCCAAGGAGGCTGGATGCCCTTCTCCGATCAACGGAAGCAACACGGCTTCACCAACCAACCCACTCACCGTCGCGGGCCAACCCGGCACCACCTCTGCTGTAGTCGCATCGATCAAGTATGATACGGATTCGCTACCGTTGTTCACGGCTTCATTGGTCGCGATTCCAATCTCTATCTCTCCATCCCCATCCACATCACCGATGGCAGGCGAGGTGATCGTACGGGTTCCACTGCTGCCGCACAGTTCTTCTGCACACAGTTCAATTGGAAAGCCACCCCAATCGGCACCTTCATGATCAAAGACGTAGAGTCTCGAATCCATACCGGCAACCACAACCTCAAGGGTACCATTGTCATCCAAGTCATACAAGGCTGGAGCACCCGCAAAACCGTTGTCGTACAAAAACACGTTGCTGATTTCATTTGGGCCTCGCTCAATGATGGCCTGTGGATATCCGGACACTACACTGCCATCGTGGTGCCAAGCATACACGCCCCCATACACACCAGCCGCGACAATTTCCATGTCTCCATCACCATCTAAGTCACCCGCAGCAGGAGTCGCAATGATGATGTCGTGCAACGATGCAATTTCTTGAAAAGCGGGACTGTCCTGTGGCCCGTCACGCACATCAGTCTGCACAGGAAATCCATCCAACTCGCTCCCGTCCCCACCAAATACGTGCACTCGACCTGACCCATCGGCCACAACCACCTCAAAGACAGCATCGCCGTCCATATCGACCATGATCGGAGACGCCTCCCCAGACCCAGGAAGCTTAATGGGAAATCCAGGCTTGAGATCCGGATCGGACTGGACATAAAAGGTTTTGCGCATCTCACCAGCCACCCCGTTCGCATCCACCGCTCGAAGACGAAGGGTCACCGCGGGCTGATTGACCCGTTCCAACCGCTCTACAATGGTTTCATTGATCGAAGCTTCAGCGATTAAATCAGCCACAGGAATGCTCTGTAGATCAAATGTTGACAGTGGACCATCCAAAGGCTCTGTCAGTACACCCGCATCCACTGCCGTCCACGTACGCGGGTTGTTGCCAACACCATACTCAAGTTCCCATGTCAAGGAATCGGTTCGAGAAGACAACACGGCTTCCACTTCCAAAGTGGCTTGCTGGGCAGGATCGATGACCTCAAACCACTCGACACCTCGAATGGACACAATGGGTGGAATATTGCCTTCTTGCACCGCGCGCACACTGGCTTCGACGTTGAGCCGACCATATCCATAAAACGGATCCCAGCCTTCATCCGAAGGATAGGCTTTGCTGCGTTCTAACTCTTCGGGTGTCAACCATACATCTGTTGATTGCAGGGTCAGCAGTTGCGTAATCTCTCCGGGGTGAAGCTCTATCCCTTCATCCAACCCTGCAGACTTCAGCAACCCAACCGCACCGGTAATCACCGCAACCGATCCGGTAGCACAGGCTGGTGATGCGGCAACCATGGTCATCCTGGCGCCAAAGTTGTTGCAATTCCAGGTGTTCATATAACTCACAGGATTGTTTCGAGTGTTCCAACTGAGGGAATGCACAAACAATACGTCATCGAGCACAGCCGGAAAATTGTGGTGGTAAGCATTCTCGTCTCCCGCAGCTCCCACCAATAGAGTTCCCATGTCCCAAGCATACCGAGCGGCCTCTGTGGTGGCGTCAGAATTGCTCAGCGCGCCAACCGCCATCGTAATTCCAGCAACGCCCATATCGGTTCCATAGGCAATCGCTTCGGCGCATCGACCACCATCGGTGATAAAAGAATCCCCAACCCGCAAGGGTACAATGGAGCAGTTTGGACAGTGACCGATATCGCTGCCGTTGTTGCCTTCCGCCGCAACAGAACGTGCAACACCCGTGCCGTGATCTCCAAAGCCATCGTAATGGGTATGAAAAGCATCGTTGTCTCGCTCAAAGAAGTCCCACCCCGAAATGTCATCCACATAGCCATTGCCATCGTCGTCTACGCCATCCGAAAAAGTATAGATCAAGTCCGATGGATCCAAGATGTCGTCTCCCCTGTCTTGTCCACTACTCCAATCGATTCTTGGATCTTGACTGTAATCTTGAATGTTGAATATTCCATCGCCATTGGCATCATGACGCTCAGCCGTACTGCCATCCGAAAATTGTGGTAGGGGAAGCTCCGGCGCGTGTAGATAGTATTTGTTGACCAAATCTGAATGCGACCAGTCAATCCCAGAGTCCATTATCCCAACGGACACATCAAATCGCCCTGTATGATAGCGCAAGGCCTTGTCCAATCTGTTTCCAGACCCAAGTTCCAACTCCGCTTCTCGAATATTCTCTTGTTGATCGACTTCGATATAGGAAAGCATGTGCCAATCATTTGCATCGTCTGGACACAATTCTTGGGCGTCTGCCTCACCACATTCGGGATACACGGGCAGGGGAAGTTCCGCAAAAGACACCGACAAGATTGAAATCATCAGCAACATATTTACCTCACAGATACATCAGTTACCAATAGTGTAACGCGCCACCATTTGTACAAGCGATGGAAAAATACATCCACAGTGCTGCATCTCACCAGACATGCAATCGGTTTGTATGCTCAACTGAGTCGGACATGTTAAACTATCTTGACACAGCAACACAAAGGACCCTCATCATGCTCCCTATTTTGTTTGGTATTCTGACCCAAGCCCATGCAAAAGACCTGTCCCAGACCACACTGGGGATTGGTGTCAACAATTGGTACCACCAAGACATCCCCGCATTGTCTGTTCGAACGACCTTGCCTCTCTCCAGTCAAGATCCATCGAACCTCGGACAGTTGCACCTTGAAGGTCTTGTTGGTCTCTCCACACACCCCTCTACTCGAACACAGGCATTTCTAGGTGGTCGAGTGCTGAGTGCGATTGTGGTCGAAGACAACCTAAATTTATTGGCGGGTGCCGGTGCTGGATTTGGTTGGGTCAATCAAACGGCTGTCCTTCAGTTGCAACCCGCGTTGGAAGTACAGTACTTTTTGTTTGGGTTGGAGTACCTCAGCTTTGAATCTGGTGTCGGCCTAGACATCTCTTTGGGTGCTGGGGAAAATGCTGTTCAAACCTCTGGTAAATTACTGGGTGGATTTCATTACTGGTTCTGAGAAAACAATTTGAACGTGAATTCGTTGAGGATGTAATTATGTGGCTTCTTTCTGGCTTAACTCTACTCATGGGCTGCCCAACCCCTCCCGACAAGGCAGCATCCAACAATACTGCTCAAGGTCCTCAAAACACCCCACCGAATCAAAGTGGGACCAACGGCAATGGAATGCAGGGCAACCCGCCACCACAAGATGGTCCCGATGGCCCCAGTGGTGCGCCTCCAGGAGAAGGAAACCCAATGGGAGATGGTGGTGCCCCAATGGGTGAGAACCCGCCTCCAGAAAACAAAGATGGCGCAGCAAACAATCCAAATGACCCAACGGCTGATGGACAAGCACCCACTGACGGCGAAGCCATCCCAACACCGGAAGGGGAAGAAGGCGGCGTGGACGCTGTGCAAATTCAAGGAGAACCACCGCCACAAAATGCTGAACCAACCCCTGTCAAAGAATCGTTGCTCATTCGGGTAGAACGCATTCCTTCCAAAGGCGCCAAAGCCAAATTCACACAAGAACAACTCAAAGATGACAGTGTTACCTTGTCTGGAACCGCGACCTGTGATGACTGTGAAGGACCGTTGGTATTGCGTGCTGTACGATTCCTGGGTCCAAATGACAACCACTCAGAGAACAACCTCATCACCCAAAAGACCATCGAAGCCGGTGAATACTCGATTTTGATACCCGAAGATGAAACCGCGATTGCCTTAGAACTTCTGGTCGATAAAAACGAAGACGGTCAACCCTCTGCTGGTGAATACTTCGCCGTGATTGAAATGGCTGGTCAACTCATACCGGACAAAGACCGCAGTGGACTCAACCTAAACTCCACCAAGAGAACCTTCTTTACACCGGCACCAGCCCCAGGTACTCAAGGACCTCAATAATCTCTATTCCCATGACTTTTTCCATCTGTCAGACTCTCAGACGCTACAGCACAAGAGTCTGACAGTAAATCTGGGCTGTGTAACCTGGGTTCATTGAACTGCTGGTTGACTTCTCGGTTCAACAATCGACCGAGTTCAACAATCGACCGAGCAAGGCTTTGGTGTGGGGCTTGGTGCTGTTAGAACTGACCGCTGAAACCAAACCACTGTGGTGTCACGGTCGGTTGAACTGATACGTTTTGTACAGTCAATACGGTCCCATAAGCGGTTAGAGCAGTACCGGAGGCCAACAGTCCCAAGGTTGTGTACCGAGCCAAGTTGAATGCCTGAGAAATGGCATCTGCATCCGCTTGTGTCAGTCCATCCGTTTGCACTTGTTCTCGAGCACTCTGAACACTCTCAAACGCCGGAACCACCCAAGCATAATAGGTGCCCGTACCCGCAAGGACCAAACCAACACCGCCACCCATCGTTTTCATCACCAACGGATCGACGTTGGACAACCCTAAAGAGGGCAATGACATACTTGGCAGTGATAAACCTGGTCCGCTCGACTGACACGTCGGCGTTGGATTGTAATACTCAGCGGTGTCATCATTCACTTCTCCAAACAGCCCACCAACGAAGAAATCTTCTTCTGCGGGTGCTGTGTCTGTTTGGACACCACTTGGACACATCGCAAACCAGTCAAACGGTTCCGTAAAATCGGTCCACTGAGACTGAAGTCCATCCCCTGGACACACAATCTGCGCGAGGTGCTCTCCTGATTTTACTCCTTGTCCAGATGCAAAAGACCGACCGTTCACGAATACTTTGGCATCACCCAAATTTTCTGGTATGTTGGGGTCCAACACACCTTGCCCCTCTACCAATCGTCGAACTTGTTCAAAGTGATTGAGCAAGTTTTCTTGATCACCTTCGGACAATCCATCCAGTAACTCTTGGGGCACTTGTACCTCTGGATGCATGGCAAAAGCCTGTTCCCACGCCAACTGAACCGCTTCGTCTTTGCCCACTTGCTGCAGTGCATACCCTTGGGCAACCCAAATCGTTGCCAAATCTTCTGTCAATGGCACACGATGCGGACAAGACAACTTCTTTCTCAGTGCTTTCGAGGCCTTAATTGTGCCTTTTGGATCCCCACTGTTCAGCGCCGTCCAAATGGGTGTCAAATCTATTAAAGATTTCTGGGCTTGCGCATGATCAACCGTGTCTACAGCACCATCCAGTTCTTGACCACTTGCTGTCGGTACAACCAACAGGGTTCCCAACAGACAACAGCTCAATCTGAACATTCTTCTATCCATTTGAGATCTGAGCGGTTGAGGTCCAAAGTATAGGTACAATCTTGACCGGATTTGGTAAATATCTGTTCTCGGGCATCTTTGGCGCCTGGCTGGGCAATCGTTGTTCGAATTTTCCCAGCGGGTACGTTGGTCAGTTCCATCTCTCCACTACCGTCCCACTCATACTCAAAATTTTTCTGCTTCAACGAAATCAACACGTCTTTTGAACCTTTGACTTTCAAGACAACACGGGTGTTGCTTCCGGATTTACCCAAGTCTTCTGATGTACCAGGATTGCCCTGTGGTACGGCCTCTACATTTTCAACGGTGGTCGGTTTTATTGAATCGGTCTTCGACTGTGAAATGTACCAATACCCTGCTCCACCCCCAAGCAACAAGAGCAATAGTCCACCCCCCAAAATCATTGGGAGTGGGCTCTTTTGAGTGCCTTTTCGTCCGGATGTCGTCGATGTCACTGTCGATTGTGGCTGAACGATATCGCGACCGGTCGTTTCCAACTCAGAAGTTTTTGCACCTTTTGCATCCTGTACAGCATCGGAGGTCACTTTCAGGGTGTCCTCCATGTCCGCCAAATCTACTGTCGGTTCAGCAGAAGGCAATGGCGGTGCTTGTTGGACATTTGCTTCAACTGCTTGTTGAGCCTTGGATACATTGGCCACATTGGCTACGGGAATGGGCGGTGGAAAAGAAATGCTGCTGCGGGCGTCCACATCTTGATCGGCTATGCCCTCGGGAAAACTCTCTGAGCCATCCTCAAACAGGACCTCATTTTCCAACGGATCAGGCTGTGCGTTCGGCTTTGTCAGACTCTCTTTACACTGTTCGACCACATCTCTACAAAAGAGTTTTAAAGAACCGTCGTTGATCTCTTGGGCCAGTTCTTCAGTCTCCTGCAAAATGTGGCTCAGCGATGGTCGTTCAGACTCTTCCCACTTCAACATGCCTTCCAGTAAACGGACGATGCGGGATGCAACTTCGTCGTCAAAGTCTGATAAATCTAATTTCTCTAAGCGTCTTGCTTGCTCTTCAAAATACTTCTCTTGTCGAACGTTCGCCTTTCCGTACCGCCCTTGGTACAACAGTTCATACAAGGTTACACCAAGCGCATAGACATCCCCTGACAGTCGGTCTTCGTCTCCCAAAAATCGCTCTGGTGACATGTACGCCGCCGAACCAAAGGCCAGCGCTTGCGTTTCGGCTTCACGGTCTTCAAATTTGGCTTGGGCCGTTCCGAAATCCAACACCTTTACATCCGCTTCCACCGTCACCATGATATTGGATGGTTTGATGTCGCGATGAATCAACCGTAGCGGTGCACCACCCTGCAACGGAGGACGGTTGTAGGCGGCATCCAACGCCGACGCCACAGAAGAAATGGTTTCAAAGATGACTTTTCTGGGGATTTGGATCCGATTTTTGGCACAAAAGTTGATGAGTGTTTTGAGGTCAACGCCATTCAAATATTCCATGATGATGGCGCATTTGCCACCAATCGAAATCAACCCTTCAACCTTGATGATGTTTCGATGCTGCAGTCTACCCAATACCCGGGCTTCGTCTCGAGAACGTTTGATAATCTCGTCGTGGTCAGCCCATTTTGCATGCAACAGTTTGATCGCGACCACTTTTGAAAATTTGCTATCTGTAATAATTTCTGCAAGGTACACCTTCCCAAAGGTACCTTCAGACAGCTTTTTCAAGAACCGAAATCGTCTTTTTTCCATGCGTTTATCTCGACTTAATGACGTGTTGTGTACAGATTTGTAACCAATCCATACTCTCTATATCTCATCCACCACTGTTTAGACCAATATCCTATCATACCCGAGTCAGATTTTCAGTCATCCCACCGATTTTTTGCCCTGTTTCACGATCAGATGTCTTCGTATTATTGACAGATCCCATCCTCTTCGTTGGCCAATTCTGTCACGAAATGCAAGATGACCAAGTATTCAACCACCAAAGACTGCTGTCGTTCGTATTGAGCGCGTACTGCATCCCAATCCCAAGAACGATTGGATCGACCCCAAGGCTCTTGCCTAGAAATCACCTGTTCTTCTTGCCCGGCTACAAATGCAGTGACCACCATGGCCGTGCTGGCTGGCAACTCAGATCTGCCCTTTTCAATATCTTCATAGAGTGTTTCCAAAGAAATCGCCGCGGCCCAAGGCTGAGCTTCAAACGAGTTGTTGGCTTTGGGATCCCAAATTACACGCTGACCATTGTCTTCGAGGATTAGATATTCCAGTGCCGCATACCGAGGACGAATTTCTTCCGTTCGAGAACAAAAGACGTCTCGTAGATTTCCCTCGTCGCTTTTTTTCAATCGAGCGGCAATCTGTTTTTGCATTTTTTCACATCGACGAAAATATTTCTTGGTCTGTTTGATTTGATCGGCGCTCAATCCAAACGCCTCAAGATTGGATTCACGACTGCCCTTGCTGTACACAAGGTCACTCAAGCGATCGTCGTATTCAATTTCTCGCTCCTCCGTGTCAACCGTGTCAACGTGCTCTTTGGAAATGAGAAAGCCATTCAACCCCATCATGCCAAGGGTGCCCACCAAAACAAGCCATGTCCGCAAAGTAAACCATTGTTTCACAGTTCCCCCTTCTCTGGTGCATGAACGTCTTTACAATACCCTTCTAAATAATTCTTCCACTTGCCAAACACTTTGTGGTTGGGGTAATTTTTGCTGTAATAGCACACCGCCAAAATGTGGTATGCAATCACTCGATACCCATAGTGTTGTGTTTCTTGTGGCAAATAGGATTTGCAATTCGGTTCATCCGTATGGCAAAGGTTGTCCCCATAAAAATGTGCCCCGTGGGTCTTCTTTTTTACATATCGTTGATAGGCTGGCAATACGTTGCTGCGCTTGACCTTGCCCAAATACTGTGAATCATCGTATCCAGCATTGTGTGCCAAAATGGTGGCTTGAACAACCGAACCAGACCCTGACAATTCTTCGTCTTCAAACGTTTCCTTCATCAATTCCATCGCTGCGGCTGTCGAAGAATCAATATCGACACGATCATCCACTCGACAATAGGAGCCTTTGTTGTAGGAACCAATGCGACAACTGACTTCCTTGTTGGCGTTGACAGATACGTACTCAGCATCCCGCTTGACGGAATACGGAGGAGAAAGCGCGGTTGGGCTCCACAGTTTACCGCTCAACCCCATTTTACAGTCCTTTACTTTCAATCCCATACGATGTCCAGTCTCAGGCATGAACTGCCAGATTCCCGCCGCACAAACTGGCGACACACGAATGGCGTTGTACTGCGTTTCCTGAAATGGAATCCCTGCCAGCACTTCTGGTAAATCGGCTTCTCTCAGTGCATCCACAACCAAGGCATAATCTTCCTTGATCAAATCCAATCGTTTCCAAAACCCTGTCCAACTGGACGTCTTCTTCACTTGATTGGCAACCGCGTTGAATAGGCGCTGATCCCACAGTTTTGGATTGCTACTCAAACCAGAAATTCGCATCCCAACATCTTCCATTTTGTCTGCATTGATCCGCATCACAAAGTCTTCAAACGGGGCTTGCAAACCAGCCAACACAGAGGTTTCCACAGGTGCGTCAATATCCACAATTTCCTTGTGGTCATAGCCTTCAAACTTTGGTCCCAGTACAGGTGGTGCTGGCTGAAAGACTTTGAGTACTTGTACCACCATCACCAAGACGGTCACCGATATCATTCCAAACAGCGTCGGATAGAACCAAACTGGATATTTGCTGATTCGAATGTTCTTTGCCTTTGTATTTTGAGCCAGCGAAATGTCGATCTGCTGGTCTGCATCCACAACTGAGGACAACGCATCGGTCTTCCACGCAAAAGTTTTGGCCTGTCGAAAAACAAACAGAACACCGTGTCCTAAAGGTCCGACGTAGACCGCAACGCCAGGTTGCAACGGAACAGGTTTGTAGATTGGATCAATGCGGCTCCAGTCTTCACCTTCGTGGGTGGCTACCCGAACCTCATTGTGCTGGATCGGATGAATCATAATCTGATTGCCAGAGTAACATTCAATACGTGCATGAATCGGTGCGATACTGGCACTCGGCAACTGCATTCCGCCAACACCGGGATTGGACCCAATATTGACGTGTGGACCTTTATAAATGAAAGGCTTGTGTGTGGGCATGCTCCTCGATCGAAACAGCACCTCAATATCCCATCTTTCTTTCATCTATCCCCCTAAAGCCTGTACCATCTGTACTACTGCTTGGTCCTCGTAAAAACCATCGTATACGACGCTCCCTCTTCATAAATGTCAAAGAGCACATCGTGCGCATCCATTGAATGTTCCCCAATTTGCACAGTCCAACCACCAACGGGAAGCCGCAACCACGAAACCATATAATCAATTATCGACCCCATTGAAACCACCCAATTCACAGGGGTATTGAACCGCACAATGCCATCTGGGGTGTGCACTTCTACTGGCAATAATATTGTTCTGGACGGTACAGAGCCGAGCATCAGCGTTTGACCAGAAAAAGTTTTGAGACGACGTCGCCCCGAGACCATCAACCCCTTTTCAAGCACGCGATAACAACTGGTCACACAACCTGAAGGGTCCATTCTCACTGGCAACAAGCGATTCAACAACAGTACGGCAACCAATTGCGACACAGTGATTTCCGGTGAACACACTTGTTTAATGTTCCCTCTTCCAGATCCCAAGGAAATCTTGTATTTTTGAGCGTTGACCGTTGGGATTCTTGATTGAACCGGTATGGGAGCGCCAAACAAGGGTTCCAGATCCCCAAATTGCTGCGGTGTATTAAACTGTGCGTCTTTGTTCGAGACTGTTGAAGGTATTCGTTCCGTCTGCGAAGACTTCATAGAAACTGGACCAACCTTCTCTTTCTCTTTGGACTTCCGAGTAGGCAGTGCGTTGGAAGTGGAGGTGTTCTGTGGTGTTGAACGGGATGAAGACACAGCCTTGGGCGTATTCTTGGCGGATGCTGGTACCTTGGCTTTCTGCTTGGGTGTGGGAACGTTGTTGTTTGTCTCCTTCGATTTCCCCTTATTGGTGGGCACTGTTGGTCGCGTCATAATCATTGTCGCACCATCATCCCAAGAGTCTTCAGACATCGCCTCATCAGACATAGAGGCTTCTTCTGGTAAGTCTCCCAATGTTTCTCCCAACGTTTCTTCCAACGTTTCTTCCAACGGGTCTCCAAACACTGGAAGGCTTGAGTCAATGGTCGATTCTCGAGATGGAGGCTGAACGGATTGCTGAATTTGTGACTGGGCTCCTGCAGTATTTTTATCCCCCTCAATCATGGCTCTTAGGTCTTCCAGTTCTTGACCATCTTCTTGCCCATCGACAGGCTGAGTGACCGTTTGCTTTTGTTCGGCAGGTGGTGTTGGCCCACTCTTTGGCTGAGTAGCCTCTTGAGGCGATGTGGATTGGGATGCGGATGGACCATTGTTTACATTTTCGGTTCGGCTACGAGACGGTTGACTCAACAAAGAAGCCAACTTATTGGCCGTTCCTGTTTGCCGGGATGACGTGGGGGATGAATTGGGTTCTCCCGGTGAACTGGCAATAGAGAGTTCTTGAGGTGTTGGTGGCTCCGGTGTTCGTGTCGCCGGTGTAAACAACGCATTCAGTTTGGATTTTCGTTGTTCACTTTGCACTGCACTGGTTGATGAATCAGCGGTATCCACAGAGTTTGTAGTCGGCGCATTGGCTGATGGTTCCGGAGGCAAAACGGATTCAACAGGCTTCGAAATACTTGACTGCAATGCGCTCAGCAAATCATTTTTTAGACCGGATTTGGGGCGTTCTGTTGGTGGTGGCGTTTTAATTTCTGGCAGGTCAGGCTTCGATATGCTGGACTGGCGCAACAAGTCCAATAAGTTTGCTGGGGAGGCCTTTTCTGTCGAAGGGGACTCAGTGGACTGTGCCAATGAACCTGAAGCACGATTCTGTTCTTTGTCTACGGAAGGCGTCAACGGTTCGCCCAACGTCACTTCTTTGAGTTTTTGACGTTTTCGCTCGGCCTCCATTTCCAAAATTTCTGGTGCGAGTGCGTTGCGGTCAAACATCGCCGTCGCAGCATCCAAGGTTTCTACATCTTGGCTCTGTCGAAGTATTTGCTGACTGCATGCCGCCATCAAATCAAAGAGAGACATGCCCTTGAGGTGTTGGTTTCTCAACAGGCTTTTTCCAGCTTTGATCGCTTGGCGCAAATCTACAAATCGATCGTCACTATCCAATCGAAGACACTGGTCCAAGAAGTCATGCGTGTGCTGATCCAACCACCCCGATACTTTCGCTTGGTTCAAGCGCATCGATACATCTGCCCGCTGTGCCGATTCTTGAATGGCAGAAATGGATCCGTCGTACATCGGACGGGTGGTCATCATCTCAAAACCAATCAATCCCATCGCAAACAAGTCACTGCTGAAGTCTTCCATGGCGTCCATTTCCATTCTCTCTGGGGGCGCATACCGGAATGAATCTTCAGATGGAGTCAGATCAGGGTTGTCTTTGTAATCCAAGACTTCAACCTGAGGCACGGCAAAACCAATAATTTGCAATTTTCCATCTGACCGAATCATCAAACGCCAAGGCGTCAAACCACCATGCGAAAAAATTGCGTACTCTTCGGCGATTCTCAACGCACCCTGCAAAATCTCCAAAGACTGCACCATCAGTTCCAATCCCGCACGGGGTCCCGGGCTCAGTCCAAGATCACTTGCTTGACGAATCAGTTCCGCCACAGACTTGCAACGACCCGTTTCGTAAATAAAAGCCCCCTCTTCGTACCCATAAGTGTGCAAAGGGGTAATGCCACGCGCCACTGGACACTGTAAAAAGCCCATTAAGCCGTCGAGAGAATTGGTCAATGCCGAATGATTTTTGTACTGCTCGTAAAAAACAATCCCCACATAGTTGCGCTCACCACTGTCCAGCAATTCCACCAATCTGGCGGCAGGACCTTTGTATTCCCGCTGAACTTTCATTCCCAAAATTTCTATTTGTCGAGCCATTCTCTGTTTTCTCCATCCCACAGCGTTCGCTTGTCATCCTCATCCGCCACTCTCATGGCTTGGTATTCTGTACTATAATTGGATCACAAAATGCATGTATATCATGTTACCCGTATCCTATTCTATCAAAGTCTTGCAGTGAAAATTCATGCCCGCAGATACCAGACAGCAACATCGCTCGCTTGAGCAACAACGCACCAAACTATCGGAACAGCTCCAAGAGCAGATTCAGGCCCCCGAGCACTTTGAAGAGGGCAGCGAACTGGACAACAGCAAGGCCGCCCGAATGCAAATGCACAGCGGAAACGAAGCGATCCAAGACCTACTCGACCAACTCAACAACATTGATTCCGCTCTGTCGGACTTAGAAATGGAAGGACAAGATGAAGAGTTTGAAGAAGACGCGGAACTGGATGTCGAGCACAGTGCGTCCGTCAAAGGGGGTTCAGACGACGGTGCCGATGCCGATGACGACCCGTGGGCGCAAGACTATTTTTATGGTGGCGATGGGGACCCAATCCTGGTCAAGCGACGCAGGAAGAAGAGAAAACGCGTCACCGAAACAATCGATTCTAAAGAATCCACTGCGGACAAGCAAGGAAAAGCCCCTCCTCCACCCATGTTGGACGATATATTGCCCACGCCAGAGCAAGGTATTCGAACAGGAGATGCGCAGTATGTGGCCCCCGAATTGGGACTGCGAAACCTCTCTTCTCTGATTGGGCACTCTCTCAAGCCAGAAGAGTTGCAATTCCGACAAGCAGTGGATGACCCGATTCGGCTTCCTGTAGAGTTGGGTCAGTTTTTGGAACAGGAATCACAGAATGAAATGGTGGCCTCATGGGGGGCTTTATTGGGTGCTCCAGACCCAACGTTGCTCAGTCCACAGGGTGGTTTCTCAACGGCTTGTGGACGATTGGCCTCTTTGAGTGTGTGTGCAGAAGCCATCCAAGGTCCACCATCTAAAATAGACGCCGCTGTACAACTCTCGTTGCACCACAACGTATGGGAACACTGTCGCGATGTCGCCAAAAAATTGGCACACAGCGGTGAACTGCACGCACCCAAGATTGCACAGCGGGCATTGCGTCAAAACACCCTACCCGACACTGATGGTCCTTTGCCAGCACCCAACGTACTTGGGGGCGCTGCACTGCGAAAAATCTTACCTGCCGACATGGCTTTTTTGATTCCCAGCCTCTCGATTCCCCCTGAAGAAAAGATCGAAGAAGATGAATTGCTGACCAGTTTGGACATGGTATTGGCAGAGTTTACCGGTGGTGA
>CBFICN010000056.1:0-19592 GCA_965661045.1 uncultured Myxococcota bacterium
GCCCCCTGTCTTCAGGGATGGATCAAACCTTTGTTCGACGAAAAAATGGTTTGGAAGAAGTTGAATATCTACACCCCAAACTGGAACAAGTACTGTCAAATACATATGGCTCCATTGTCTATCAAGAGCAGGTGATGCAGATCGCTCAGGTCATGTCCGACTACTCTTTGGGAGAAGCCGACTTGCTTCGCCGTGCGATGGGTAAAAAAGACACTGCTGAAATGGATCGACAAAAAGTCATTTTCGTTGAACGAGCCGTCAAAAATGGGGTCGAAGAAGCAACCGCATCGGAAATCTTTGATTTGATGGCCTACTTTGCGGGCTATGGTTTCAACAAAAGTCACTCCGCCGCCTATGGTTGGATCTCGTACCAAACGGCCTGGCTAAAAGCGCACTATCGTCCAGAGTACATGGCCGCGTTGATGACATCGGAAGCCAACAACACCGACAAAGTGTTTGGCTTCATTCAAGACTGTAAGTTCCCACGTCGTGGAAAAGAATTCATTATTGAAATCAAAAATCCAGACATCAACGAATCTCACTATCGATTCTATGTCCCCCCTCCCAAAGAAGGGACAAAACAATTTATTCGATTTGGACTGGTTGCCGTCAAAGGATTGGGAAAACGCGCCATCCAAGTGATTTTGCGAGAGCGACACGATCGTGGACCATTCAAGTCTTTTATGGACTGTTTGGATCGGGTTGTTGAACGTCAATACATGGCCGTCACAAAAGAGGAAGTGGAACTGGAGTTGGCGGAAGAAAATGACTTGGGCGAAGAGAACCCCTACTTCCCAGTGTCGAAAAAGGTCTATGAGAACCTCATCAAATGTGGTGCGTTTGACAATTTACACCCCTCTCGCAAATCATTGTTGGGCGCCCTCCCCAAAGCTTTAGACGAAGCTGTTGATGCCCAAAAGGAACGCTCTAGAGGCCAACTCAGTCTGTTCGGAGACGCCATGGCTGTGTCAACACCAGAGTTTGTGGTCCCCGATACAGGAGAATGGTCCGTACAAGAACGCATGAAACAAGAAAAGAACGCGTTGGGACTGTACCTCACCAGCCACCCCATCACTGCCTACGCCGATTTAATCGAAGGGTGCAAAAAAACCAAAGAAGTTCGCACTGGGTCGCCCGGAGAATATCGTGTTGCTGGAATTGCCACCTATTACCCTCAAGTCTCCAAAGCCGGAAATCCATACGGAAAATTGATCATCGAAGATCAAGACGGGTCTCTAACGGTTCGTTTCTTTAGCAAAGATTACGATCGTGCATTGCCCATTATTCAAGGCGGCGGTCCCGTCATTGTTCACTTAGAAAAAACAAAGGATGAGAAATTTGGAGAGTCATTTAGAGGTCGAAACGCAACGTCTTTGTTGGCTCTACAAGAAGACATGACAACTCGGATTCACATTTCCGTGGATCAAAAGAAAGTCTCTCACTTTTTCTGCCAAGACTTGCAAACCAAACTTGAGAACGCACCAGGTGACTGCCCCGTGGACTTAGAAATCCTATATACGAAGCGTCAAGAAAGTGCTAAGATTGCAGTGCGCCTTCAACAGACCGTCAACCCCACCGAAAACCTGCTTCTTGAACTGCAGCAGTTTGTCGGAGACGCAAAAAGCGTAACCCTCATCAATCGTTAACCCCTCTGCCCCACCATTTCTATCCATGCCCCAATCCCTTTTATTGTTTTTGTCCCTTTCTCAGGCAAACGAAACCAGTGCAGTACTGGAACCCATCACCGATACGAGTCGAATCAACTGGACCTCAATGCGTGTTGAAGCCACCGGTGGCTCTCAAGTTGTGACCAATGCCCCCAATTACAACAAAGCAGAGTTGCAGTCTATGCGACTCGGACAAACCACGCTTCAGAAAGCCCTCTACTCCATAGACGTTGACTCTGAAGTGGACTTCCAAGATTTACTCAATCGCAACGACGCAATCACCAGAAGCATCCAATCGAGTGCCAGTCGATATGAAGTTTCAGACGTTGTATACATCAATGCTGAAACCATCGAATCCACCCTTTACATTGATATGCATGGCTTGCTTCGACCATACATCATAGAACGCGCCGGCATTGAGGGTCGAGTTGCCTCCCCGAAGCGGTCTGAACATTCTGGAATCATCATCGACGCCAGAAGTGTAGAGTTTGACCCTGTCGTTCTACCGGTCATCCATACATCTGGACAAGAAAATTGGTTGTCGGTGGATGACTTCTCCAAACACACTGCAAAGAATCGATTTCCCTTTGCGTACGCCTTGGATGCCACCTCTACATCGGTCATTGACAAAGTCGGTTCAAACCCGGCGCTTTACATGGCCAGTGAATCAACCTTTGACAGTTTAACCGTCCACAGCCTTGGCTCTCCACTGTCGGACAGTGAACGTGCTTCCATCATTGGCAATGGTCGTGTAGTCATTCTGCTATCGGAACTTCCATAATCGGCACGCATCATGTACAAACGCCCGCCTCGCAGTCATCATCACCAACCGAGTCGTCGACGGTCTTCGTTCAAACAGCCATCCACAACTGCGGGACGTTTCCAGCACTTCTCCTGGTATGCAGGCTTGGTTGTTGGATGTGTATTCGTCATATGGCTTTTGCGACCGGTCTTTGCCATCTTGGCTGCCAGCGCTGGAATCGCGTACGTCTTTGATCCACTGATTGATCGTTTTGAAGAACAAGGCTGGTCCAGAGATCAGGGGATTGCATTTACCTCTGTAATTTCAGGTTTAATCTGCGTTCTATGTCTGCTGTTGTTCATTCCGCCTGTGGTTGTACAAGTCGGCAAACTAAGTTCCGATATTCAACAAGTCATGACACACTTGGATGAGCACTTACAATCCATCACGCTATGGATTGAACAGCAAACCAATTACAATGTCGACTTGAACCTTGGACAAATCCAAGAAAAAATTCCCGTTTGGATAGAGCAAGTGTCGAGCAACTGGCAAAGCCAACTCGGAGAACTTCTCAAAGGGTTGTTCCTGCGTGGAATGGGTTTGGTCAATACAACCCTCAACCTGTTGTTGCTTCCAGTTTTCACCTATTATCTATTGCGTGATTGGGACACATTGGTGGCCGATACGTTTGATCTCTTACCACACTCAGTTCGTCCAACTGTACAGCGTACAATGCTCGAAGTGGATGAACGATTGAATGCATTCATTATTGGTCAAATTAAAGTCTGTTTGGCACTGGCTGTACTCTACAGTCTTGGGTTGTGGTTGGTTGGAATCGATTTGGCCTTTCCGATCGGCATTTTCTCAGGACTCATGTTCATCATTCCCTATGTCGGAACGGTGTTTGGCATTGTGACGGCTGGACTCATGGCATTGATCAATTATGGTTTTGACTGGCACATTTTGGGTGTGTTTGCTGTCTTTGGCGTTTCTCAAATGATTGAGGGATATTACCTCACCCCGAAGATTGTCGGCGAGTCTGTTGGGTTATCGCCTTTGGTTGTCATGATTGCGTTGATCGTTGGTGCCGCATTTATGGGCATTTGGGGAATGTTCTTGGCAATACCTGTAACCGCCGTGTTGAGCGTTTTGGCCAAGGAATGGTTGACACAGTACCGGCAAAGCGACACCTTCCTCAACGATTCGCAATGACTGATATCCCGACAACTTGGCACTGGAACGTTCCCTATGTGGACACCTTGACACTCCAAGAAGACAGCCGTACAACAGCACTGCATGAAAACAGAGAACACCTAATCTTTGCCGAACACCCACCAACGATCACCTTGGGAAAGAGAGGCGGGACCGTGTTCACGACGTCTTCTGACACTACGATTCATCGAATTCGTCGAGGAGGGCTGGCCACTTGGCACGGCCCCGGACAATTGGCATTCTATCCCATCGTCAATCTTCAAAGGAGAGCACTTGGTGTTCGCAGCTTTGTGTGTCTGTTCGAGCAGTCGGTTATTGATTTATTGAAGGCGTACAACATTGAAGGTCGAAGATCAACAACTCCGGGAATTTGGGTAGGGAATCAAAAGATTGCATCCATTGGTTTGGATGTTCGAAAAGGGGTAAACATGCACGGGGTTGCGATCAACATTACCACCGACACCTCCGTTTTTTCACAAATCGAAGCCTGTGGGGATCCGATGGCTCACTACACAACAATGTCAGAACACTTGGGGGACAGAACGCCAAATACTTTATCGGTTGGGCGTCGGTGGAAGACACTCTTTGTACAGGCTCTCAGTGATCACGGATCAACAACAAACAAATGATTTGACACAGGCAAAAAGTTGAATTAAAGAGTATTGACCTTATAGGCATGTAGCTCAGGGGCTAGAGCACTGTCCTGACACGGCAGGGGTCGGCAGTTCAAATCTGCCCATGCCTATTCGTTCTATTAACCTTTACAGTTGGTGGTGGATTAGAGTAGTTCAACGGGTTGTCTAAGATTCAAGAGAATACAGAATCCATCAGAAATCTACAATACTCCCGGAGCATTACTTGAGAAACTCATCACACAGAGGTTCCAAAGACCAAGGACCGAAAAGAAACCGTCAAATTACTGCGCGTAGCGTTTTGGTCATTGACGAAAATGGAACCAAACTTGGTGAAATGCCAACTCGTGATGCCCTTTCAATGGCTCAAGATCGTGGTCTTGACTTAATTGAAGTGGCTGCCAATGCCCGTCCTCCAGTCTGTCGTTTTGCAGATTACGGAAAAATTCTCTACGAAAAGAAGAAGAGAACAGCCAAGGCCAAAAAGAACGCCACAACAATCACCGTGAAAGAAGTCAAGTTCACACCATCGACTGGTGATCACGACTTCAACACAAAACTCAAACATGTACAAAAGTTCATCGGAAAGGGAGACAAAGTCAAAGTCACCATTCGTTTCCGTGGTCGCGAAATGGCGCACAAAGAAAATGGTCAAGCCATTTGTAAGCGCCTAGTCGAAGCGATGAACGCTGAAAGTACAGTTTGTGAAATCGAGATGGCACCACAGTTTATGGGTCGCCAGATGACGATGATTTTGGCGCCGATCAAAAAGCCATAATCTAGAAAGAATACACTTCCCAAACAGTGTGATCAAGAGATTGATTGCATCCATCTTCAACCCTCACCTTCGGGTGAACCATCGCTAGGAAAATATCATGCCCAAGATGAAAACACACAGTGGTGCAAAGAAGCGCTTCAAGTTGACAGGCTCTGGCAAAGTAAAATTCAAGCGCGCCAACATGCGACACATTTTGACCAAGCACTCAAGCAAAGTCAAGCGTAAGCTTCGCAAAGGCGCAATCATGAATGCAACAGACGCCAAAACTGTAAAGAAATTGCTTCGTAAAATCACCTAATCATTATATTTTCATATCCACCGTCACCGCCACCATAATCGAAATAAGGTTGGGAAACGGTTCATTGATCACAGATCAGTAAGGAGTCCATTATGGCACGCGTAAAACGCGCTCAGATTCGAAAGAAAAGAATCAAAAAATTATTCAAACGCTCAAAAGGCTTTTTCATGGCCAGAAACAATACCCTTCGTCAAGCGAACGAAGCGGTAATGAAAGCCCGCATGAATGCCTACACTGGCCGCAAGCAAAAGAAACGTCAATACCGCTCAATGTGGATCGCACGTATCAATGCTGCTTGTCGCCCATTGGAAATTAGCTACAGTCAGTTCATGCACGGCTTGAACTTGGCAGGCATTGAAATCAATCGCAAGATGCTGTCTGAGATTGCAATTCACGACGCTGACGCCTTTGCACAACTGGTTGAACAAGCCAAAGCTGCAATCGCTGCAAAAGCCTAATCTGTTGAGAACCTCTCAACACTCATAATTTAAAGATGGAAATACTGTGACCAATCTGATCAGACTGTTTGGGATTTGTCTATTCGGCTTGGGGTGTGGTGAAGAAAGTGATTCAGACTTAGAACAGTTCAATGCTGAATCGGATTCATTCACCGTAAACATTGGCCCCACCGCCGCTACAGACCCACAAGAAATTGAACTTCGTTCTTCGACAGGACAAGTTGTCATTGGAACAGCTTTGCTCTCTCCAGGAGGGGGTCCTGTTGGAACAGAACACCTTCTTGTGGTAGAAGTGGCTGATACGTGGCAAGGACAAGTGGAAGAAGTCATCTTGGTTGTAGACTCAGGAGAACGCGGCACCGAGGAGTTCACCCTCAAGCGCGACTCAGCAGACCCTGGGTACCACCAACTCGACATTGTATCGGTTGGTGAAGAAGGAGAGACTCGAGAAGATACGTTTACCGTTCAACTTTTTGCAAATGACAGTACCCCGACAACAGATACAGGAGAGGCACAGTGAACTCCAACCCACCACAGTCGAATGAGTCAGAAAACCTAACTCGAGCGAGACTGGTAGAGCAAACTCACTCCGAAGACTTGGGGTGTAGCAAGAAAGAACTTCGCTCCATTGTGGATGCCGTCATTGATATAATGAGTACGGCTTTAATCGAGGAAACTGACGTCAAAATCAGTGGTTTTGGCAAATTGAAAACCAAACACAAAGGTGCACGAGTGGGTCGAAACCCTCAAACGTCAGAGCAACTGATCATTTCCAAACGACGGGTTGTCTCTTTCCAACCCTCAAGACTGTTGACCAAGAAACTCAACGAATAAATTGTGTAGAAGGAGCACTACCAATGACTGAATTTGACCCTTCACTTGAGATTCCACACAAACTCTACTTTCGAATTGGGGAAGTGGCTGACTTAGTTGGTGTAGACAGTCATGTCCTGCGGTATTGGGAAAAAGAAATGGAGTTAACGCCCCACCGCTCCAATTCTGGGCAACGCCTATATCGCAAAGTAGACATCTTACAGTTTTTGAAAATCAAGCACCTCATTCACACCGAAGGCTACACCATCGGAGGGGCAAAGCAGGCACTGGCACAGACAAACCAGACGGCTGTTCACACCGATCAACTCAACGATCTCCGCAGACGCTTGTTGGACGTCCAAGCAGATTTAGCGACGTTGCAATCAAGACTCAGCAATCCTCAATAGAGACTCCAATACCAATCATGGGTTCGATTTTGATACACTGTGCCCACGATCGACACACGTGAGTCCTATGAATTTGACTACCATTCGTCAACATCCCATTTGGCTGTGCATTCTGTTCATTGCTTGTACAGTATCGGCCATCATCATTCCAAATCATTTGGTCTTTTCAGCCAAGTCTGCCCAACTAGACTTTGCTTTAGATTGGGGCATTACGCTTGTCTTTACATTAGACGCTTGGTTCCAATACCACACATGGAAACAATCACCACGCAAAAATCGTCAACTCACCGGTTTGTGGTGGGGCTTTGATATTGTCGCCGCCGTTCCGTGGGCAATGATATTACAGGTCCCACTGCTGGATGTATTGCGACTCATGAAGTTAATTCGCGTGCCGGAGATACTAAAAGAACGCCCCAAATTGCCACTCATATTGAACATTCCATTGCAACTGTTTTCCTTTGTGTATTGGGCGCTGCTGTGGGTGCATTGGCTGGCCTGTGGTTGGATGCACGCATCCATGGAGACCGAATACTTAACGGCGTTGTACTGGGCTGTAACCACACTGACAACGGTTGGATACGGTGACATCACCCCTGATTTGAATAAGCTGACCCAAACGGTGTACACAATGGTGGTCATGTTTTTGGGCGTTGGGTTTTATGGATACATTATCGGAAACATCACAACCTTATTGCAACGGTTGGATATGAAGAAGTCGATGTACCAGAGCAAAGTCAACCAGCTCAATCGATTTTTACAGTATCGCCAAGTCTCTCCCACCGTAAAGCACAAAATCTTAGATTATTACGATTACCTTTGGGAAAATCGAAAAGGTTTTGATGAGAACCGCCTGCTACAAGATCTGCCACCAAGCCTACAGGCTGAACTCTCCTTGTCCCTCAAAAGGGATCTCATTGCAAAAGTGCCTTTCTTTCACGATGCAAATGACAAACTCATCCGTGACATTGCTGGAAGACTTCAACCCATCATCTACACCCCCGAAGACATGATCTTCAAAGAAGGTGATCAAGCAGACTGCATGTACTTTGTTGGAAAAGGGTTGATTGAAATCTGTCAAAACGGCACACATTTGGTCACCATTGGAGATGGCAGTTTTCTCGGAGAGATCGCCCTTCTCCACGATCGCCCAAGGACAGCGTCTGCCAAAGCGAAAGGCTACTGTGATTTGTACAAACTGAACTGTGCTGACTTTCACCACATTTTAGAACAACACCCCGATTTTGCTGTCCACATTCACACAATTGCCAACCAACGAAAGCAAAAGTCCGTTACACATACATAACGTCGCTTTACGACACAACACCAACACTTGGAGATACCATGTACGAAGTCGGAGATACTGTACGAGATTTCACGCTGCCCAATCAAAATGGAGAAGACATCACCTTGTCTCAGTTCAAGGGACAAAAGGTCTTGATTTGGTTCTACCCCAAAGCAAGCACTCCCGGATGTACTGCTGAAGGCTGCTCACTGCGAGACAATTTCGAAGCCCTGACCGATAACAATGTTGTTGTATTGGGAATCAGCAAAGACACGGTCAAAAGACAGTCGAACTTTGTAAAAAAACACAGTTTCCCTTATGACCTGCTCGCGGATACGGAAGGCATCGTTGTAGAAGACTTCGGGGCTTGGGGACCAAAGAAATTTATGGGCAAGTCCTATGAAGGCATTTTGCGAACATCGTTTCTGATCGATGAAAACGGTGTTGTCGAACAGGTCATTCGAAAGGTAAAGACAAAAACACACGGAACTGATATTTTGTCCCTTCTGAAGGGCTAATCGAGTATCCAATGATTCACCAACTGTATGCACCAACACTTGGGTTGTTGACGGACTTGTACCAAATCACCATGGCCTATGGCTATTGGAAATCTCAAGTACACACAACCCAAAGCACCTTTCAGTTATTTTTTCGAAAAGCTCCATTTGGTGGAGAATACGCCGTTTGTGCCGGTGTTGAAACGGCAATCGAATTGATAGAACAATTCTCCTTTTCTGAAAGTGACTTGACCTATCTACAAGAGCAATTGGGCAACGATGGTCAACCGCTCTTTGAAGAAGACTTCCTTGAATATTTGGCTACCTTGTCAATGGATGTTGACATCGATGCAATCCCAGAGGGGACTGCAGTGTTGGCGCATGAACCCATCTTGCGCATCACTGGCAATGTCGTGCAGTGTCAGTTGTTGGAAACCGCACTGCTGACCTGCATCAACTTTCAAACCTTGATCGCCACCAAAGCCCACCATGTCTGTCGCGCAGCCCAGGACGACACGGTATTGGAGTTTGGTCTACGGCGAGCCCAAGGTTTCGATGGAGGTCTGTCGGCAGCGCGGGCAGCGTATATTGGCGGGGTACACGCCACCTCCAATGTTCTAGCCGGCAAACTATTGGGGATACCAATCAAAGGAACCCATGCCCATGCTTGGGTCATGATGTTTGACACCGAACGAGAAGCGTTTGAGCAGTACGCCAAGGCCATGCCAAACAACTGTGTATTTCTTGTGGACACCTACGATACCCTCACCGGTGTTCAAACCGCAATAGAAGTTGGGCACGCACTCAGAGCGCAGGGGCATGAGATGCTTGGAATCCGTTTGGATTCTGGGGAATTGGCCACACTGAGTCAGCAAGCCCGTACACTGCTAGACGCTGGTGGTTTTCCAAATGCCAAAATTGTTGCTTCAGACTCTTTGAATGAGCATCGAATCAGAGAACTCAAAGCACAAGGGGCAGAGATTGATATTTGGGGCGTTGGGACAAACTTGGTGACCGCTCAAGATCAACCTGCATTGGGTGGCGTATACAAACTGTCTGCCCAAAAACACCCAACAGAAGAACACTGGACCCCCAAAATTAAACTGTCAAACTCCCCTATTAAAACCTCCAACCCTGGACGACTTCAAGTGTACCGGTGCCTTGATGCTACAGGAAACTGGGTGGGCGACTTCATGGGGGATGTCGAAGAAGCATTCCTCGATGCGACAGGTTCTGTATTGCCGAATACAACAATACACAGTTTGGGAGATCAATCCATGGAACTCAATACCGTTGTGAGCATCACCCCACTGCTGAAACCACAACTTCGACTGGGCAGACGAGTTTCTCAGTCCGAAAGCATTGACACGATGCGTTCTAGAAGTATTGAAGTCCAATGTCCAACCTACAATCTTCCACATTTAACACAAGCCACGTGGGAAACCAAAGAATCGTTGATTGCCAAGTACCGTCCACCCGTCGCGTAACGGTTCACCAAACAAGATCGGAGACACCATGAAACCCGCCCTGCTGCTCATCGATATTCAAAATGACTTTTGTGAAGGTGGAGCCCTTGAAGTCCCTATGGGTGACGAAGTTGTAGACGTCGCCAATTCCATGATTGAGCGTTTTGATACGGTGTTGGCAACGCAAGATTGGCACCCTCCCAAGCATGGTTCCTTTGCCAGCACCCACGCATTGGCACCCTACAACGTCATCGACTTGCACGGTCTTCCCCAAGTATTGTGGCCCGACCACTGCATTCAGAACAGTCATGGTGCAGAGTTTCATCCAAAACTCAACAGTGCCAACATTGATTGCGTTGTACAAAAGGGTACCGATCCAAAGGTAGACTCTTATTCTGGGTTTGCCGACAATGGACAGCGAATTGAGACGGAGCTGCACCAAACGTTACAAACCTTGAAAGTCGACACCCTCTACATTTGTGGCTTGGCAACCGATTACTGCGTCAAGTTCACCGTATTGGATGCCCTCAAAAGAGGCTATTCTGTGTATTTGATCGTCGACGGTTGTCGTGGGGTCAACCAGCAACTGAATGACTCTCAGCAAGCCATCTCTGAAATGGAAAAGGCTGGGGCACAACTCATTGCCAGTGTGGATGTTCCCAACCACGTTGCATCATGATATCATTGCTCCTTTCTAGTGCATGGGCACATGGCCCCGATGCCAGCAGTTTCAATGGACTGGATGAGTTTTGGCCAACGCCCAATCAAATACGCACCGCCACTGGAATTCCGGGAAGAGAGTACTGGCAACAGCAGGCCGATTACAGCATTCAAGTCACCCTGAACCCAACCGAACAACAAATTGAAGGCACTGAGACGATCCGTTACACGAACAACAGTCCCGACACGCTGCACTATGTCTGGATGCAATTGGATCAAAACTACCTGTCCAACTTGTCCGCGCGGGCCAAAATTAGAACGGCGCCACACCTCGCAACGGAAAACACTACCCTAAATGTACAAACCGTTCGAGCCCTTGAGTTGCGACCAGACTATGAACCCAATTTAACAATCTCAGATGTTACGGTGGATGGGGTTCCCACGACCCCAATCATTCGCGATACACAAATGCGACTGACCCTACCAACGGCATTGAACAGTGGCGAAGAAATTGAGATTGGTTTGTCTTGGTCCTACCAAATGAACGATGCCTCTGTTCTGTGGGCACGTTCAGGGTATGAACGGCTGGAAGATGACGCCCTCATATTTGAGGTTGCACAATTTTACCCCCGCATGAGCATCTACTCCGATCTCGAAGGCTGGCTAACCAAACCCTATTTGGGCACCGGAGAATTTGCTTCAGAGTTCGGTGACTTTGACGTTCAAATCACGGTACCAAAAGACTATGTTGTTGGAGCCACAGGCACATTACAAAACCCAACAGAGGTATTGAGTGCACCCCAGCAACGACGACTGGAAATGGCGCGCACCAGTGAAGAACCTGTGTATATCGTCAAACCTGTAGAAGCGGAACAAAACCGCATCAACACCACCAGCAAAACGCAAACGTGGCACTTTAAAGCCGAAAATGTTCGAGACTTTGCATGGGGTGCCTCCAATGCCTTCGTCTGGGATGCTTGGGGCAGAGAGATCGACGGGCAAACTGTCATGGCCATGAGCTATTATCCTGAAGAAGGAATGCCTTTATGGAATCAATATTCTACCCACGCGATTGCCCACACACTTGAATTCTATTCAAAGATGGTTTTTCCCTACCCTTACCCTGTAGCCATCTCCATGAATGGGCCCATCTACGGAATGGAATATCCAATGCTGTCCTTCAACGGTCCACGGCCACTGGAAGACGATACCTATTTTGAAAATACAGGGCCATGGAAGCATCAAAAGAATGGGCTGATCTCGGTCATCATTCACGAGGTGGGCCACAACTGGTTTCCCATGATCGTCAACAACGACGAACGGTCATGGATTTGGATGGACGAAGGGTTGAACACCTACGTACAAAGTTTGGCAGAATTGGAATGGTCTGAGCAATTTGAACCCAAACGAGGAGAACCCAGCCAGATTTCTGGCTACATGAAACGTACTGACGACGTTCCAATCATGACCGATGCAGAATCGGTCACCAGTCGTGGAAACAACGCCTATGCCAAACCAGCTGCAGCCCTCAACTTACTGCGCAATACGGTTGTCGACCCAGAACTGTTTGATGAGGCCTTTGCCCATTACTCAACACAGTGGGCGTTCAAACGTCCCTACCCTGCTGATTTCTTCCGTAGCATTGAAGATGCTTCCGGCACCGACTTAGATTGGTTTTGGCGCTCTTGGTTCTATGGCACCAATCACGTTGATCTGTCTGTGGACAATGTCGATGTCTTTGTCAAAGATGTCCCGAATCCTGTCATACAAAAAGCACTTCAACGTGAACGCGACACAACCAAAAAGGTCAACACCAAACGTCGACAACAGCAACAAGCCAGCGCAAAATATGCCGATCGCTATCCGAGTGTTCTTGACTTTTACGACACTTACGACCCCTATGAGGTCACCGAGAAGGACCTCGAAGCGTTTGAATCATTGATGGCAGAGTTGCCCGAAGAGGACAAGAAGTTCTTTTCCAGTCAACAGTTCTACAATCGCATCCGAATATCCAACCAGACAGGTATGCCGTCACCGATTATTGCACGCATCACGTATGCAGATGCCAGCACTGAAGAAATTCGAATCCCTGCTGACATCTGGCGAACCAACAACAATTCGATCACCAAACTACTCATACGCTCACAAGCCATCACCAAAGTAGAATTGGACCCGCTCTTAGAAACGGCGGATGCAAACCTTTCCAACAACACTTTCCCCAAGTCAATTGAAACCCACTCCTTCTCGGTGGAACCAAAGACCTCACCCCCCCCAAACCCAATGCAAGAAAATCAAAATCCTGAATAGCACTCTTGCATGCACAGCGTAGGCAAATCAGATACAAGATGGGTATGAATGAGAAGATTGACATCATCCGTCGCTTGGCGCGCAAACAGACAACAGCGCTGGAAAGAGCCCTTCAAAAGACTCGTGCGCCCGATATTGCTGAGGCCATTGTGTACTCTGCACCCCATGAACAGCGTTACATCTGGGAAGCATTGAGCAACGACGATGCCTTGGCGGCAGAGGTATTGGCTTCGATCCCAGAATCTGCACTGGAAGAGTTCTTGCCAATGATCAAGGTTGAACGATTGACAACCTTACTCAACCTCATTGAAGTCGATGATCAAGCAGACATTGTTGATCTACTTCCCGAAGACATGCAGCAACAAGTGCTCCAAACGCTCCAAGAAGACGAGCGGACACAACTTGAAGACATCATGTCCTACGATCCCAACAGTGCAGGTGGGTTGATGCATGTGGACGTTGTGCGCATCAGTGAAAACTCCACTTGTCGCGACGCCATTAAATTGCTCCAAACCCAAGCCAATGTTGAAATGGCTTTCTACCTGTATATTGAAACCGACAATGGGCAACTGGTCGGTGTGTTGTCACTGCGTCGATTGTTGCTGCACCCTCCATCAACCCAATTACACGATATCATGATCACTGACTTGGTCACCGTAGCCCCTACCACCCCTGAAGAAGAGGTCGCAAGCATCGTTCAACGCTACGATATCATTGCCCTTCCCGTAGTGGATGAGCAACGTCACCTCTTGGGAATTATCACCGTAGATGACGTAATGGATGTCATTTGGGAAATGCACGAGAACCAAATGATGTTGATGGCTGGAATGAACGAAGAGCACAACCCCCATGAACGAAATGTATTTAAAGCCTTTCAGCAACGGTTGACATGGTTGCTGATCACATTGTTCGGCGGTATTGGAATGGCAGAGCTCATTGGCGTATTTGAAGCAAGTTTGTCTGCCAAAGCGGCCTTGGCCTCATTTATTCCCGTCATGTTAGGAACCGGTGGCAATGTTGGAACCCAAGCCGCAACAATTGCTGTTCGAAACCTCGCGTTGGACAAATCCTTCGTGTTCTCCACCATGAGTATGCTGTGGAGAGAACTCAAAGTAGGGACCCTGCTGGGAATTTCTTTTGGCATCATTTTGGGTGGGTATGCGTTCATACGTTTTGAACCCAAGATGGGAATCGCCATTGCAATTTCCACATTGGCCACAGTCGTTTGTGCGGCGCTGCTCGGAATGTTTATCCCCCTCACCCTTCATAGAATGAAGATCGACCCGGCAGTTGCAACTGGTCCTTTTGTGACCTCATCCATTGACTTGCTGGCAATTTTGATCTACTTTTCGACCTGTGTAATGGTCTTGGGCTTGTAAAGAGGACAATAAAAGTACCTCCATGATTGCGCAACCTTTGTGTAGTCCCAAGACAAGGTCAAATGAGCATCAAAACAAAGCCTACAATGACTGTAAAAACACTGTCCCATTCGCAGTACTTCAACCGTTATAGTATAAGAAGACACCGTCACACTGTGTCGATACTGTATCGTTCATTTGAGGATCTGTTATGAAGGAAACAATACTGTCTGACTGCGTGGTCATTGGATTTGTTAATTACGGTGAAAGCGACCGCATCGTGAAGTTGTTCACTCGAGAGTTTGGTCTAATATCCGCCATCGCAAAGAGAATTCGGAGCCACAAACACAAATGGTTGGGCCTGCTCGAAGTCGGGAATACACTGGAGCTCAATCTCACTCCCCCCAAAAATGACCTGTGGCTCATCAAAGGAATCCAAGAAATTGGCAGTACTTCGGTCATTCGAAAGGACCTTCTAAAGTTGAGTACCATGCAGTATTGCTGTGAAGTCACTGGAGTCTTGTCGATCACCGAAGATCCAAATGTCAAACTTCACGGCTTGCTACTTCACACATTGAACCTCTTGAAAACGCTTCCCACTCCAGGCTCTGCCGTGCTCAATGGCTTCGCTGTCAAAGCGTTGGCACTGACCGGTCACCCCCCGCAAATTGGGCAGTGTGTGCTCTGTGGACAAAGGACAGATACTACATCTGAAGGTTGTCGCGACCGTTATTTCCACAGTGTACAGGGCGGAATGGCACACAAAGATTGCTTGGGAGAGCAGCATACACATCCAGCACAACTTTTCTACACCCCACAATCTTGGGGTGCTGAAGTTCACTCGCTTTTACATCAACCGATGATGGAATACTGGGAACACGATCTGGTTCAGCAAAAAAATAACAAGCGTTCGACTACATGGCTGCTTACAGAAATGATAGAACATACTGTGGAGCGAAGCATTCGTTCCCCCACTTTGCTCAAAACACTCTATCCATAATTTCTCCGTATGATCCTGTTTTCTCTACTGTTTGCATGTGTCCAGCCAGAGTCCACCACCGTGTGGGAGGGATACCTGTTTCAACAGTCGGCAGAAGGGATGGTGCCCTTGGTAGATGCCCGTTCGGAATTGCTATCCGTCGAAGGAGACCTTCTAGAAGTGGGAATGGTTCCGAATGGACGCCCCAGTCACTACCATCGCTTTACCATCGATGAAGATATTCAAGACGCTACAATTGCTGTTCGTATCTCCAGTGATGAAAGCCATTCGGTTCTGTGGAGTGGTTCTGCCCCCACTGCCACCTCTACTTGGCTTCCTGGTGGACTGTTTGCCTTGGAAACAGAGTTTGGCAATGCCTTTCTGGAATCTTTTGCCAGCACGGTTGAAGTTGAATTAACCGGTTCCATTCATCTGTGGGGCGAGCCATTTCGAAGTGAGGAATGGATTGACATACAAATTTCTCTGTATGATGATGCGCAAGAGTATCCAGTTTATACGTTCTCACAACTGCCCAATGGACTCATCAGTACCTCTGTCGAAGAGGGCATCGATTGGTTCTTTGCTTGGAATCTACCTGCGAGCCCGTTGACATTGCGTGTAGAATTGGATTCTGGTGCCGTCGTCGAAACACAATATTCGCCACAAGAGGGAGACATCTTGTCCGCTCTGTACTATGCACTTCCTGAACTGGAGACCCCATGATTTTGTCGATGCTGAGTTTAACCCTTGGATGCTTACCAACGATGTCGGCATCCATCACTGCAGTCATTACGGACAACAATCAAGAAACCATTGAAAATGCCGATATAGAACTGCGCGCGTGGGACGGCTCTCTATTGGAGGAACTCGTCAGCAACGAAGACGGTTCTTTTGAAGCCACCCTTCCTCCGTACCAAGAGTTTTTTGTGGTCATATCGAGCGAAGAACACCCTAGAACATCCTTTACCGGATACTCAGGTGAAGGTGCCTACACTGTCCCCAACGGTACGTTGTGGCTGAGAACTTTTGATGAAGTGCAAGATGCTCAAGCCAGTTATACAGCCTGTGCCGACACACGAGAACCAGAAACGGGCTTCGTTGAAGGCCAAGCAAAACTGTACATTTCCGGCTCACCGATCGATGACTTGCCCAATTTGACAACCGCCACGGCAACTGTCACACAAAACGAAGATCAAACCTTCAACGGCTGCTACCTCCCAACACTTGATGAAAATGGAGAGAGCATCGAATCCGATGTGACTGGAGATTCAGGTCAATATGCCGTGTTCAACGTCCCAGAAGGTCTCGCAGAACTGACGGTGGAAATTGATGTGGATGGAGAATTGTACGCGTATCCTTATTGGGTATACGTACCCGCAGATGGCGTCGTCCCACTGTACCCAACCCTAATACCCTTCTTGGAATTGCCATGACGTTCCCCGTCGCGTTTTTACAAATGGCAGACCCCTATGCCTGGGTATTGCGGGGCTTGATGGAACTCGGCTGGGAGGACATCAGTCTCTCTCCAGAAGCGTACCCACGAATCAAAGGACGCGGCATTGATTATTCCAGACTGATTGACCCAACCAATCATGTTGGGCTTCGCCTTGTGAGTCTTGCACTGGACGCTGACGAAGAATGGTACAAAACGGATGGTGCGTATCAATTTGAGGTTCGTTTGGTCAATGACCCTCGAAAATCTTTTTGTCTCCTTTTACGCTCCGATGAAATGGCGATGTCGAAATTGTTCTCTTGGAACAGTGAACGCCCGAACTATGTTGTGGAAGATCTTCACCGGGCCATCGTACAAGCAACCATACAGTTTATAGAAAAACGCAAAAGGCGCGAAAGCATCTCTTCCATTGATTTACAAGAAATGCTCAACCACCCCATCATTCCACCTCCAGCACATTTTGTCTCTATTATGAGTCAACGACTGTACCAAGGACTGAACCTCAATACAGCCCCACAAGAAGGTCTATGGCAGGGCTCTCCGCCCCTCATAGTCCAGCCAACTTCGCCAGTTCACCCAACCGCCCCACCTCTACCGGCCATGTCTGAATCAGCAAAGTCAGTCGAAGCCATTCCAAGCCATCAACCAATTGAGGTTTCCCCTGACGTTCCACAACACCAGTTCAGTATCTCTGCTGGAATGGGACGTGGACAGTTAATGGCTGAAACAGGTCTTGCCAGTCAAGCATTGTCTTCGGCAATGGTCATCATTGAACCAGCCGCCAAGTATCTGTTGTGGGTGTCCTACGTTGGAATGTTGCTGGGGGTCTTGGCTACGGTCAATGGATTGTTCACATTGTTTATGATGAGTACTGGTGCCGCTGTTCGTGGCAGCAAGGATGGACTGTACCTTGTGGTTGTTATTCTCTCTGTTGGACTCGGTATTTTGGGCATCGTGGGTGGATTCTTATCTCAAAAGTACAATTCGGATTTCAAAACGTTGTCACCAAACAGTACGCGTCACTTTCCACTACTCTTTGCCCTTCTCTATCCTTTGACTTGGTTCATCGGTCTGCCGGTTGGTCTGTATGCTGTCAATCTACTCCGCAAACCTGAAGTGCAGTCTGCAAAGGAAGGCCTGTGATTCTACTTACATTGCTCACTGACGTCGTACAGGCTGGAGAACTGGGGTTTCGACTCGATATCTCTCCAAATTCATATGAAGAAACGCGTCATGTCTCCACTCTACACTGGACACCATGGATACGATGGAACAACGAGGCGTGGGTATTCAAGGGAAACCTCGGAATCGATGGAGAATACACTCAGAGCAAAACGGCTGACACAACCACCTACAGTCGGCAAAGTCGTGTTCTAGTCGGCGGAGAGGTTGAAAAACGCATTCCAACTAAACACCCTTCTGGAGACACCGCTGAATGGCTGATTGGATTCGGGATACAAGGCAACGTTCCTTTTTTGTCTCAATATTCAAGTTTGTATACGAGCACAGAACAACAAGACGTCGATGCTCAGCTACAAAATCAGTTTGCAGAACAAGCTTACACAGCCTTTTCAGTGCCCATCACCTTCATGATCCCACTCCAAGACCAACTGTTTGTTGGTCTTGGAGCACGCGGTACCTATAAAATACGCCGAACATCTAGTGACTTCGAAACCACTTACTCTAGTGAAATGACCCTCATACCGATGCTAACTTTTGAAGGCCGCTCCAATTAAAAAGAATCAGGAAAAATAGAAGAAAATTCTTCAAAGAAGATTGAGATCACAAGTCTCTTTGATCCTTTGACACCGGTTGCGATTTGTGATAACTGTTCACACCTGATTCTGTATCTGTACTCTATTTTGGACGCTGATTATGAACATTATTCCCAATTTGACGCTAACTGCCCTTCAAGTATTGCCCTTTGCAGTAACGATTGGTGCACTGTACTACATTCTATTCAAGCCGATGATGGAGTATTTGGAAGACCGCGAAAATGCCTCTTCTGGGGCCACCAGCACAGCAAAGGACATGGAAGAAGATCTTCGTGCCAAAAAAGAAGAAATCTCAAGCAAAGTCCAGACTGCGCTCCGAGAAGCTTCTGACAAGAGAAATGGTGCTCGACAGGAATTGGTCGAGGCGTACAACGCATTCGTACAAAAGAAACGCCAAGCCGCTGAAGAAGAAATACAACAAGCTGTACTGGAAATTGCCAAAGAAAAATCTGCGGCTCGTCAAGCCGTACGCGCACAGTCTGAAGCTTTTGCAAATGAAATTGCGAGTCAGATAATTGGCCGAAACATCGCATAACTCAACATCGAACATGCACTTCGGTTCTGACAATCACTCACTCGAGGAATACATGTCACATTACTTCTCAAAATCGACGTCACCATTCATCGTTGCAACTATGGTGCTCCTGAGCAGTTCTACGGCTCACGCTTCAGGTGGTCCGTCAGACCCCGTGCCACAGGTTGTCAACTTACTCATTCTTTGTGGCGCCTTGTTCGTTGTTTACTCAAAAGTTCTCAAACCACAACTGATTGAACGAGCAGAAGCAATCAAAAGTGAACTCGAGAAAGG
>CBFICN010000057.1:0-18825 GCA_965661045.1 uncultured Myxococcota bacterium
ACGTCACGGGTCAACTTTTTCCAAAGAGTTTGATCGTTTGGCTCAAAAACAGACCATTGAGAGCCCAACATGATCGATTGTTCAATCATGATGAACAAACGACGAACATTGATGTACTTCCAAGATGGATCAGATTTGGTTGCCAAAGTACGAGCACCCCACACGCGGATTCCACGATCTTTAAACTCGCGAATGACGTTGATCCCACGATCGTTGTACTGACCTTGCTCAAGGCTGTTGATGTTTTGAGACAATCCAGAGATGCCCATCACCAATTCATTTGCCGGAGCTTTGTGCACACCACGCTCACCATCAACACGGGCCATGATACCACAGAGGTGACCACTTGGTGGAACGTACACTTCTTTCTTCACACCGTCTTCACTGCGCAACTTGCTGAGCCTACGACGATCGTTGCCTGTGACGTTGATCGTTTGCTCACCTTTGAACCATGAAGGCTTGGTCACTTTCAACCAAGGAACATACATCGCACCGTACCCTTTTGCAGAAGCAGGAATGTCCATACTGCCAGTAGAGACGATTGGACCATCCAAAACAGCGAAACGGTCTTTGCGAATCTCACAGTATTCGAGCATTTCTTTTTGCTGGTGAGGAGCCGTACCAGGAGCCGCCATCAAAGCGATGTCGTCAACATCGTCAAAGGCGAACAGTCCCAATTTGTCTGCTTGATTTTCACGCAAAGACGTTCCAACATCCTTGGCACCCATCAAGTAAACATAGCACTTTCCACCACCGTTGGCGTAGAAACCATCAATGGCAGAAACAAAGTTGAAGACAGATTCTTGACTCAAGAACTCGCTGAACATGCTCTTCAAGTTTGCGTCTGACTGCATGGCTTCAAATACTGCGTCTGTCGCTTCATCGATGTCGTCAAACTCTTGCCCCACCAACTCTGTTGTGTCGTGTGTATCCACCAAGTACTGAGCGAAGAACGCTTGCAACCAACGGAAGAACTCTGCTTTGTTTGTTACAGCCATTGGAGGAAGTGAGTATACGTCTTGCAACGCAGTACCTTCTGCACTCTCGAACTTCAAACCGTATGCACCCAAAATGTCTTCTGCCGTTTTGGGATTGGCTTTGGTCAAAGAGAATGTTGAAGTCAAGTTGCCGAGCAATTCTTCAAGTTGTGCGTCATCGGCTGTGACAACAGCACCTTTGGTGTCTACTACGCCAGCAGGAGCCGTTACGGTCTTGCCTTTGTAAGAGATTTGAACACCTTTCTTGCCTTCGTCTTTGAACGATACGCTATCCTTTCCAGAAGTCTTCACTCCGTACAAGTCCAAGAACTTGGTCACGTCTTTGACATCTGAGTTGCGCAATTTCATTGAAGAAGTCAACGCGGAAACTGCGTCATTCCCGTTACCAGTGACCTTTCCAGACTTATCGACCAACGCCGGCAAGACTTTTCCTGAGATTTGCTTGGTGCCGTCCGTACCTGTAATGGCGATGGCGTCCACCTTTGGATTGAATGGGAACACTCCCAAAAAGCCGGGGTTGGAAGTAGATACAGAAGCGATTGGCTTTGGACCGCTGTCGACTTCGTTGATAAAAACACCTGGAGTTGAATATTCCATGATTGTCTCCTAGAGAGGTTGTTGTGTAAAATTAAAGGTTGTTCTTATACTAATTGTTGTAATCGTCATAGTCATCACTGTCACGACGAAAATTGTGTTTTTCTGATCCAATTCGTGCATCTTCCAGTGCTGGCGGCTTTCCACGGACAGGCCTTCCATTGGGTCTGGTTTGTGTTCCGGGTCTGGGTTTGGACTGTGTTTGCCTTGCTCGATCCATAACCACTTTGGTGCCGCTTGGAGCATGGACCAACGGTCCATCAATCGCTATTCTAGCACGGTACGTCAAAAATGGACGATAAGGGGCTTCATGAAGACTAAAAAGATTGATCGCATCGCCAACGGTCAAATCATCGACCAATGACAAAGAAACCTTTTCAATGACCAAATTCGGTTCATCCAAATCCACATTTGGATCGTATTCACGTCCCAAAGAATCCACCTCTTGACCGTTTGGCAACACAAATTTTCGAGGTCGATAAATCAAATGGGTTGCTTCATTGAGACGCAACAATAGCCACCCCAATAACTTTGCGGTTTCTGACGGAAACTGTGCGTGGGCGGTAATCAAGTAAAAAAGATCCACCATAATTGGAGGGCGATGAAGGTAAATATTGCCACTGTCTTCCCCGTCGTTGAGGAAAACTGGCGCTCGACGAAAACGTTTTCGATTTTGCAGGTTGGTGTTGTGGGCCAAACGATACATGTACACAAACGCGAACTGATCTGTTTTTCCCATCGAAGTTTTATCGAGTTGCTCTTCAATGGTGAGATTCTTTTCATCCGTCCAACCGTCTTTGATGTACTTTTTTACGGCTTCAGTCACTTCACCAATGATGTCACGTCCCGACATCAATCCTGTCGACGTCGAATCTACCTCTCTCATTGATCACCTCGTTGTGACTTAGGCAAAGAGCGTGCAGATGTCGCTGTCAACCATGAATCAACTGTGGGAATGATGGGACTTTTGGCTTGAATGTGCATCTCCATAGGACGTATTGTACGAATCTTAGTTTCTTTTTGCAACTGTTCTTTTACAAATTGTGGAAAAATAATTTTGGCTCGCGGTTCAACTTTTACACGAGGAATATTTGCACGTTTGAAATAGGCGCGTTCCAGTGAAAAAGGGTGCTGAACGATTCTTTTTAACAAAGGTGCATTGGGTGCTGGGTCTACAGTATTTCGACTTTCACGATATTTGCCGGTACGCGTCACCTTAGGCTCTGGAATATCCACTGCTTGGAAACCCACTTCTCGCTCCATCCGTTCTCGATACACAATGTCAACCGTTCTCAATTGATGAAGGCGATCCCCGTGAATCAACACATCGAGTCTGTCCAAAACACTTCTCATCTAGCTCCTATACCTCTCGTCACACCACTGTAACATATCGGATCGGTTACAGTACACAAGACGACAAAGACAATTTAGGAGTCTCAATGCGCTCACAGAACAACAAGGTCAAAAATAGCACTGGCGCGGCGTCTTCAAAATCTGGGAAACTGGGTAAGAACAGCGATGTTGACAGTCGACTCCTCCAACAACTCTCCAGCAAGATGGGCAATCAAGGACTCAGCGATCGACTCCAGCAGAATTCAGTTCAACGAGATCAACTCTTACAGTTTATTTGCGCACGGCTAAACAACATCCAGCAGATTCAACAGATTGAACTGGATGAAGTCTCTCAGCGACCAGAATGGTTTCGTGAGGTTGCAAAGGGAGAAAACGGTTTTTTCCTTCCCGATCCAGAACGCTGGAAAGAATCGGCAACCTTGTACAAAAAAGCTGGACAGGCACTCTGTCAGGGCAATGTGTCAAAAGGCAAGCAGTTGCTTGAAGAAGCCCTCAAAAAAGAAGAAGCCACAAGAGACAGTTTACCTGAACAAGTCAATGAACGCCTGGAGTCTAAAGAACAGGAACAAACTGGCGCACCCGTCTCTACTTCGACAGAAGGGGCAGAAGTCTGTCCAGCCCGAAACACACCTCAAGAACTCAAAGTTGCCGATAAAATCTTGGCCGTACGCGCCACAGTACGCAACGCACCACCTGTTCGAAAAACTCGACCGTTCAACTGGTGGGAAGAAGTCGAAGAAAGCGAGGAAGATGCCCATCAAGACAATGAACAAGAACAGGCTGAAGAACAAGCTGAAGAGAAGACCGAAGAAGAAATAGATAAGGAGAGCCATGACAAAGACACTCCGATTCAAGAGTCTGTAACGAAAGAACACACGTCTATCGAGTCGATTCGTCTCAGCACAGATCCCCAAAAAGATACGTAAGACTGATGGTCATATTCAATGAGTTCTTACGGATAAAAGAATCAGAACAGGAGGCACTATGGATGTTGTAGAACTGTTGCAACGCTTCATTCAATTTCCGACGGTATCGAGTGAACCCATTCTAGACTTTGCCTCGGAAATGGCTGAACGTGGAGAGTCTTTGGGTGGTACAGTGCATAAGTTCTCCACCACCACAAGCAAACAGAACGTCGTTGTACAAATTGGACCTGCTGGACCAGAGAGTCTTGGTTTGTCTGGACACATGGATGTCGTTCCTGTAGAGGGCCAAAACTGGAGCGTCGATCCTTTCAAAGGAATTGTTGAAGCCGGGAACATCTATGGTCGTGGTGCTTGTGACATGAAAGCCTTTTTAGCGGCCACATACAGTGTGTTGTCACGACTCCCTGTAGATCGCATCCGACGTGGCATCACATTAATTTGGACCCACGATGAAGAAGTTGGTTGCGTTGGTGCCTCCCATTTACCTGAGCAGTGTGTAAATCTTCAAATGCCAACAAACATCTTGATTGGTGAACCCACCTCTCAACAAATTTTTCACCACCATGGGGGTCACTGTACCCTTGAGATCAAAATCAAGGGGTTTCCAGCCCACTCTTCCAAGCCCCACTTGGGTGTTTCGGCAACCGAGTGGCTCTTTGAATGCTGGGCGATCGTCCGTGACTGGGAACGATGGCTCAATACGCAACACTCTACGCAAACAGGAGACGTCCCCATAGTAAATGTGGCGCAAGTTCATGCGGGTACTGCGATCAACATCATCCCAGAACATGGAACCATTCGTCTTGGACTGCGTCCCATGCCCGGACACGATCACCACCTATTGATTGAAAACCTCAAAATGCGCCTCTCTGAGGTTCAGCGTATAGGACGTGACAGTGGCGCCCGCATTCATTTAGACATTGTTCAAGCTGCGTCTCCACTGTATACTTCGTTGCCCACCATCCTCGAACAGGCAATCCAACAACAAGTACCCAACACGCCGTGTTTGGGTGCACCATTTGCCACCGATGGTGGATGCCTTGCCGAAATGGGGACAAAACCTCTCATCTGGGGACCGGGCAGCATCGATGTTGCACATCAACCCAATGAATATGTTAGAATTGAAGAACTGAAAGAATATGAACAGTCACTGGAGCGCATTGTGCGCAACTGGTGCTTGTGACGAACCACATAGAATTACACCATCCGGGAAGTGAGCATGGCCAGAAAACGAAATGTTATTGGGGAAGGATTCGGCAAAGACATCTTGTCTCGAAGTGCTGACTTACGCAAAAGAGCCGCATCACACGGAGATGTTTTCTCTGGTGAGTTGGCAGATGAGGCACTACAAGCTGTGGGAGCGCGGGCGATGACAATGGATGGAGAGATCATTGTCAACTCAAACTTTGACCTCAGCAGTGCAGAAGATCAAGCCCTGTACGCCCATGAGCTCTATCACCAATCTCGCTCTGGAGGAGCTGCTGGCGATAAGATTCGAGATGCCGAAGAGATTGCAGCTCGTGCCATTGAATCCATGGTCTTTCATCAGGCTGGTGGCGGTCGCAGTGACGCACTCCCCACCAACATTGAAGATCTCTTTCAAGAGGCAGAAGCACCTGCCAGCCCAGGCAGTACTGAAACAGAAGCGAGTGTCTCTCCTTCGCAAGCCAAAGAATCAGGGGATCCTTCAGCCGTACTTGGTTATACAGCCCTGCGCAAGCAAGGAATGACGCATGGTGAAGTTGTCTACATGCTCACCCAAATGTTGCTCGATCAGCATGACCAAACCCAAGACTTCACTCGTCAGCGTGGTGGAACACATAAAGGGTTTTCCCAATAGAATGCAATCGGCAAGCATCGAATAGCGAACACCAAAGAAAGCACAACGCGTTCTCTTCTAGAGCGTAGACATGGATCTCGAAGCCGAATCAGTTACACAACACACACTCAGTGGTGCACAATGTTGTGCCGTTGAGACATCCACGGAAACAAGGACACACCATGAGCGCCATCTTTACAGAATTGGCAAGACGCCTTCGTAGAATTGACTTGCTTCTCCTGCGCGCGGTACGCAGACAACGTGCTCGACCAGCAATGCGTGCCAAAGGACAGTTTTGGGGTTCCGTCATCACCGATGATGAAGTCGATGCGCTATTGAGGGCCCACGGTGAAATTGACTACACCCACACCCCTGATGGACTCGATGATGCCATTCACGCTTCGGAAGCCTTGCGCAATGATCACAACGGACGCATTGGGCGCCTTAAGAAAGCATTTGACTTGGATGGGGACGACACCGACTTGGTGCTGCTCAGTTTGGCCCCGGAAATTTCCGCTGGATATGGAAAGATTTTTGCGTATCTCAATGACAATCTCAATCAAGCGTTTCTCACTGTAGACTTGGCCACTCGAGTGTTGCGAACAGAGCGTACCCAACGATTGGCACTGCAAGCAAGACTGATGAGTGGATCGCCGTTGATCAAAAATCGTCTGTTGTTGCTCAACCCGCCAGATGGGGCTGAAACACACACTTCGAGGCGTGTACATCCCAGTGGTCGGTTCTTACGATGGCTGTTGGAGGGTGAGGAGTTACCAACAGGCTTGGGGTTCACTCCATTAGACGTTAGCGGCGCACCACTGATTGCTGGAGAAACTGAAACGCGAATTGAAGAGTTGGCTCCCTCGTTGCACAAAGCGATCACAATCACGGTCATTGGTGCGACATCGGGTGCCCGTGAAGGTGTGGCCATCTCCATCGCCCGTCGGGCAGAGAGACCTCTGGTGCGCATCGACCTAGAACGGTGCAAGAATTACCTTGAACAACCCTGGGAACTCATTCGAGAACTGCGCATGAGTGGTGCGCTACCCTTCGTAATCAACGTCGCCTCCAGTCAAGAAGACCCTCAGCAAAAAATTCAGGTGTTGACCCTGGGCTCTGCGTTGGCGACGTTGCCCGTTCCGGTACTGGTGGGTGGTGCAGATAGACGTGCCCTCAGTGGTCTATTGGGTTCTGATCGACCCAGTGCCACTGTCAAAGTTGGACGAACCAACCTCGATGAACGAATCAAGTCCTGGGAAGAACATTTGATTCAGAAAGGATGGGATGTGGATCGCGCGGTGGACTTGGCCGAGCGTTTTTACTCGGTTGGTGGAACGACCATTGATCGCATCATTGATCGAGCCGAAGCGGAATCTGGAGGCATTGAACCCAACGATGAGATTCTTTGGGAAGCGGCCCGTGAATGCTCTCGCCCCGAAATGCAAGGGTTGGCTTTGCACGTAACACCTCGATATCGATGGGACGATCTCATTTTGCCTCCCAAAATCAAAGAGCAATTACAGGACTTGGTGAATTATTTGGCGGAACAGGAAACCGTTTTTCATCGGTGGGGTGCCAACAAGATTCGGGCACGTGGATATGGAATCAAAGCCCTCTTCAGTGGTGGTCCAGGAACGGGAAAAACGATGGCGGCCGAGGTCATCGCCAATACGTTGGGGTTAGACATGTTCCGCGTCGACACATCAAGCGTCGTATCGCGATGGGTCGGAGAAACGGAGAAGAACTTGCGAGAAATTTTCGATGCAGCGGAGGGCGGGTCTGCCGTTATTCTATTTGATGAAGCAGACTCTTTATTTGGCTCCCGTGGCGATGTAAAGCAAGCCCAAGATCGATTTGCCAATCAGGAGGTTGCTTTCTTGCTTCAACGACTTGAGGTGTTTGAAGGCTGTGCGATTTTGACCACCAACCTGTTGGACAACATTGACGAGGCCTTTCTTCGACGATTTGGGGCCGTCATTGAGTTTCCAAACCCGGGAGTCACAGAAAGAATCAAACTGTGGGAACAATCAATCCCTCCTGGCGCACCCCGCGATCCAGACTTGGATATCCCCAAACTTGCCAAAGACTTCAACATTGCCGGTGGAAACATCGTATCGGCCGCCATCAATGCCTGTATTTTGGCTTCTTCCCGACGAGAAGCCGTGGCCATGAGACACGTGGTCGAAGCGATTGCTCGAGAAATGATCAAGATGGGCAAACAAGTCTCACAAGCGTTCTTTGGAGAATATTATGATTTCGTCAAAGGATTGCAATGAGGCATTTCAATGGTGATGTGCTATCCTGTTCACAAACCTAGACTCTGAAATGATCATGCGCAAAAACTTACTGTACACCACCATTTTTTCTGTCTTTCTTGGACCATTGGGCTGTGAAGAATTGGGGGTTAAAACCTCTCCTGTATCATTTGATACAGGCTATGACACGGACGAAGTGCCCCTCGCTGAGTTTGTTATCAGCGACATTGAACCAAATTTTGGTTCTCCGACTGGTGGGACATCGGTGGTAATTTCTGGCAATGGTTTTGAAGGCGACGTGCTGGTCAGTTTTGGAAACCTTGAAGTGGCCATCACCGTAATTGATCCACAAACAATCTTGCTGGAGACACCTTCATCGCCATCGGAAGGACAGGTAGATGTCACAGTTGAATCAGATTTGGGTATCGAAACCCTAGAAAATGGATTTACCTACACCAACGCTGCACCAGATGAACCACAAGACACAGATACCGACACAAACGACACACAAGACACCAACACAACCGATACAGGTTCTACTCAGAGTACTGGACTAACCGGTGGATTGGTAGAAATGTGGCGCAAACTGTACGCCTGTCCAGACTGTTTCACACCCGCATTCCCACAGCAAAGCATTGAAGCCTCCGTCAGCATCCACGACCCTGCACAAGGTTCTTGGATTTCGTGGCTGCCTCCGTTGAACTCTTGTTTATCCGTGCTCACCTATCCCGATTTGGGCACGAGTTTGGATTTGGGGCAAGTCTCATTGACCGGAGGTCCTTCGTCCATTGGTTTAACGTTTGACGCTCAGTCTGGCTCCTATACCAACATGAATGTTCCTCAATCGGCATTTGAATACAACACCATCTACGGACTCCAAAGCAACCTCATTTCCTTTCAATCGCTGTTACAGACCCCCTCTACACCTGAAGTCATCGAGCCATCGGGAATGTTGGATGCACAAGGCTTTGTACAGCCATTCTCAAAGAGCAACTTCGCCATCTTTTGGGGCCCAACCGGCACAAGCGACACCATTTTGTTTTTGTTGGAAGTCTACGGCCAAGACGGCAGTTACGACACGGTGACGTGCCTCACCACGGACTCCGGAGGATTGGGTCTAGATCCATCCTTGCTCTCTGCGTTTACCGCCAATGACCAACTGGTCCTGTCACTCTATCGAATGCAATTGACAGGGGCGATCCACCCCGATAATGGAAGCACAATTGAGGCTGTATCCGCGGTGGGCGTCATCGGAACTGGATATTTGGTCGAGTAACCCCGCACAACTTGGAGACCACATGCTGCTCTTTGGCCTTTGGGCAAGTCTACAATCGGCAATTGCTGCTCCTTGTCCCACCGGTACAATCAAGAGACATGGAAAGATCAAACATGAATCAATCACGGAAGCGTCCGGATTGATTGTGACGGACAACTGGTTGTGGGTACACAACGATTCTGGTGATGCGGCTTCTCTATACGCAATCACCAAAGAGGGTGAATCCCGCGCCTCAATCATGGTGGAGGGTGCATTTGCGAAAGACTGGGAAGACATGACCCATTTTTCAGACAATGGACAGTCCTATTTTTTGATTGGTGACATTGGGGACAACAAAGAACGCAATGCCAGTGTCACGTTCTACGTCATCAAACAACCCACGTCAAACACGGCTGCCAAACTGCTGTATACCTTTACGGCAACCTATGCCGACATTGGTCCCAAAGACGCCGAAGCGGTTGTGGTGGATCCACAAAGCAAAGAATTGTTGCTCATCACCAAAGGCCGCGATGGCGTGATCCACTTTCTCCAAGGAAAGTTCCCACTTCCCTCTGAATTGTCGAGTGAAGCAGAGATCAAACAAGGACACGGTGAGACAATACAGGACCCGAGTTTCAATGCTCAACAAGTATCGCTCTCTGAAATTCACCAAATTCCCTTTGCGACACCGCCACTGGATCGCCGAGAGCAGTCGCGCTTGATCACTTCTGCCGCCATCCATCCCAGTGGCCATCAACTGATCATTCGAAACTACCTCTCCGCTCGACTCTATCAAAAAGAACAGGGACAAACTTGGGCTGAGGCTGTGCAACAAGAGCCTTGTCGGTTGCCTTTGCCACTCCAACCCCAAGGAGAAACTCTGGCTTTCTCACCCGATGGAAAAAGTTTGTGGACGCTCAGTGAAGGCAACAAACCAAGCCTGTATGAGATCAGACTGCAACAACAATAAGACACCCATACAATTGACGGATTCACAGCATTCGATTGAGATGACTCTCCAGATTGTACGCTGTCTATTTTTACGATATATACGGGTGTAGAACACCACTTTTAACTTTTGGAAGACCCATGAGCATCAACGACAAATTCGAAACAGAACTCGCCAAAGACTATACCCTACCAATCAACTTGGGATTGAACGACGGCACCATCTGCCCACAAAGCTGCATCGATGTCATGAATGCCCACAACGATCGCACGTGCTTGCGTAATTACACAACTGCCGACAACGATCCACTGTTGGAAACCATTTGTAAAAAAGACGGTGTCAATCCAGAAAATATTTATGTGGCAAATGGATCGGGTCCCATTCTCAAACAATGCATTCCTTGGATCATTGAACAAAAGATACGTTCGAGCACAACGTTGACAGCCAAGTACCTTCTCAAGAAGAAACTGGGTATTGGTGGCGCCACCTTCCCAATTGTGTCTGGTCGCCTCACCTATTTCAAAGTTCCTCTAAAGGCAGGCAATGCAGGACTTGACGTTCATTTATTACCGTTGGGCCCCGATACAAACTGGAAACTTCGCTTGGAAGATGTAGAAGCCGTCATATCCAAAACACCAGGGTTGGTCTACATTTGCAATCCAAACAACCCAACTGGCCAGTTGATGTTGACCCGCGAAGAGATCATTACCTTGTTGGACAAGTATCCAAGGTCTGTTTTTTGGGTAGACGAAGCCTACGTTCAATACATTCCACAGACGGAACACGAACCATTGAGCAACTTGGTTCCCAAATACGACAACCTCTATGTGTCCAGAACCTTTTCCTTTGCCTATGGGCTGGCTGGTGTGCGAATTGGCTATCTACTCGCCCCACCAAAAAGTGTGGAGGCATTTCAGGGAGCGGTCACCAATTATCGACTGGGAACGCTTCAAGAACAGTTGGCCATTGCGGCACTCACCGATGAAAACCACATTGATGAACTGTTGGAAATGACAGTCAAGGATCGAGAACAAATCGGATCGGTACTCGAAGAGTTTGGTGTGGAAGTCGTCCCCTCCAAAACCCACTTCATTTTGGGCCGTTTCCCAGACAACAGAACGGGCAAATGGTTGGCGGAAGAACTGAAAAAGGTTGGCATTCGCATCAAGCACTTTGTGGATGTCAAAGACGAACAGTACCCAGAATACTTTCGCATCACCCTTGGTGTCGGTCAAGAAAACGACTACCTCTGTGAGCAGTTGCGCAATATAATGAGCTAGGCGCTCCACTTCATTGACCTGCTGTGGAAATTGCAGTCAAAGATTCGACTTACCATCCCCAAGCCGACTCAAATTCTTCGTCGGACAGTCGATCATAGATTTTGAGTTCAATCAGTGGCAGCAAAGTCGATTCAACAGCACAACCAAAAATGTTCATCTCTTGAACATCCAACAGTTCCGCTCCCGAGTTGGACCCCAATTCGACCTCACAGGAAACATCAACCTCTACTTCTTCATTGGTTGTTAAGTATTGTTGGACAGCGTTGTATTTTGGGTGTTCCAGGCCCAGTTTATCCAACACAAAATTGAGTTCTGAAGATTCAAAACAAACCGAAATAGACGTTGTTGTAATCATCGTGTGATTGTATGACATGGTTTCTATCCTCTAGTGGGCTACATGCATTATTGCACCTATAGAATACAACGATTACAGTAGTTGTTTTCGGACTAAAAAGTGCATTTTTTTGATCAAAATCTAGAGACCAATCATGACCTCTACCGTCAGCGTGTCCTGATATACCCCCGCTGCCTTTCCTTCGACATCACCAATTTTGACATCCACATCAATGGACATCATCCCTTGCGGGTTGTTTCCACAAATGAACGGTGTACTCGAAGTAGCCAGCGGTACAGCAGTATTTGGTGTTGAAACATCAATGTTGCCAACAACGGTGGGACTCCCCAATCCTCCACGAGCAACCAAACTGTACGGAATGACATCCCTGTTGCCCACCTTGCCAACCACGTCTTTGCGCACCATTTTGGCTCCCTGCGCAGAAGAAATCGTCACCGAACAAGCGCTGCCACTGTTGGTTCGACCACCGGCATATACCACAAAGGAATCCTCCGCTCCAGATTCCAGTTCTCCAAAATCGAGCTTTGCTTGTCTTCTATTGGGATTGTAGGCATTTCCGATTGACAACGTCACATAGTCCGTCAAATTGAATTGAAAATTCAACGTTCGCCGGGCTTCTTCAGTACAATTTGGACAGTCTCCAGCAAAATCAATGAGGGCTTCCGAATGCTGATAGAGCGTCAAACTCACCTCATCGGCATAACTTTCTGCAATGAGGTTGGGCAATGCCTGGGCCGGCACGTGAATCAAAAACTGATCTGATAGACTTTCTCGAGGACGAATGTATCGTGGTCCCAAAACATTCTGGTTGAAAACGGCTTGATCAAGAGTCGTGATGACAGTGTTGTCCCTCACCGCTTCTGAGTAGAGTTGATAAGATATGTATTCTCGATTGGCTTGTTGAAACACGGCCGGTAACGCATGGGTGATGTTGGCGCGACGTTGAAAATTAATGTCTCCAGCCACACCTGGATCGATTGTTAAGAAGTAGTAACATCCAGTCGTCCCTCGGTTTTCTACCATAAAATTGACGGTTTTGGTGACGGCCCTCTGATGGATGGTATCAGCATCCAGAACAGCACTTTGTCGATTGGACAAGCCCGTAATCGACAGATCGCATTTGGCATGTGCATTCACGTTCCAACAGAACAATCCAATCAACATCACAATTTGTATACAATGGCGCATGGTCTACCCTTATTCTGACGTGGTGGATGGTGAAAGAGTTAGCGTACCCAAATCAACTAGAGCATCCTTACTTTTGGGTACTTTCACGGTCAATGGCGCATAGGCGTCACCCAAGATTTCTATTGTATAGACTCCAGCCGTCAACCCCATTACAAACAGTCCACCTGACTGATTGGTGAAAAATTGAACTTGAAGATCTGGGTATTTGCTAGACACAAAGGTTCCCACATTCAAATCAAGTGGTGTTCCATCTGGTTTGTTGAGGATCGCTCGAGCCATCAAAACACCTCCTGGTTTTCCAACTGGAATGGCTTGTCCTGAGTTTAAACTTCCGTACAAACGATACTTTTGGGCACCCAAGTCCAAGCCCAACGGAACATCTGCCGTATCAATTTCCACTTCAAAATCTCGATAATTTCCAACGTTGGGCACCACAGCAGCACTGTATCGATCCAAAACGCTTCCACTGGTGAAATTGATCTTGCTATCGTTCATCGCTTCATTGTTGGGGTACAAAATCGCAAAACTGTTGGATATCGGTCTGGATATTCCCCAGTGTTGTCCAACGACCGCCAATGCATTGTTCACTTGCAGGCTGGTCACCCCACCACGACCTTGATATCGAGTGTGGCTAATGTCGGCAAGAGCCCTCGGACCAAAGTAATCCACCGCCACTTCATGGGTACGATTGCCCACATTGCCCATTCGACTCACCTGTGTGGTGATATTGTGGGCCAAACTCTGATATTGAACGGTTCCAATGTGAGACGTATTGCGCAGATCAACGTAATTGGTATTCCACTGGTAATTGAGATTGGGCGTTTCTTCCGGCCTCATACTGGCCATGACACTGTGCTGTTTGGTATCTGTATTGTAGCGATGACTGTACCGGTTTCTGGGTTGACCCTTTGGACGCCACGTTGCACTGGTGAATAGAGTCAGTTCATTTTCTTCCAAACCAGAGGCATGTTCTATGGACGCATTGAGATTCCACTGCTGTGCTCGATAAAATGTTCGAAGTTTAAAAGAACGGGTTGGCCTTTCATTGAGACGTTTGTTCGTCATTCCACTCAACTGAACCTGACATGCTGGGCTTACTTGCCACGCCATACTCGGAGCGATACTGCGCACGACTTTATTGGTGGAAATCCCCATCAATGTCGGGTCAAAACCTTCTGACATCAATTGAATATTGACTGTATAAAAAGTTGGCAAAAATGAAAACTGACGACCAAAGAACTTGGTGTTTGAACTGTACGCTTGCACACGAAGCGCCTGTCCAGACTGGTCCTGCAGGTTTCGACTGCGCACGGCCTCCATCGAAATGATGTTGGATTTAAATGCATACTCTCCCATCATACCTACCAGTGCACGGTTTTGCACGGTCTGAATGTATCCAGTTGCACCAACTTGATTGCTTATGCCGTACCGCAAATAGGCAACATTTGTTAAATTGGACGAATCGATTTGCGGTGTTGTAGTTCCCATTTCATAAGGATAGCCCGACGCCACTTGATAGCGTTTTTCACCTTTGGGCAACAAACTTGGGTTGTAAAAAAACTCTGTTTCTATCTCTTCGAGCAGTCCGTCATACCCAAACACCTGAATGAGCACATCATTGCGCCCCATTTGAAAAGGAAAATCTTTCAACTCATACTTTCCGGGCAACACAATTTGACTGAACACCGAACGACCGTTGATGAACACTTCAATCCGAGCATCTTCAGAGATCGTTACAGCCTGACGAAAGGTATTTTGCTGATCTGGAGAAGATAGAAATCGACGCAGCTGGTTGACTCGAACCCCAAAGAGTGTCTGTTGAAAACCACTGGCCATTGGAGGACGCTCCAACGCAATTGCCAAATTTGGTGATGCACTGTCGCCAAGCATGACACGGACTTTGTGTCGAGGGATGTCTTTGACAACTCGACCACTCGACCACGACAAGGGTTGTGGTTGAGCTCCATTGTAGCGAATCTCACTTTGCACTACCCAATCTTTAGCATTAACATTGACATCGTACTGTCCCATGTACATTCGATAATCGCGTGCAGCGGTCAATCCATGAGACATATTGACATATCCACTCCATGGAGCGATGGACTGCTTTTGCTGAATGGAAATCACACTTCTTCTAGAACTCAACGATACATCCATTCTCTTGCGAAGATTCATCGGACTGGTCAACGATACCCGCTGATGCTTCATATTGAGTTCAAACTCAAACTCTTGAGAACGTAAAAACTCTTCGGTTAAGATGTCTGGAAGGGCATTGCCAAAACGCAATGTCAACTGTTCATACAACAAACACTCTTCCAGAAATGGCATCAACTCAGAACTTTGAAACTGAAGTTCATAGGTGTATGGATTGATGTCCACAATCATGATGGTCGAAAAATTCTGATTGAGCAACACCTCCATCTCATGAGGATGAAATACTGTTGGCACTTCTGTTCCAAAGGCCTTCAAGAAAAATTTGGCCTTTTCATCTTCCAGAGAATTCTCATTGCTGGCCAAGCTGTTTTCCGGATCGACAGCCGCCATCGCATTGTCTTGTTGATCCGTGGACGATTCAGTCAGTGGTGCATCTCCTTCATCGGCGTACACAACACCATGACACTCAAAAATCGAGTTCAAAAACAACCAAACAACAATGCAATAGACAACATGCTTCATGCCTCAATATTATACCCCTGGCTGGTAGTGGTTGACATGCTCAACAGAATACTGTTCAATGGAAGCACCATGCCATCAATGCCAATCCATAGATTTGTTTTGAATATGTCGCGTCATGCTAAAATTCATTGATTGGCATCAAGAACTTGGGCTCCGAAGTTCTTAAGATCCTTCTCCAACAATGCTTCCGGAATGGGTACAACAACCGTTCTTTGCTTGCCAGGGAGCACATTGACCGTCCCACCCATTTGATCTTTGGTAAAGGTGACGTCAATGGTCTCTTCTGGATTCTTTGTAGAGGTAAAACGAATCTTCATTTCATAGAATATGCTGTGTTTGGTTCCCTGGTTGTCAATGACCAATCGCAACATGTCTTTCTCTTCTTGCTTAAAGGATGCGACACTGGTGAGAACCGCATTGGCCTTGGCACCTTTTGGCGACACGTAAAAGGATTTTGCAATGCGATAATTGATGACCACACCCGCTTTCTTTTCCTCTTGTTCAATGCCTTTGAGTTTGTCTTCAGAAATGGAGACATACTCCACCAACAAACGATAAGCTTTTTCTGCTTCAATATCCTTGCCTCCCGTCCAGCGAATGTTCAAAACTTGTTCACTGTTTGGTGGAATGATCATCTGGCCAGGCACAATGATCAAATCAGTGGCCAACGTGTCCAAGTTCTCTACACCATTCTCGTCATAGGTCCGCACTCGTGAACTGGCTTCAATCGCAATCATGTTCTCACTGTCGTTGACGATAATCGCAGTTGTAGAGTTCATTCCACGTCCCAATTCAAGAGTGGAATCAATGAGCTTCATCTTGAACGCCGAAGCCGACTGAGTAAACAAAAAAGTAAACAAAAATAGAAATATATTCATGACAATCTTCCGCGGTGATCAAACATATTGTATACAAAAATACGTACTGACGACTTAGTCACCAGTACGTACCCATATTACAGCATAGAGCGAATCAGCAACTACACTGTGTTAACCCACAATCGCTTATGCATCATCCATGATGGTGAATGTCAATACGTCTGAGTACACCCCTGCAGCAACAGGACGTACATCAGAAGCCGCATCAATTGCAGTTCCAGAAGAATCAACGTTACCCAACGTAATGACCACATCGTATGTAGCTTGTGAACCACCAGAGAATTCAATTTGACGTGGAACGTTCATGTTCAACAATGTTGCAGAACCAGAAGTGGTCGACAAGGTTGCATTGGTTGCAAGGGCCGCTTGGTCATCATACTCTACCGTCATACCAGAGTTGTCTACCAAACCGTTGTCTTCAAGAGACAATACGTAATCTTGATGCTCAGCGGCGACGCCGGGCAAAGATTGATTGTTGATCATACGACCAGCATTGGCTGATTCGATGAACAATGTACCAACGGTTGCCAATGTGTTGGCACCGTTTGTAGCAGCAGTATCGTTGGCAGAAATGTGAATGGTACCCACACGCGCATCGGTGTTGTCGATGGTAGATGGACCAGTACCCGCTGTCGCATCTTGAGACAGATCAAAGTCATAACCAGAATTGATGTCGAATACGGTCAGTTCCCATACACCTGGTACGACACCTTGAATGACGATTTCACCAGTGTTGTTGTTTTGTGCGAATGCTGACGTAGACGCCAACGAGCCGACCAATGTTGCGGCCAATACTTTCTTCAAATTCATAACTTGAATACCTCATTGTTGATTGTTTGATTGAAGTTGTTCATTGTGTGTCTAACTCAATACGAATCAAAATAGAACACCCTCAGAACTTTTTTAGAATAGCATAGCGTCATTGAACATCCATAGTTTTTTTATAAATATTATATTTATTTCAGCAGTTCATACGCTGCAAAGAGCAAAAATACAGTAAAAACCATTGTTTACAAGTGAGATCTTTTCAATCGATCACACAGAGAAATATTCCAAGGTAAACCAATGCAATTGACGGGTCAAGTTGTGCAGATACCGACTGTTGGTTAGTTCTACCCCATGACTGTTGCAAGATTGAATGCTGGATGGACGGTGTATGGACTCTTGGTCGTGCTGTCCTGTAGCACCCCTGAAATACCAGACGTGGTCGACAATCCCTTACCGGCCTGTCAAGACTACACCAAAGATGCCAACATTTATGGATATTGTGTGTACAAAAATGCCGACTCATTGCCAGATGTCGACGCCGTCAACCTGTATTGTGCACAAGCCGCCTCTTGGGTGGAGGACTGTCGTCAAACTTGGGTCATCAGTCAAAGTAACGACACTCCTTTTGACACCTTGATGGGTGTATGTGGACAAAACTCAGACTGTGCATTTCAACTATTGGACAAACGCCCTCAAGAGGATGTATTGGCGCAAGTTGATTCCTGTATGCGCTATGCCGGACATTACAAACACGATTGTGTCATGCACGCCATTCAGCGATGGTATTTCGACTGGCCCGATGCGGAAGAGGTCTCTCGTGTCGCCAAAGAGCGCAACCCCTTCCCTGAGCAAATCGGCACCTATATCGGCGCACGGGTTGGGTGTGACAACGTAGGGTCTTGTGATGGCAATGCCGACAACCAAATGATGTGCGAAAAATACGTCCGCATTTACCAACAAGACAAGCGACAGTGCCCAAATCAACACAGGCGACGTCGAAAGCGCTAGCGATACAGGTCCCAGTCTTGAATGAACGCAAACACACGCGGATGAAGCAAACTCTTCAACGTTTCAACATCTTCTTGAGCGATGGCACTGCGTACTTTCGTCGAAGAGATCAACGCTCGTGGATCATCGGTTGGCTTCAAACAAATCACATTGCCGATCAAATGTGGGATATTCGCATCTGACTCATCACGTGGAACGACGACCAACCCTTCGTTTGGGTGCACAAATATTCCGTCACAATACCGAGCATGATCCTGTCCACAAACATACCACACGTGGATGTCGGAAGCGGTTTGAGTAACAGTTTCTCTCAATGCCGTTACCACACCTGGAAAATCTACAAACCCATGTTGTCTCGCTTCCCAAGACGCAGACGAAATCCACGGATGATGTTCGGTTGCAAGGTTGATGAGTTCCAGACGCCTAGACGAAGATAGGAATGGTTTGCCTGTTCCCATCAAATACCGATCGTGGGATGGAGAGATCAGTCCTTTACACACGGTCCAGCCTTGCGTTTCAAGAT
>CBFICN010000057.1:18835-19103 GCA_965661045.1 uncultured Myxococcota bacterium
CCACTCTGTTGGCAATGACCAATGGTCTTCGTTGTTCATTGTATCTCCAGTGTTTCGATGGACATTTGGGCAAAAAATTTAATTCTTTGCGGTGCGGGCCTTCACCGTCCGCCCCTCAAACGAGGCACCCGTCAACGAAGCCATGACTGCAGGTACAGATTTGGACTCCACATCAAACGTCGTACTGGTCGACTCGATGCGTATTTCTCCAAAGTCTGGCTTTTTGCCTTTGATTCGTTCGTTGACCAACCCCATTAAACGATTGGGG
>CBFICN010000057.1:19113-19446 GCA_965661045.1 uncultured Myxococcota bacterium
GTGCTTGCGACCAATATTCACTTGACACGTGGTGTAATTGCCCGGCTTGGCTTTGAATTTCTTGCGGGTTTTGCCCCTGTCACCATCTCGATCACGTTTGCGATCTTTTTTACGCTTCTTTCGCTTAAATGACTCTTCTGCACGTGCATTCAGATCGACTTCTCTCTGGTACTGGGTCAACAGAGGCCCACTGATCAACGACAACACTTTGGCAGCCAAATCCGTTGGGTCCATTTCCTGCATCACGGTGGAGAGTTGAGCAATTTGCTCTTCAAACTTTCCTTCTGGAAGACTGGCTTCCTTGATCGATTCGATGGCGTTGCGCATCTGTGC
>CBFICN010000058.1:0-19315 GCA_965661045.1 uncultured Myxococcota bacterium
TCGAACAAATGTACACTCTTCCGGGTGCAAAGTCCTTGTTTCGCGATGGTTTAAAGAAGCGTTTTGGCTCAGGGTATGTTGATCCTCGTGATCCTATTAATGATACTTGGAACCTATTGCCTATTTTTAGCCATGAATATGACCTCATCTTCTTAGATTCTGGTTCTTGCCAATTTACCGAAGAGCACATGCGTCAAGCAAATGAGTATGAGCAAGTTTGGCAAAACTCAACTTGGGAACAGTCTGATGTCCAATAAATCCAATGAACAGGTCAAGGCGATTCGTTTCAAGAAGAGTGTGTACAAAGAACTTGAACAAAGGGCAAGTGATCAAGGCGTCACCTTTAATGATGCCCTTGATCAGATTCTCTGCGAGTTCTTTGAGTTACCTCGAGATCCCGTAATCGCATTGAATAGTCACATCAGTCAGTGGTTGGAGACGGAAGGTTACATTGGTAACGATTTCCCCGAAGATATCATCTTCTTGGTTTTTGAGATGATTCGTACCACTGACGCAACTCTCTCTTTGTATCAAAATTCTGTCCAAGAACAAGGAGAGGGAATCGTCAATCGTCGTATTGGATTGTTTGTAAAGCAAATGTTGAATGCAGCTGTAAAAGGCCGTTCTGTTCCTTTTACCAAGAAACAGCGTGAACAATTTGGATACTTAATCAAAAGCTATTCCTTCCTAAAGCCATCGAAATAGATGAAATCATCAATCAGTTCTGTATAGAAAAGGAGGTCCCATGAAATGAATTTATTCATGGAGACAACAATGAAAAAACATTTTTTCACAGAAATCAAACCACACAACCGGTACAGTAAGAGTCGCAAACATACACATTCAAAAGTCAAGAAAGATCGTCGTATACGCACGAAATTGCGATCCCTTGCTCGCAACAATCATGATGCATCTTCCATTGATTTTGAGGTGCCTTTTACACAAAAGATGCAGGTAGATGAAGAGTGTGAGGATGCTATGGAACATTACTCCTATGGCTCTTCCAGTCATTTTGGGGCTTCAAGTCGCATGACGCGTTTTTTAGACTCGCGAATCGGTTGTTCTTGGGATGATGTTTATAGCGAAATACGTGAGAGGCTGAATGTATCCAATTACTTAGAGTCTAAGATTTTAGACTATTTGAGGGAAGAAGTATTGAATATTGGTCGCTCTTCTTCCAGGTCTTCTTCCAAGTATTCTGTAGAGACTGGTCTGTTGCAATATAGGAAAAAATATGTCTCAACCTGAAGAATGATCTCGTTGGGTTCATTTCTGAAAATTTGGTAAGGATTTTGATACAGTTTATTATCAATCCAGTAAGAAAAATTACCAGCATAGAAAACCATACCAAAGATACTTGAAGCCATCGTCTAAGAAATCATTTTCGACTTCGATCAGAGCAACATCGCAAAGACTACCCCTCGCGAAGTGGTATTGGAACCATTGCCAAATAAAGCAACCGTTTGTATGGGGGGCGTCGTTCAGTAGCCCACGGAAAGAGTTCACAGCCGATGGTGAAAGACGGTCAAGGCATCGAATCCTTCAGAACCCATCTACACGCCACGTGGGGAGTGCAAGATTGTACGTGGCGTAGAGTGCCACCCAACGCTGATACACGTCCGACGCATCGGTTGAACTTTCAATTGCCCTCAAGTCTTGGGGCAGGGGAATGGTGGTCGGAATGGCAACCCGTCGTCGTTGCAGCGTTTGAATGAGGTGGTGACCGAGTAGCCACAAATGTGCGCGTGTTTGCGTCAGTTCCACCGTGTCAATCTGTCGTTTGTCTTTCAAGATCCACTCCTGTTGACGGAGTAAATTTGCAGAAGGGCAGGGTAATCCCAGCGTGTCACAGGCCACGTTGATCTGGGTTTCGATCACATCAAGTTCAATGGATGTGGGGTCTACAATGGCAGACACCTGCATCAGTTGATCGTTGCTCGGCAACAGCAAAGGGTGGCTCGAGGGATCACTGTTCGATCGAATGAAGTCCAATGTTGCGAACAAAAGTGTTGTTCGAGTCGCGACCGTCAGTCCCCCTTGTCGCACTTCTGGAAGGCTCCCGGAGGTGGTCAGTTTGTGATCGGGGAAGCGCAATCCGTAATATTCGATCAGCAAGGTGTTTTGAACCCAGACCGAGTACTCTGTGGGAATGGCTTCTTGAATCGCGGGTTCGGTGTGTTTTGTGCGTGATGGGGCAGCGTTTTGCGTGGATTCCAACTGTAATTCAAGTGCGGCAGTTGTTGGTTGTGTGGGTAGCAACAACAGCGGTTCGGTTTTCCACTGCACAACATTGTCGCGCAGGTCCGCTTGGGTTGCATAGCAAAAACTGTGAATGGACAAGGGGGCATCCCACACTCTGTCGGGAATGGTGACCGTAAACGATCCGTCCTCTTCGGCGTGCGTGTACACAATGGGTTTGTTGGAGCCGGCTTCAATGACATCGATGTTTATCGTGTGGGCACAAGCGGGTGGATTGCGAATGGTGCCGATGTAGGTTCTGGACTCGGACAAGGAAGGTTCGTTGCTAGGATCCTCTGGGGGATGGCTTGTGCAACCAAAGAAGCCATAAAGAAATGCGTGGGGGAAAATGTGTTGCATACTACAGTCGTTAACGTAACTTCTCAGATTTTTCGACTGTAGTTTTTTCTTGGTGTTGAGCGTAGATAAACTGTATGAAACGGGTTGCATCCGATGCATGGTGGAATATATGTACACATACTCTTGAACCGTTGGAGATCGCATGCAGTTTGAATATCATCCACTCTTTGAGCAAGCCCCAGTAGAGACTGAATACCGAAAACTGGATATTGATGGTGTTCACACTGAACAATTTAATGGTCAAGAGATGCTCGTGGTGTCACAAACAGCCATTCGAGAGTTGACAGAAGCTGCTTTGACAGACGTATCACACTTACTGCGGCCTTCTCACTTACAACAGTTGAGTGGGATTCTCGACGATCCCGAAGCGTCAGACAACGATCGATTTGTGGCCAAACAACTCTTGTTGAATGCCAATATCGCTGCAAATATGGTTTTGCCTTCTTGTCAAGACACTGGAACCGCCATTGTGATGGGGAAGAAGGGGCATCAAGTCTGGACGGACGGGAATGATGAAGCCTCCATTTACGAAGGGGTGTTCAATACCTACACGTCTCGCAATCTACGCTATTCTCAGTTGGCACCCATTACCACCTACAAAGAAACGAATACCAAGTGCAATTTGCCAGCCCAAGTCGATTTGTTGATGAAGAAAGGCGATGCCTATGAGTTCCTATTTGTCACCAAAGGCGGTGGATCTGCCAACAAAACCTACTTGTTTCAAGAAACAAAGGCCTTGTTGAATCCCAAGTCGATGATGGAGTTTTTAGACGCCAAGATTCGAACCTTGGGAACCGCGGCTTGCCCACCGTATCACTTGGCAATCGTCATTGGTGGTCTGAGTGCGGAGCAAAATCTCAAAACGGTCAAATTGGCCTCGTGCCGTTATTTGGATGGGCTGCCACAAACGGGACACGAGTTTGGTCAAGCAATTCGCGACAGAGAGTTGGAAGCCGAGATTTTGGATATGACCCGCAACATGGGAATTGGCGCTCAGTTTGGTGGGAAATATTTCTGTCACGATGTTCGGGTGATTCGCTTGCCAAGACATGGAGCATCTTGTCCAGTGGGCATTGGGGTATCGTGTTCGGCTGACCGACAAATCAAAGCCAAGATCACCAAAGAAGGGGTGTTCCTAGAAAAACTCGAGCGCAATCCAGCCCAGTATCTTCCAGAGGTGAAAGCGTCTGAACTGTCCGAAGAGGTGGTCAAGATCGACTTGTCATTGCCGATGCAAGAGATTCGTGCCACACTCAGTCAATACCCCATCAAAACTCGATTGAGTCTATCGGGTACGATGATTGTTGCCCGTGACATTGCCCATGCCAAGATTCTTGAAAGGGTACAAAAAGGAGAAGGGGTGCCGGAATACTTCAAGAAGCACCCAGTTTATTATGCTGGTCCCGCAAAGACACCAGACGGGTATGCTTCCGGCTCTTTTGGACCAACCACGGCGTCACGGATGGACCCCTACGTGGATCCGTTTCAAGCGTTGGGTGCCTCTATGGTGATGATCGCCAAAGGAAACCGTTCCAAAATGGTACGCGATGCCTGTCACAAACACGGTGGTTTCTATTTGGGCTCCATTGGTGGTCCCGCAGCCATCCTCGCAAAGGACAATATTCGCAAAGTCGAGGTATTGGATTATCCTGAACTGGGGATGGAAGCCGTTTGGAAAATCGAGGTGGAAGATTTTCCGGCGTTCATCGTTGTGGACGACAAAGGCAACGACTTCTTTAAAAATATCTGATAGACATACTCGGAGGAGTGCAGCATGATACAAATCTATTATTGCGTGGCTTGAAACTATTATCCACGTGCAGCCAGGTTGGCTGACCTTATCCAAGCAAAGTGTGGCATTGAAGCCCAACTGCTCTCTGGAAAACGCGGAGAGTTCACAGTGTGGTTCAATGGTGTCGCGATTGCAGACAAAAATCTGACCGTGTGTGACGTCTTTCCCCCTTTTGAACAAATTGTAGAAACCATCCTTCATATGCAGGACAAGTCATGAGTAGAAATCCATATTTAGATCAACCCAATGAACCCCCAAAACACCCTTATGCGTTAACATTGAGAAACACCGGTGAAACGTTTAAAGTTGACCCAAGCAATCTACCCGACGATGAAACAGATGGGTTGGAGGGGTCTGTCTTGGCGTTGTTGCTGGCCAATGGTGTCGATATAAACCACTCTTGTGGTGGTGTAGTGGGGTGTTCAACCTGTCACATTTATGTGCACAGTGGTTTGGATACCAGTCCAGAACCGATTGATGAAGAAGAAGACCAACTTGACTTCGCACCGGCTGTACAAGACAACTCTCGCTTGGCCTGTTGTTTTGTACCGGATGGCACAGAAAACGTCGAAGTGGAAATCCCTGCATGGAACCGAAATGCAGTGTCAGAAGATCATTAACGGATTCTCGCAGTTTCATATCCGTGAGATTGTATGTCTTCTGAAGTGAAAGACACCGCTGGTCGATCGCATTTTCGACTGTCGATTGTCGCTGGGTTGCTGATCATTGGTCCATTGTGGCTGACGGTGTATTTGCTCCTCAAACTGTTCGTGTTTTTTGATGGGGCGATTCGGATTCTACCAAAAGCGTGGCAACCGGAAGCGCTGTTTGGTCAAGATATTCCTGGCTTGGGAATTCTGTTGTCCCTTGTGTTCATCTATGTTGTTGGGTTGGGAACACGTGCCTATGCTGGAAGGCAATTGGTGGGCTTTTACGAAGGTGTGCTGCAGCGGGTTCCAATTATCAGCGGCGTATATCAGGCGATCAAACAACTGATGACAACCCTGTTCTCAGAACAAGCCAATCACTTTCGAGATGTGGTGCTGGTTGAGTATCCCAGAAAAGGCATCTATTGCTTTGCGTTTTTGACCAATGACCAACAGTATTTGTCGATTGAAAACCAGGGTGTTCTCTCTATCTTTTTGCCTTCAACCCCCAATCCAACAACGGGTTTCTATTTGCTGTTGCCAGAACAAGACGTTTGGAATGTAGATTTGACTGTGGAAGAGGCCTTTAAACTGATTATGTCAGCAGGGATCGTGACGCCGGATATCATCCGCACAGCGACCCCTTATGAGAACAGTCAACAAGAAAAGGTGCTTGTTCAAGAAAGCAATCCCAATCCAGCAAAAGAGACATAACTGTCTCCACCAACGATCAAGTGATCCAGCAACGGGATGCGCAACAATTTGCCGACCTTGGTAATTTCTTGGGTGATGCGAAGGTCTTGTTCAGACGGTGTAGGATCCCCCGAAGGATGGTTGTGCACCAAGATCAATCCACTGGCTCGGCACATCAAGGCCTTGTGGTACACCTGCTTTGGATCGACAATGGTCATCCAGTCGGTTCCTTGTGTGAGGACCTCTTGTTGGATGAGGTGTTTTCGACGATTGAGAAAGAGTCCAATCAACAGTTCATTGTCTTGATGGATAAGTCCGGGCCAAACCAGTTGATAGACTTGCTCAGGCCGCGTGAGCGATTCTGTGGGTTCTGTTGGCAACAGGCTTCGTTGACCAAGAGTGAAGGCGCTGTACAGACGTGTCGCCATTTTTTCGGTCAGTTCACCTTGGGCCATCAATTCGGGAATGGATAAACGAGACAGTCGTTTTACATCACCGACATGAGATAGAAGTTGATTGCTTCTACGATTGGCCTCTTTGCCACCAATGACGTGAGAAATGAGAGTGTGGTCTGAAATGGGAGGGGGAGGAAGGGTAGACATGGTTGCTCCAAATGTGGGTTCACCGACCACAGAGCAAGAATCGTGCCAATTGTAAGAAAGATCAAGAGTATCGAAAAAATATCAATAGTATTGGTACCTTACGTCAATTTTGAATATTCCATAGCCACCTTCTTGACGAATGGAATTGGCGAAAAATTGACCACCCAAGTCTGTCAATTGTTGGTTGATGTGTGAAACGGACTCGGTAGGAACCCACATTTCAAACTTTGCACGTGGCGAAAAGTTCGTCAATTCTGCTGGCGAAAATTCGTCACCATTGGTTAATTTTAGCTGTCCATTGACACTCTTTGACAATTTGTTCAAGGTAAACAGTAGGTTACTGGGGGCGGTTCGAAATTGAAAAGCGTCAGCATCAAAGGTTGTCTCTTGAACTTCGATGAGGTGTCCTTCTTCCCAGTCAGGCACATACGGGCTATCGGGGGTTTGAATGACAAATTTGGTCTTGGTAGATGGTGTTGACGATGCTTTGTTCTTTGAGCGGGCTTTTGGTTTTTGGACTATCGGAGCCGAAGATGGGTTCAAAGATGGGTTCGAAGATTCCGTGTCTGGCTTTGATAGGGCAGGCTCTTTGGTGGCTTCCAACTTTTTCTGAAGGGTGTCGAGGTGTTTGTCGGCCTCCTCAATGGGACTTGTTTCTGGTAAGACAACAGGGTTGGCAGTTGGGAATACTTGTGCGCCTTTGATCTCGTTTGTCGATACATCAGTGATTTTGTTGGATGCCGGTATGAATACCCACCCCAAAAGTCCAACAATGGCGATGAGTGCATACCCCATGTAGGCTTGACCACGCGGTTGGTTTGAGGAAAGCGATTGTTGATCGGCTCCCTGTAAAATGTTTTCCAATAGGTGATCTGGTGCTTGCACGGATCCAAGCGACAACATTTGCTCTCTCAGCCGTTGTGTGGCTTCAATCTCTTGTCCGATGTCGGGGTGGTCGATCAGAGCATGTTCCATTTCCAAGCGTTCTTCAGGGCTCAGTGCACCGTCGACATAATCATTGATGCGATTTTTTAGCATGAATCTATTCATCGTGGCTCCCCTCCAAAATTGTTCTCAATTGCTTTCTGCCTCGGTGAATTCGACTTTTAATGGTTCCCAGATTGAGGCCGGATATCTCTGCAATTTCCTCATAAGAACAATCTTGAATATCGCGCAAAATCAGCAATGCCCGATGCTCTTCTTGGATTTGTCCCAAGGCGAACTGAAGTCTGCTCTCAAAATCTGCTTGCTCCAGTCGTTTGGCTTGCTCAGAGGGGGCCGAAAGCGTATGCTCCAATTCATCAAGTGGAGTGTGTAGGTGTCGTTGACGACGATGGTGTCGGGCGCGCAAATTTATGCAATGGTTGGTGGCAATTCGATAGAGCCAAGTGGAGAATTTGGAGTCTCTCCGAAAAGAGTGAATGCTGGAAAACACTTTCATAAACACATCTTGAGTGGCTTCTTCAGCCAAACTGTTCTCCCCAAGTTGTCGCAGACAAAATGTGAATATGGGATGCTGCCATTTCGTGGCCAACAAAGTGAAGGCTTCTTTCTGTCCGGCTTGCAACTGTTGAACCAGATCTTCATCGTGCATGGAGGCCTCCGTTGATTGTGTGTTGGTGTGTGTTCTCGTCGGATACAGTTTATTCGAGACCGATTGTTGCTTCAAGACTTTGTTTGGTTCTTTGATGGATGCCGAGGAGTCTGTTCGATCGGTATCGATGAAGTTTTGATATGGTATCCCAATGACAAAAGGGGGAATACAATCAAGCATCGTAAAGAGTCGTACAACGCAGTGTTGAACGCCAACTGTTGTCTCATGCGGAGAATGTAGAACAATCCTGTCCACGGGTGCTGTCTTCATGATCCTTGTTCCTGTCTGAAGGTGTCGCCACTTCTTTAGACAGGGGGCAGGTGAGTTTGGTTCCCGAATGCTGAAAATTTTCAAAGATTATTGTTTTGGCATGGTTTCCAACAAATGTTCAATGATCAGTCGTTGTTCTTGGTGAATGTAGGCGCTGTTTTTGGCTTTTGCAAAATAGGTTTGTGCTTGTTCATAGTCTTTGAGTCGACGAGAAATGTCACCAACCAGATAGAGAGCGTGTCCATCATGCGGGGCTCTTTGAAGGTGTATCAAGAACTCCGCCCGGGCCAAGGTCAGCAATCGTGGCTCGACGGTGCTTGTTAAATGGGCAAATTCTTTTGCGGCATCCCGTTCATATTGCTCTAGGGTTGGATCATTCAAAAACTGCTCCAAATATTGATCGCGCTCTTGAAATCGGGCATTGCGGTGGGCAACACGGGCGAGGTTGTAGGTGACCAGTTTGCGCTGTTCAGGGGTGAGCGTTTTTTGGAGCTCGGTGTCTCCCTCGGCGAGTACTTGATCGGCAACCACGGGGCCTTGTAGGTCAGGGTGTATCCCAACGGCTTTGTCTCGCGCGGTCCAAGCGGCTTCTAGGTATAAATTTCCCAAAAACATGGGGTCTTTGCCTTTCCAACGATAAAACGCGGCGGCAATTTCATACCGGTCCCAAGTTGTGGGATTGCTGTATTGCTCTGTCAATGGGGACAACCATTCATTGATCTCGGCGATGTCTGTTGGTGAAAAAGATTGTTGCATGTCCTTTGTATAGGCCGAAAACAATGTTTTGGAACAGGTTGAGATGGCATGTTCACGAAACTGTGTCCCACTGGAATAGGTTGCACCATCGGAGTCAAAGCCACCAAATTCATTGCTGGACACTTCAAAATACAGTTTAACGGTATCGTCACTATCGATTGGGCAGGGTGCATCTGAGGTGTGTATACCGGTGGCGTGTGCTGCGGACATCCACAGCCCTACGAAGAGACTGAATAAGGGAAACATGGGTTACTCGCTTTGAGGGGCGGAAGATAGAAGATATTCTTTGGTGAAGTGGGCCAGGGGGATGTCTGTTTGTGTGTCCCACTTGTGGACTTCAAGAGTGGTTGAGGATGTATCACTCAGGGTCCGCATCGTGCTCTTGGTCGGCACACCGTCGACATTGACCTTTTCAATCGTGAGTTCTTTTACGATGCCGCTGCCGTTAAACAATTGGACCTTTGACGGTGTCTTGGACGTTTTCGAGAGGGTGGTGTGCCACTTTGTATAGGGAGTTGCATCTTTGGAGATGGGGACGCTTTCAATCAACCACGTGGTGTCGGTACTTTCTTGAATGGTGTGTGTTTGTGGAAGACCCATGAGAACGAAGTCATTGAAGTCAAAGTCTGAACCCATGAACGCCCGAGATTGGCTTTTGTCGTTCAACGTTGTAATCCGTTTGAGTGCCGGTAAATAGAGCCACATGGTATCGGCTTCAGTGCTTCGATCTATCCAAACCACCTGGGTATTGGCCACCGAGGCGGGACTGATAAAGCGTGCGTGACAATAGAGAATATCTTCTTCTCTACGCATTTGGGTGACCATTTGGTACTCTTTGGACTTTTTGCCGTTCTGGATTTCCAGAGACAGTTCTTGTGTTGCAACCGTCCAATCTTGTTGTGTTTGTAGGGATTGCATGATGCTGGTGGCATCTTCGGCCCATACTGGTTGCGTCAGCAATGTAAATATCAGCATCTAATCTATCCAGTCGTATCGTAACGATGAGGGTATTGAGTGTGGTGGTTGCGTTGAATCAGTGGGATGACATCCGTGAGAGAGAGACTGTGTTGTGTGGCAAGGGCACGTGCATCTTCAAACTCAACACTGATTTGACAGACCGTATTCCCGCGCAGTCCAATTTTCATACGGGCCTCGCCAAGTGGTGTCTGTACACTGTCCCACATGCGCTGTAATATAATCCGTTCTTTGCGCAACAATCGACAACCAAAGGTTGTCGAATGGGTGAACAGTGCATCGAGTACAGACTCCTTGTTGTACTCTGTGGTCAAGATTGTACACAGGTGTCCCGCCCGACCTTTCTTCATCAAGATGGGTGTGAGGGTGGCGTCAAGGGCACCCGCCTTCAACAATTGGTCGATCAACGGACTGAGCAGTTCTGCGCTCATGTCGTCAATGTTGGCTTGGATCTCGATGACAGTATCGGATTGGCTCTGAATCTGCTCATTCTGAACGGACTGTGTAGAGACTTGCACATTGGGACTTGAAGGCGTCGGTGTTGTACAACCAACTGCCACTCGAACCAAGTTTGGATAGTTCGGTGGGTTTCGTGTCCCAGCCCCATACCCGTCGGCTTCAGTGGTCATCGCAGGATAAGCACTGTAGCTTGCGAGTGCCTGTAAGATTGCAGCACCTGTCGGGGTGACCTGTTCGTGGTTTGGAAATCCCTTAACGTTTGGCCATCCACGCAAAATTCGCAATGTGGCTGGCGCCGGAAGAGGGGTTAAGCCGTGTGCAGTATGAATTTGTCCGCTTGACAGAGGGACCGCACCGGCTTGTATCGAGTTGATGTTCAGTAGGTGCACACCCAAGCAAAATCCGACTATGTCCAAGATGGAATCTACCGCACCCACCTCGTGAAAATGAATGTCTTCAAGTGTACTACCGTGTATTTCAGCCTCGGCTTGACCGAGAACTTCGAAAACTTTGATGGCCATTGCTTGTACAGGTTCAGGCAAAGTAGATGCCTGGATGACCTGTTGGATTTCTGAAAAGCCGCGATGGTGCTGTGACCACGGAACGGGTTGAGGTCCTGCATTGGGACTCACCATAGAAGAGACAGACTGTATTGAATTTGTAGGCATTGGTGCATGGGTGTGACTGTGCCCATGGTGAGTGTGGGTATGATGGGTGTGGTTGTGGTGCTGTACAGCATCGATGTGTGGGGACGGTACAGTTGGCTTCGTCATGCCTTGAGTAGAACGTTGTTTTATGTCGATGTGGGTCGCAGAAAAAACACCCCGCATGACTGTTGACCGAAGAATTTCAACGTCCTCATCCCAGGGCAATGCTCGTAAGCCAGCCCGCCATTGCTCTTCATCCAAGCCGGCATCCAACAGTGCGGCACAAAGCATGTCTCCCGCAACACCACCAATCGGGTCGATGTAGAGTATTCGACTCACGCTTCCTCCGGCAAGAGATTACAGAATCTCAGTGCGGCAATCGCGGCACCGTATCCATTGTCTATGTTGCAGACAACCACGCCGGGCGCACAGGAATTGAGCATGCCCAACAAGGGGGTCATACCGTTCATGTGGCATCCATAGCCAACCGAGGTTGGCACCCCAATGATTGGAACACTCACCAATCCAGCGAGAACGGTTGCCAAAGCACCTTCCATGCCGGCAATGCAGATGATGACCTTGTGTGCACGAATCTCATCAATGCGTCCGAGTAGTCGATGGAGTCCGGCGACGCCGATGTCAGTAATGCGTGTGGGTTGATGTCCCATTGCTCTCAATGTAGCTTCACATTCTTCTGCAACATAGAGATCGCTTGTGCCGGCACAAACCAACGCAATCTGACCTGTTCGATGAATGGGGGGAGGCGCCAACAGAAAGGTTCTTCCCAAGGCATTCCAGTCTCCGTCAGGGAACTGTTTCTGCAATCGTGCGCCCTTATCTTCGTCAATGCGCGTCACAAAGGCCGTTTGGTTATTGCTTCGAAGGACTTCGATGATCGGGACGATTTGTTCAACAGACTTGCCTTCGCCAAAGATGGTTTCAGGTTGACCCGTACGTTGCTGTCTTTCGGTATCCACCGTTGCGTGATCCAGTCGTTTGGCAGCGTCGACGGATAGCGCCTCCGTTGCTTGCTCAAGAGAGAGCGAGCCGGCCTGAAACTGGCGTAAAATGTCGAAAATTTGTGGATTGTTCATGGCATCTCACGGTTTGTTGAGGAAAAACGATACAGTAAATAGACGAGAACCTGTCCTGTCCTCTATCATTTTTTCACCACTTTTCCACACCGTAACCCTTTGGATTCCCCATGATTGCACTGTTGTCCTATTTGATTTGCATGCCCGTCGTTCAAGCACAAGAGTTGACGGTTCAAACCATGGACATGGTACGCCGCAAATACTTGTGGTTGGAAGACTTGGATGTGGAGAGTGCGTTGACTTCTGCGGCTGAAGAATTGGAAATGCACATCCCTTGGATGATTGTCCGCCAAAAAGATCATCAACTGTCCTTGCATGTCGGTGCTCAAGAAGCATTTTATACAACTCGGACCGATGAAGTGACCTTTGAAAATGTGGAAGTGAAACTCTTTGAGATTTTATTGGGCGTGACCAAAACGGCTCCGTTGCCCTTACCGGATGATTTGGATGTGGAATTGGTTTTGTTGGACGGGTTTGCGCGTGAAATGGATCGCTATTCCATCATGATGTATCGAGATCGACTGAACAGTTTCAATGAGCGAATCTCTGGCAACTTTTCTGGGATTGGGTGTCGAGTGCAAAAACATGAGCAAGGACTGGAGGTGCAAGAAGTGTTCCCCGACGGTCCAGCCTCTCTCATGGGACTGCAAGAAGGGGACATCATTTCCAACGTTGATCAGGTTGCTCTGAGTGCGTTGACCCTTCAGCAAGGTGTGGACCGACTGCGTGGTGAAACGGGTAGCATTGTACACATTCAATATCACCGTGGAGAGCAGATTCGTGATATGTCCTTGGTTCGAGGGCGAGTACGCATCCCAAATGTGCACTGGACGGTGCAAGACGATGTCGGGGTCATCACCATTCGCAGTTTCAGCGAGCAAACGACCCGGTTTATGGAACAAGCACTCAAAGAGTTTGGCGAACAAGCTCTCAATGGGATTGTGATCGATTTGAGAAACAATGGCGGTGGATCGATGCTGCAATCTTGTAAGGTCGTGGACCGATTTGTGACGTCAGGAACGACCATTAAAACGGTTGGTCGCGATGGAAAGTCGGTTCCAGGACTGATGAAGCAGTACATCAATCGAAATTCATTTACCGAGCCAAAATTGCCGATGGTGGTGTTGATCAACTCCAACTCTGCATCTGCGTCAGAGATTGTGTCGGGTTCTTTTAAACTTCTGGAGCGTGCACTGTTGGTCGGTCAGCGCTCTTTTGGAAAGGGCGTTGTGCAAACTGCGGCAGATTTGAGAGATGGTGATGATCCAGTGGCTTTAAAACTCACCATTGCACAGTACTTGTTGTCCGAAGAGTATTCTGTGCATGAGCAAGATGGTATTGAACCGCATATCAAAGTGGGGACGATGGATCTTAGTGAACTCCCCTTTGTGGCGCTGTCTCCTGAACCCAGTGATTTGACGTTTTTAAACGACGGTGAGGACAAGGAGTTGGCTTTTGCCGTAGATGTTTTGAACCATGCAACCAGTGCAAAGGTAGAGTCTCTTCAAGAAACGGCCAAGGAGAGAATCGCCTCTCACTGGTCGGTTCAAGAACAGCAACTCATTCAAGAGCAATTGCATGATTTTGGTGTGGACTGGGGAGACAACAACGCCCAGACTGTCCAAGATCTGTCCATTCAAATTGTGGGAGACAGCATTGGGCGTTCCGGTACCGAAATGACGTTGAAGGTGCGTTTGGTAAATTCAGGACCCCAAATCGATCAAGGAATGTTGTGGTTGCAAGCGGAGAACTCGAGTTCACCATGGGACGATGTTGTTGTGCCTGTCGGGGTGATTCCTGGCAATGGAGAGAAAGGCCTTGAAATTCCCATGAGCATTCCATCCAATACGATTCCACGTTACGACAAGTTGCAGCCCGTTCTTCTACGGTCCTGTTGTGCTGAGGTGGAACTCAATCCAATTTTTGTGCAAATTGCAGAGGGGCGTAAACCCCAAGTCGCTCTATCTGCTGAGATTGAGCGGATTGAAGGCAACGAATATCGCTTTGACATGACCGTATCCAATGTGGGTACTGTGCCTTTGGAAGATGTGAAGGGGCGTGTCATTTGGCCGGTGGAGGCAAGAGAAATTCGAATGTCGACCAATGAATGGTCTGTGGAAGGTTTGACGCCGGGAGAGAGCGTAACGAAAACATTGAATTTTGTATCCTACGATGCTCTGTCAGATCTTCCAGAGGTGTTGTTGCGTCTAGACGCAGAAGACCACAGCCGCTTGTTTCGCCAGCCCATTGCCCCAAGTGATCTCACTAACGCACGGACGTTGGAACTGCCAGTGGTGCACGGTATACCACCAGTCTCTGCATTGGTGGACACCCCGTTGGTATTTGAACACGTGGTGCAAGACGATGGTGAAGTTGTTGTGTACGAAGCGTGGCTCAACAATGAAAAGATTCATTGGCAAGATACGGGTGGTGCTGTGCAACTGAGTTTGGATCTAGAAGAGGGGCACAACAACCTTTATCTTGAAGTCACCGATGATTTGGGGCTTCAACGAAATCAAGTTTTTACAATATTTGGGTTGCTGTCCTCGGACGAAAAGGATGCTTCATCGACTCAGCGTAGCGAAGCCCATTTTGGGGAGGATCCCGTCGAGACCCAAGAAGGACAAGAATAGCATCTCGTCTCCATCGGCGCTGGTGTAGGCGTAGGGAGCGACTTCGGTCAATGCCAGTGGCGTGGTCAAATCAAATGTATCCATTTCAGCCGTGGGAACTGGAGACGTGAAGGTTGTTGGGTCACCCACCAAGATGCTTCCAACACCCTGAGCATCGACCACAGACACAATCAATTCTCCAGAGTCGCTCAACACACCATAAGCATGGAGCGGGTTGGGTACTGTAGAAACTTGGTATTCTACACCGTCGATTAAAGCATAGACCCCGGTTGATTCAGCGAAAACAGACACAGCGTCCATACTGGTATCACTCAAGGTCCACTCGTTCAATCCAGTATACGTGTCCGGAAGAGAAGCCCCTGGAGTGAACGTGATGTCTTCTTCCAGAGCCGCAAGGTCAAATGTATACGGGGTAATAACTCCGTTTTCTTCTCCCCATACAACACCATTCCCAGCAGCGTCTTCGGTCATTTTGCAACTTGACAAGAACATGCCAGACACTTCAGCCTCAGCGTCCATACTCACACTGGTTCCCGGTTGCAACGCTGACAGAGGCAGTCTTGCATACTGAAGGATGCCACTGGTGGATTCACAGCCTACAGCGTGAATGACGTCGTTGGAATCTATCATCACGGAAACATCTTCCATTGCCGGTGCTGCATTGGTGGTTCGTGACGACAAGTGGAAATAGAAGGTCTGGGTCAGTTGTTTGACCGAGATTCGAAGGTATCGATACAGCCCTTGTTGACTTGAATTGAGTTTTTCTTGTCCAATGGCACCGATGAAGAATTCATTGTTTGCAACAACCGCTTGGTCTGCAGAGTATGGGTTGCTATCTGGAGAGTCGGTCTTGCCTCTCCAACGGAAAAATTCGGTGGGGTCCGTTGTAACGTCTGCACGGTCAAACACTGCAACGTATGACGCGGAGTAATAGTTGATGGTCGTCCCATTGATTGGATTGGTCGTGGCCACATCGTTTGCACGAGAAGAAACAAAAATGGAACCGTCGTTGGACGCAATGCGAATGTTTTGAGGACTGGAAGCGGTTGAATACAGCAGCCAAGGGCTTTCAGAAACGGTTGCGGAAAAGCCACCTAGTTCTGGGGTTTGAGAACAATCTTGTGCAATGCACAAGTCACAGTCGTAGTCCATTGGATCGGACATAATTTCACTGGCGCCCTCATAGCGTTCAGGGTTCAGATCGTCGCAATCTCCCCCAGGAAGGTTTCCAGTGCCGTTCAAGCCAGTGGTGCGTTCGCCTTCGTATTCTGTAGGGACAAATCCATCCCCATCTTGATCATAGTCATCGTCTTCTGCACAGTCGGAATCAATACCGTCGTACCAAATCTCTGCTTGACCTGGGAAAATCGTTGAATCCTGATCGTCACAATCTCCACGGGCCAGTCCACCGACGTCGGTGTTGCTGTCAATCAGTTCATAGGCCACCCCATCGCCATCGCGGTCGTAGTCGTTTTCACCACCGCAGTCGGAATCAATGCCGTCGTACCAGTTGTCAATCTCTCCAGGGTTTACCGATGCATCTTGGTCATCGCAGTCTCCTCCCAGCAACACTTCGGGACTTTCAATGTTGGCGGTTGTCAAGCCTACATACTCATCGGGGACATAGTCATCGCCATCTTGGTCATAATCATCATTGCCACGACAGTCAGAATCTACGCCATCGTAGAAAGCATCGTCTGCTCCAGGGAAAGATTCGGCATCTTCGTCATTGCAATCCCCACCTGGTAGGGGGGCTACCTCTACGTGAGAGGTGGTCATTTTGCCTTGATGCTCGGTGGGAACAAATCCATCTTTGTCTTTGTCAAAGTCGTTGTCGCCGCCACAGTCGCCATCAATGCCGTCGTACCAAACCTCTTCAAGCAGTGGGGAAACGGTGGCCATTTGATCGTTGCAATCTCCCTCTTGGATGGTAACGCCATCCCCATCTTCATCGACATTGACGAGCTCTTTTGTGTAATCTGCATCGCTGATCCATGTGCAGCCTACCAGAGACGTCATTAAGCTAAGGTGCATCAACAAAGGTTTCATTCGGATTCTCCAACAGAGCGGAAATGGATAATGTATTGGGTTCATTCTACTAAATTATAGAACAGAGTGTATGCAAAACCTATTGCAAACCAAGATGTTTTTCAAGCACGGCACGAAATCGCTCACCGAAGAGACGTGTAACAACGAACATACGCAAGGTCACTGGGGTCAAGCAATACTTCCATACCGGGCTGTTCTAGGTTCGCAGTCCACATCAACCCACTGGCAGAATCTTCACTGCTGCTCCAAAGGTCGCCCAAGACATCGTCCATTGGTGGATTGCTTGTGGTCATCGATCCCAGTTCATCAATCGTGGGCAAACGCCAACCCGTTAAGTCAGTCTCATCAAAGTTGGTACAGAATTCATTGGCTTCAGCCCAAGTCATGGCTTCAGATTTTGCAGACCATCCTGCACAGAGGTTCGGATCGAGCCAAGCCCCACCAAGTTCACTCCAAACTTCTGGACAAAGGGAGGGGTCAGTTGAGTTTGGGTTGCTGTCTGGAGTGCCCATCGGAACGTCGAAACCTTCCTCTTTACAAGCGCTGAAAACAAAAAATGTTGCAAAGCACAAAATTTTTCCTTGAATATTCATAATGCCCCATTAATTTCATAGTGTGAAACGCAGAGATGTTCTGGATGTTTCATTTTATCTCGATACTATCGAAATTACCATTTATCAAAAGAGGTCTCTCATGGCATTGGCAAAACGTGCATTCATCGCTGGTGGTTCAATCACCAGTTTCATCGGAAAAGGACACCCAGATTTCATTTGGAAAAGACACCCAGACTTCGGGACCAAAGAAAATCCAACTTGGGAAGAGTTTTTGCAACAAGCTGTCGATGAGTTGTTGGCGACAACCGGTGTCAATCCAGCAGATGTGGATCGATTGTTCCTCGGAAACTTTACAGGTGAACTCTTTGTCAATCAAGGTCATATGGGGGCTGGTTTGGTTGGCACGCATCCTGCTTTTGCCAACAAACCGTCCATGCGCGTTGAAGGGGCCTGTGCCTCTGGTGGATTGGCCATCATGGCTGGATTGGACGCCATCGCTGCAGGTGCAGACATTGTATTGGTCGCTGGTGTAGAAGTTCAAACAACAAAATCTGCTCGTGAGGGTGGAGACTTCTTGGCTCGGGCGTCACATTATTCACGTCAGCGCTCCATTGATGACTTTACGTTCCCAGCTTTGTTCGGTCGTCGCGCCAAGGCATATTGTGAAGCGTTTGGTGTAACGGCTGAAGAGATCGACACTGTATCGATTAAAGCCTATGGAAATGCGAATCTGAACCCAAAAGCCCACATGAAAGCCGCAAAGATGGATGCCGAAACGGCCGCATCATCGTTCAAGTTTTTGAGCAACGAAGACTACAAACCGTTCGTCAAAGTGTCGGATTGTTCGCAAGTCTCTGACGGTGCATCGGCAATGCTTCTCGTATCTGAAGCGGGTCTTGCAAAGTTGGGTAAATCTGAAGTAGAAGTGGCTGAGATCGTTGGGCGTGGACACTCGGTAGCCTCTTTGTATGAAGACGGTGACCTGACCAAACTGACCACTTCGGCAGACGCAGTATCGAAAGCGTACACCGATGCAGGTGTGACAGCAGCCGATATCAATGTTGCAGAAGTACACGATTGCTTTGCTGTAACCGAGTGCATGATGTATGAAGCGGCTGGTTTTGCAGGTGAGGGTGAAGGCGCCAAATTGGCTGCATCCGGAGAAACTGGTATCAACGGTAAAATCCCCGTAAATACTGGTGGTGGACTCATCGGTTTTGGTCATCCCGTTGGGGCAACAGGTGTAAAGCAAGCCGTTGAGATTTTCCGTCAGATGAAAGGGGAATGTGGAGACTATCAGATTCCAAGTACACCAAAGTACGGCTTGACCATCAACATGGGTGGAGACGACAAAACAGTTGTGTCACTTGTGATTGCCAATGGTGCTCAATAACAACAAACCCATAGAACAATGAAGCGGCCACCGCTTCCAAAACGAACACTCCTTTGTTTTTTGCAGGGGGGTGTTTTTTGTTGAATGAATGTATAAATGCAAACTAATTGCATTTGCATGCTGCTTGCATTATATTGTTTTCATGATGAGTTTATTAGCATCATTGATTGTCTTCACCAGTGCCAATGGTGAGCCGGCCAGTGTATCGACAGTGTCGACTGTCGAGCAAGATGGGGTTCGGTCTCCAGTATTGATTCAGCAGGCTGTTTTGCATTATCCTCCTGATGCTCTCGCACAACAACTACACGGAACTGTGGTGTTGACTGTACACATTTCCAAGAGCGGAGTGGTAGAGTTTACGGATGTGTTGTCCGGAGACACGGTCTTTCATTCCGAAGCCAAGACCGCCGCAAAGCGCTTGCGTTTTGAACCTGCCATACAGAATGGTCAACCGATCGATTTTGATACCACAGTCACCTTTCATTTCTCACCGCCCCACGTTGAACCCCGCGATGCAGATCATCCAGATCACAGCATCGTTGTCTCATCCGATGCGTTG
>CBFICN010000059.1:0-19251 GCA_965661045.1 uncultured Myxococcota bacterium
CAATGTGCCTTCAAAATGAGATCCACCCGTAAAGATAACGTGTTCTTTTGCTTCAAGAAAGCCTTTTACACAACCAATGATGTGTGCTCGCTGTGTGTGAACCTCCCCAATAATCGTTCCTTGTTCTTTGACGAATACAGTGCCTTCACAGAACATCGTTCCACGGTAGGTGTGGTAAACGATGATGTCGCCAGCATATTCAATGTCTTGGGTCGTTTCTTCCAGAATCTGTAACGGTTTCACATCGACTCGGCTTAAGAAAAATTTTGCAAGTAGTCTAAGAGACGTTTCTTTGTCTCTGGAGAGTCAACAGCAATTTCAATGCTGTGTTCAGATACTGTGATGTGCAAATTAGAATCGACCTTTTGAGAAACGGGAACCATCAAGGGGGGCTGTCGCTCTTCAACAATCCGTTTTAATTCACGTACAGAGTAGGTTCCGTCGACCACTTCTTTGGCGAGTGTAACTTGGTCTTGCGCATTGTTGAGTTTGAGCAACAAAAAGCAGTGGCTTTTGTTGAGGTGCCCTTGCTGTAAATACTCTTGAATCAACTTGGGGAGTTTCAGTAAACGCAGTTGATTTCCAATGACAGGACGACTGATGTGTCGAAGCTTGGCGATTTGATCGACGCTGTAATTACAAACAGAACGCAACCACTGATAGGCTCTTGCACATTCTATTTCATCCAAATGATCCCAATTAAAGACGGTTGAGCCCAGAAAGTCTTGCACTGTGTTGCTATCCTGTGATTGCAGTATTAGGCCAGGCAAACTCTCCAATCCAAGCATGTTGGCGGCAATAAAATACTTGCTTCCAAATATGATGTGGTACAGTTCTTCGCTTCCAGACTCTACCCGTTCAACGATCAGTGGAGCGGGGCTATCTTCTATCTCAAGTGCGAGTTGTTTGAGCTCTGCGGTTGTCCAGTTCTGTCTAAATTCGTCTGTATCACACACCATTGAATCCAAAGATATATCTTGGATGATTGAGGTGTGCATTGTAGAATATAAAGGCTTTGTAGCTAAAAGAGACATGGTGACAACAAAGGCAAAAAACAAAAAAATTGATTTCCGTAGAAACCAATTTTTTGAGCGCGGGGGAGTGTGTTGTTGACAGAGTGATTCGCTGAGATGTGAATCGCTTTCAGAGGATGAAAGGATGCCAACAGAAGGGGGGGATGTTGAGCAAGGAGTACATTGACTGTACTGGAAGAGTGTTGCTCGAAGATAACATGAAGAATGTGAAGGAACTTTTGGTGGGAGCCAAAGGAGAGAACCATGAAGGTCTACTTTCAAGTTATCAAACACTCGAGTAATCTGCAAGATATCTGAGTGAGATAAATGAAAGTACATAAGAATTTAGTAGATATACTGAATGTGATAATGTATTTATAACTCGGTATTATCGGTTTACTTATTGGTATGATCTAAAATAGATCTCTAAAAATAAATTAGTTGATCCAGTGATCTTATGTGATCTTGAGACTGTCTAACCATTTAATGCTGATTTTGCAATATATTGGTTATGGTCACCAACAGATGCATACCAAAACTGGTTGCTCGTCCATTTGAATATGCTGCACCTGCAATATCAAGGTGAAGCCACGGCTTGCGTTGTGACAGGTGGTTCCCAATAAACTGTCCTGCACAAGCTGATTGTGCATTGTTTCTCCGAGCCACAGAGTTTTTCATATCGGCAACCGATGATTGAAACTCAAGTTTCCATTTCTCTGGGATGTATGGAAGTGGATGGCACAGTTCACCTGTCTTTCGGCCATACTCAATGGCGATGTTCTCTAGACTTTCATCGTTGCAATACACAGCGGCAACCCCTTTTCCAACCGACGTACTGGCTGCACCTGTCAAGGTTGCCATATCGATGATGATATCGGCGTGTAAACGTTGTTCGGCCCATGCTACACCGTCAGCCAACACCAATCGTCCTTCCGCATCTGTATTGTTGATTTCAACGGTTTTTCCAGAATACATGGTGATGATGTCATCGGGGCGGACAGATCGACTGCCAATGGCGTTTTCAGCCAAACAAAGAATTGCACTGAGAGGGTGCTCCCATCCTTGCTCGATGGCTGTTTTGAATGCCGTATAGACAGCCGCAGCGCCACCCATGTCTGTTTTCATACCTGGCATGCCGGTCTTACTTTTGATGGAGAGGCCGCCCGTGTCGTAAATGATGCCCTTCCCAACCCAACAAACGTGCTTGGATGATTCGTCGTTGTTTTGCGGCCTGAACTGTAAACACACCATTGCGGGGGCTTCTTCGGCTGCCTTTCCAACATTCCAGATGCCATTGAGCCCTTTTTCGTGTAGTTGTTCTCCCTGAATTATGGAGCAATGTACATGATCTTGTTTGTCAATCCAGGATTGAATCTGCTGGATGAAGTCTGAGACATGACAATGATTGGGGGGTTGATCGACCAAAGAGCCACACAAGCGAATATTGTCCAGTAATATTTGAAAGTTCGGAGACGTTTGCAGTTCTCCATTTACAAATGGCAAAATGTTGATTTGCTGAGGTGCGTTGTTGGTTGTTTTTGCAGAGAATGATGGAAAAGCCTTGGCGGTCGCACAAATTTGTCCTTCCAAATGATCTTTCTGTCCCAAAATCAGGATATCCCAGTTGTCTGAGCGACAGATTTTGTTGCATGTTCGTTGGATGGCTTCAATGTTGCTTGGGCTGTTGTGTCTTGAATGCTTGCTTGGCAGTAATTGGAATACAACTTTTCTTTGTTCCAAAATAATCTGCGTTTCATTGCTCTTTCTAAGTTGCTTGAGTACAAACATCCACAGATTTTCAGGGATGTGTAATAGATTCGCCAATTTGTCTGATTTGATGATATCGTTGGCTTTGCCTAAAATTAAACGGTGGTGTCCTTTTGTAAAGGTTGCCGAAGCGTGCAGGGTTGTGACATTGGGCATAGCGACTCCATGAGTGACGGAAAAAACTGAATAGTATTACTGGTATTGTCTATAATACGATGTGTTTGATCGTGTTATCGTTATATCCATCATGACGAACAACAGGAGAGACTATGTCAAAACAGCTATTGATAACAGGGATTGGTGTTTTTGGTGTTTTGGTTGGCAGTGGCTTGGGGTATGTGGCTTCACAAGCTTTTCAGGAACCTCAAGAGGTGGTGACGCAAACACAAGTGGTCACAGAAGAACTTTCGAACGAAGATTTGGAAGAATTGTGTAAGGGACTCACGGATGAAGAGCAGAAAAATGTTCTTGAAGTTCAAGAGGAAGTGAAGAATTTACACAATAAATTGGCTGAGCGTGAAGCTGAATTGGAGAAACTCAAGCGACAGCAGCACAGTACAGAGAAAGCCAAAAAAGCTGCGCGGGCAAAGTGGAAACAGATGGAAGAAGAGATCGCCACTCTTCACGTGCAACTGGCAGCCGCTGAACAAGAGCGTGATGAACTCAAGGTTGAATTGCAAAATACACTGACTGAACTCAAAAAGCAGGTCAAGAAAACGCAGAAATTTAAAGCCAAAGCCAAAAAGTACAAAGCGCAATCAACAGCCAATCTTTGGACTGCTTTCAAGGCACAGGCCAAAGTGAAGGGCTGTGATCGAGGAAGTAAGCGTCGGCATGAAAAATGTCACCAAGCATTTGATGAGGGGATGACCGAAAAGGTAAAGCAACGTTTTTATAATTGTGTTGATACCTATCAAGCGGTCCCTGTATTGAGAAAAGTCAAAAAGGGAGAGGCTTTGCCATCATATTCTGCTGTATTGAACGCGGATAGTCGATTTACAGATGATTGGGTTGTGATCTTTTGTGACCCAACTCTTCCAGAAGCGAGAGATACAGATTTAGACGACGATCCGACACCTAAGCGCAACGAAGAGTTGTCTGCAGACGAAGAGAAAAACTTGGATTTTGACTTGAACCTTGATGATTGAACCTGGATGAGCCAGTTGGAAAAGTCGCAGAGTCGGCTACATACAATTACTTGAAACATTGGAGTTGAGTATGTTGTTCTGGTTCAGTCAAGTGGCATTTGCCAATCCTTTTATCACAATGGTTGGCGAACCCGTTGAAATACGTTCTGCTGGGGCTTGGATCAGAGTTTTTCCTACGGAAGAAAGTTGGCTAGCCGCGATGGGTAGCAATCAAAGCTTTTATGTGGGAGAGTTGCGCAAAGCGGGAGATGGTCTATCTGACTGGGAATTGTTTGATAAGAGGCAAGTGGTTGAAATTTCAGGCTTAATTGATCATGGGATCAAGAAATGTCCCGATGGAGGTTATCTACACGCTGCGTCAGCCATGCCACCAGAGGCAACACCCGATGGACCTCCTATTGATTATTTACATCTCTGGCGGTACGACGAAAATTTTGAAATATTGGCCCATGCAGAGTTTCGAGCAGGAATCGGTACCCATGCCCACAACGATCCCAACGTGATTTGTGCCCCCGATGCGAAGGGGGTGTTGCTGTCCATTCAGGGGTATGACTTTGCGACAGACTTGTTTACTGTCGATGCCAATTTAGAAGTACAAGACATCATATCGTTGGAAGATTACCCGCGGGGAAACGGTGGCAGCGTACTGTATGACGTGTATGCTGATGAGTACGTTCAGCTCGGAATGGCACATGACAAGCCATTGACCGTCAACCGATACGATGCGGATTGGCAATTGATTGAAACGATGGATGAAGAGTTGGTTGAACCACCCTTGCGAGCGTATTGGCCACAGGGGCTCATTCAAGTGGGAGAGTATTACATTGTTGCGCATATGGGGCGAGATCAAGCCTGGATGGGCTCTGATAAGGGTGATGTATTTTTGGGGGTGTTTGACGAATCGTGGACATTGGTTGAGCAGCATAGAGTGACATCCTATGAAGATGGTGAAGCTGCAATGCGTCCTTGGGTAGCGAGAAAAGGGTCTCAGTTGTTGCTCTCCTTCGATTTGTACAACGAGCAGCAAATTGTAGAGGCCACCTTGGATTTGTCTAGATTTGGTCTGGATGGCTCAGAGCCCGACACCGGAGTAGATCCACAAGGAGAATGGAACGCCCCAATTGAAGATTCTGGAGAGCAAGAAGACAGCAAAAATAACTCAAAGTGTGGCTGTGGTTCTTCGGAAGCGATGCTCTGGTTGCCACTTTTGGGATTTGTACAGACACGTCGATCTCGTCGAAAGACTGGATAAAACCTGCTTACGTCACTCGTTTGAGCAACCAGCGTTTTCTATAGCCGTGTTCTTCTGTCAGTCGATACACCTTTTCATCAACCAAGGTCCATTCGAGTGGGATATTGAATGAACCATTTTCACCGAGCATACAGATTGCGAAGCCACCGACGGTTGTTAAACGCTTGGCATCCTTTAAAAATTCTAAGGGTGGTTTGTAGGCTCGACTGATGACGCCGTCAAAGGTCTCACTGATGTTTTCAGTTCGTTCACACACGATGGTGATGTTGTCGGCTTTGCTATGTAAAACCACTTGTCGCAAAAATATGGTTCTCTTTTGACGACTTTCTACCATTGTCAGATCTATCGCTGGATAATGTGCTGCCAAAGAAATTCCAGGAAAACCAGCCCCACTACCCAAGTCTATCCAGCGACCTTGAAGATGGAGACCTTCAATGGCTTGATTTGCATCGACAAAATGATGTTCCATATCTCCGGGACCAATGAGGTCCATCTTGTGTCTCCACTTAGAAAGTAACCGACGATGTGATTCTATTACTGATTGTCTCATTTAATATTAAAAATCCTTTAATTTTAAGTGCTTGTGTACTATTTTCTTGACTTTGACAAGTGTATTACCAATGTATCAATGGCAGCAGGTGTAATTCCAGGAAGTCTTGCAGCACTGGCCAAGTTTGGTGGTGTGGCAGCCGTTAATCGTTCAGCGACTTCAGTAGAAATTCCAGGGAGAAAGTAATCCATGTCTGTTGGAATTTTGATGTGAGACAGTTTGCGTGTTTGGGCTACCCTACTCTCTTCTCTTTGTAGATATCCAGCATATTTGATATCGGTGACAATCTGTTCGAGCACCTCGGCATTGAATTCGGGTATTGGACCGTCTACAAGTTGTGACAGTGTAGACCAATCAATTTCTGGTCGTCTCAACAGTTGTTCTACGCTGGTTTTGTTCTTGGGGGGACGAAGGCTGGCGGCTTCAAATCGCGCTTTGGACTCTTTGTTGCTCGATACCCAAGTGTTTCGACACCACCGTTTGCCCTCTTCTATTTGGGTCATTTTCAGCTGAAATCGAGTGTGGGCGGACGCATCGACCAATCCAAGTTTATATCCTTTGGCTGTCAATCGTCGATCGGCGTTGTCTTCTCTAAGTAATAAGCGATGCTCGGCTCTGCTGGTAAACATGCGATAGGGTTCACCACCGACTCCTCGTGTGACAAGGTCATCGATGAGAACGCCAATGTACGCTTCGTGTCGTCCGAGAATGAATGGTTCGTCGAAGGCAGCGGATGCTCCAGCAATGAGGCCTTGTGCCGCCGCTTCTTCGTATCCACTGGTGCCGTTAATTTGACCTGCCAAATATAGACCGTGGATGTGTTTGTGTTCCATACTGTGGTGCAAGTCTAAGGGGTTGGCATAGTCGTACTCCACCGCGTAGCCATACTGAATTACACGAACATTTTCTAGACCTGGGATGGTTTTCAACATTGCTTCTTGGGCCTCTTCAGGCAGTGAGGTCGACAAGCCATTGATGTAGACACGTTTGGTGCTCAAGCCTTCGGGTTCTAAAAACAACAAATGTCGTGGTCTGTCCACAAAACGCACAATCTTGTCTTCAATTGACGGACAATAGCGAGGCCCTTTTCCAGTAATTTGTCCACCGTACATGGCCGAACGGTGCAAATTGTCTCGAATGACTTGGTGTGTTTGTTCATTGGTGTATGCAATGTGGCAGTCCACTTGCGTCAGGGTGTTGTGTTGTGGTTCAAACGAGAACCGTCCTTCCATCACTTCTTCTTGCACTTCGGTTTGGCTCCAATCAATGCTGTCTGCATCGAGTCTTGGGCAGGTTCCTGTTTTCAACCGCCCAAGTCGGAGTCCAAGATCTAGTAAGTTTTGTGCCAGCGAATTGGCCGCTTCTTCGCCAACACGTCCACCGCTGACTTGAGAATGCCCTTTGTGCAGTACGCCCGACAGAAATGTTCCAGTTGTCAAAATGACTTTTGCGCTCTCAAAGTGCGTTCCGTCTGTCATGACGATTCCTGTGACGGTTCCGTTTTTTGTAGAGAGTGTAGCGGTTTCTCCTTCAAAAAAAGTGATGTTTGGATGGTTGAGAATCTCCTTCTGCATCTCTTGTGGGTAGATGTCGATATCTACCTGGACACGAGAAGATTGTACAGCCAGTCCTTTGCGCGTATTGAGTCTGCGGAACTGAATGGATGAACGGTCTGCAATTTTGGCCATGATGCCACCCAGAGCGTCTATTTCCCGCACGAGATTGCCCTTTGCAAGTCCACCAACAGCAGGGTTGCATGAGAGTCGACCGATGTGAGCACGTTTGAGAGATACCAACAAGGTGCTTTTTCCAAGTCTCGCAGTTGTCCATGCCGCTTCACATCCAGCGTGGCCACCTCCAATAACAATGACATCAAATGACGTTGACATGATTCATCCTTTCAAAATTTTCAAAAATATACGATGAGATGTATCTTATATCCCATTAGAAGAGAATTTATCACACAGTGCAGCAGTTCCCAAGGTCTGTTGTGATAAGATCACTGCATATTCTTTTACAAGCACGATTTCTTCGACGTATACTCTCCCATGCATCATTCAACACAGCCCATTGAGGACCCATCCACACCTCGCCAGCCAACCAAATGGCATTGGTGGTGGATGTCTTTGTGGCTTCTTGTGATTTTTATTGTGGGCAATAAGCCTGTTCATTTGGACGAGGTGAACTTCTTGGCGTTGACACGCGGTCAGTGGTGGTCTCCTCACGATATTCAAATTAATTGGGAGGGGGTAACCGAATCTGCCTTTGATGTTTTGTCCAATCCTCCGGGACAAGCTTGGGTGTTGTGGCCTGTTAAAGACCAGCCTGTTCTCTGGATGCGCATTTGGATGTTGCCATGGGTGTTGGCTTCTGTTTGGGGAACTTGGCGATGCATTCAGTATTTTCAAGGCAATGTTTGGTGGTTGTGGTGTGTGATTTGCTCACCCATTTTTACCATCAGTCACAATTCTTTGATGCCGGAAATGCCTTTGTATACTTGCATTGTGCTTGGTTGGCAGGGAATATTGCGTCAACGACAGATGACGCTTTGGGCTTTTGTACTGGGGTGCTCGGCTTTGTTTCGGTACAGTGGAATGACGATGATTCCCTTGTTGGGAATGTGGTTGCTGTTGTTTCGTCCTAAAAAAATATGGTGGTTGCTGTTGTCAGTATCGAGTCCCACATTGTTATTGATGCTGCACGATCTTGCTGCCTATGATCAGTGGCACTTTTGGCACATGATTGCATTTCAGCAAGCCCAGCACACATGGGATGGAGTGCTTCACAAACTGTTTGCGTTCTCTAGTATGTTGGTTTTGGGGTGTGGTGTGGTTCCCAGAATCTCGATAACACATTGGTTATCTGTCGCTGCTGTTAGCGTTGTGACTGTCTTGGGGGTACATTGGTTGTCGCTTCAGATGACGTGGCTTGGATGGTTGTCTGTGCCGTTGGGACTGATTTTGATCGGTCAGTTGGTGTACGCAATGTGGGGTGACCGTCGTATATGGATGTTCTGTTGGCTTGTCGGTGGTTTGGTGTTTCTACTCAGTTTACGATTTGCCGCAACTCGATATTGGCTTCCATTTGTGTTGCCCGTTTGGCTCTATTCCTATCGACGTTTGAACCTACAAGATTGGACAATGAAAGTGTACTGTGGGGGCTTGGCCGTTGTATCTCTGCATCTGGTGTATGATGATGCTCAGTTTGCGCGAAGTCAACACCAGTTGGCGAAACAAGTTCAAGATGGATGTCAAGATCGGTATGGAGATAAAACTGGGTACTTTGCAGGTCACTGGGGTTGGCAATATGCACTTGAAAAGTCAAATTGGGCTTCAATTGATGATGATAAAAAAATTCCGAACAATGTTTGTTTTTCCTACTCTATCCGTACTTGGCCCCAAGAAACAAGTTCAAAATGTTTTAAAAATGACTCTGTGTATACACAAGAGTATAGTCCAATGCTCTTTCCTATACGAGTACATACAATTGACGGACGCGCGAATTATCACTCTTTCATGATTTCAAACAGTCCACCCATACGAACGGTTGCGCCTTTTGGTTTGGGTCACGATCCGTGGGATACAGCAGTTTTGCGTCGCTCTTGTCGACGTTGATAGCGAAAATATTCTGTGGTGCAGCCAATGATACAAAAACTGTGATGGATGCCAAGCCAAAACCAACCCCTCGCACCCAGTGAGTTTCCCAATAAAATGGTTAGGGCGATCGCCACGATCACCCAAGCAACAGCCAACACGGCTTGTACATCAATTGATCTCATATTCATATGTTATCACAGATTGCCACATTGGTATGGACTTGGATATGAAGACATAAATAGGAGTTTATTATCGGGATTGAAGATTTATCTCATTGGCGAACGGTTATCATTCGAGAACGTGACGTTGGGCGTAGAATTGATGCCTATTTGGCCAGACGTTTTCCCTCTTATTCAAGGACGAAGATTGTTCAGTACATTCGAGAAGGTCGAGTACTGAGTGAAAGTCGAAAGTTAAAACCCGCTACAATTTTGCAAATGGGTGAGCGTTTGCGTTTGTATGTTCCGGGGTTGGTTCCCACAACACCGCCACCACCGCTGCCGGATGTATTGTATGAAGATGATCGAATTATCGTGGCCAACAAGCCTTCTGGAATGTTGGTGCATCCCGCTGGAGACAAGTTTGTTTGGGCATTGATTGGGTTGTTTAAAACGGCACGTCCAGAGGGGAGATTGGATTTGGTGCATCGAATCGATCGAGAAACCAGTGGTGCCATCATTTTGACCAAGGACAAAGAGGCCAATTCTTTCTTGAAAACAAAACTTGCCAATCGCGAAGTACAGAAGACTTACCACGCAATTGTACGAGGGGTTCCTTCGTGGGATGTGCAAGACATCAATCAACCCATCGGTATTGATGAAGACTCCGAGGTTCGGTTGAGACGGTGTGTTGTGGAAGGTGGTCAGCACAGTCATACGACTGCTACTGTGTTGAAAAGAATGGATCAGTTCTCTTTGGTGGAGTGTGCCCTACACACGGGGCGTACGCATCAAATTCGTGTACACATGGAGCACGTTGGTTTTCCATTGCTTGGAGATAAGTTGTACGGTCAACCTGACTGGGTCTTTTTGGACTATTTGAAGCATCGAAAAACAGCGCGAATGCAGGAGACTGTACGATTCCCTAGGCACTGTTTGCATGCGGCAGTCATTCGCTTTCCTCATCCAGATGGTGGATTCAAAAAGATACGTGCTACTTTACCAAAAGATATGCAATCAGTCGTTGATGGCGAAGAACCACAGTGGTTTGACTAATTTACGAACAGTGTTTGGTATTTTATAATAAATCGAAAACACTTCTATACAGAATGTCAGACCGCTCTCGTAAAATGTCTTCAAAGCAGATTTTGTGGTTGTGTCTTCTGTATCGATACCAAGCAATTTGAAGGCGAGTCCTCAAGAAATTCGGCAGTAAAGTATTCAGCACTTTCGGTACAGGAAGAACCAAGTGTGCTTTCCAAGTTTGTGAATTGGCTCCATCGTCGATGTACAGAATCTTTGCAACAAACAATTCGCTTTCTATGGTATCAAGGTTGCTGACGTGGTTGGGGATGTATTGTTCCGCAATTGGCAACAGCGCTTTGACACCACCCATTGTCCGTTGCCACAGCATCGTTGGTGTACGAAAATGTGCTGTCAACGATTGATGTAGGTCGGTACGAAGTTTGGGTTGCTGATTGGAGATTTTGTATAGTGGGGTATGGCCATGCTTTAACAGGGGAAGCGTGGAAGCGATGGCTCCTCCCAATGGAGAGCGCTCTCGTTGATGATGCCCAGCCCACAGTAGATCATCGATGAACAAACCAATGTGTGGGACATAGTCTTCGCAAATATTGCTTAGACGTTCGAGAGGGATCAAGCGTTGTGCAACTACGACAGCACAATTTTCCAACCAAGGAACGGTGGGAATTCCACACTTTGAAGCCCACTGTTCCCAAGCAGATTCATCATACCGACCATGATGTATAGCGGCTTGATACAATCGATTGAACTCATCTTCATGTTCGATGTAATTTGGAAAGGTGGGTGGTTGCAGGACCCCAAAATCACCACTCATTGGCTCCAGTACTTCCAATATGGGCCAAGCGGTCCGAGCTGGAACGTGTTGTGCCAGCCTTCTAGATTTTGACATTCATCAATCCTCATCACTATAATTATACAGAGCGGCTCTATGAGACTCAGCGATATCATCGGCAAGACTTTGTGGCTCCAGAACGGTGACATCGGCGCCAAAGCCCAAAATCCACTGTTTTAACTCATAGGCGATGCCAACCTTGAGTTTCAAAATAATCTCGCTTCGAGGAGCGGGTTCTAAAACTTGGGAGCGGTGCCAGGTACGCTCTTGTATATACGGCGCTGCCCGTCGAGAGAATTTAAGTACTACGTCCTCTACAGCACCACCCTTGATAATGCCAAAAGAATCCTTGATAATGTCTTGTGGTTTGTAGTCGATGGGAATGTCAAAGGAGTTTTCGGCACCGCGTTTTCGATTGAATTTGTGAAAACGTTCAACGGCAAAGGTTTTGATTTGCTGAGCTTCTACGTCCCATGCAAACAAATAGAGGCCCTGTCTGAACGTTACCAGTGTGTAGGGGTGTAGAGTATAGGTTTTGGTAGGGGAGCCAATGCGCGCGTAAAAAGCTTCGGCAACATTTTGGTAGAGCAGACATGTGATGATGTCATCAATAATTTCACTTTGATCAGTATGATCCTTCGTATGCTCGGCAATATTCAGAAATTTTTTGTCCATATCGCGCGTGAGGTGTCGATTGTTTCCAATATTGATGCTGCTGAGCTTATCGAGTGCTTCGTCGAAATCTTCCGAAAAATTGGTACCTTCAAGGAAGGTAAACATATTGCGTCCGAACCGGATGGAAATCCATTCCAACAGCGTAATTTGGATGCCTTCTCGTTGATATCCTGGGTCGACGGTGAATTGAAGTTCTGTATTTTTGTCAACATCGGCAGTTTCTGACACAGGAACGCTCTTTTTGTTAACGGGGATTCCAATTTCTCGTAGGTCGGTCATGTAGCGACGCAGACTTCGTTCGTTGAGTTCAAAATCGGAGAGCAATTCCGATGCTCGGGCCCCATCTGGTCGTTGAAGTCTTTGTAGAATTCGAATGAGTTTCTGACCTTTGTTCAGTTTGCTTTCTGAGACAATATCCATATTGCTGCACCACGCTGTTTGAGGGATTGATGATTCCATTGTACACTAATGGACAGAAAATGTCCACCACTTTTTTATTTTTTGTACGGGTGTTTAGAAATGTGTTACAATACAGATGTTCAGTTGATACTGGAAAATATGATTGAAATCTTTGTAATGTGTACGAATTTTGACCATCTGTTTTCAATACCTATAGACAAATCATCACAAACTGATTCTCTTGGAGACTTACATGACTGATGCAATCGCAAGTTCTTTGTTCTATGACAATCTTCAAATTGCTTTTATCGCCATTTGTTTGGTGGTGGCATGTGCGTTGACTATATACAACCTTCCCTGGAATAAAAGAGAATGGGGCGAAGTCATGAAGATGATGAAACTTCATTATGGAAGGTCTGGTACTGTATCGATGAAAGCTAATTTAAGAAGAAGACTAAATAAAGTTTTCAATGGCGAGCAAAACCTGTATCCGACTCAAAAACAGATGCATTCAGGTTTTCCAATCGGCACAGAGTCCGAATCAGTATAAGAAGTCGGTTTTGGATTAAAGACCGCATTTTGAGTATGACCATCAGATGGAACAGCAATCACATATTTATAGAGGAAATCTAAGAGGGAATAGAACAATGAAAGTAAGATGTTCATAGAGCATTGTCATTGTGTACATTGAAGCCAAATACGTTCTACAATGTATTTGGGAAGAGTCATCGGTTTGAGGGAGTTTTGAGGGAAATTTGGAAGGACTGGTGACTCTTTTTCTTTTATGTAGGGATAGGCTTCTAGAAGGTTCTACGTGTTGCATTTCCGATGTCATGGGTTAATTGGCTTCATCCAGCCCTCAAACCATGGAGCAAAGATGAGTCAATACAGTCCTGAAACCATTGAGGCCAAATGGCAGCAATATTGGATGAAGAACCGCAGCTTCGTTGCTGAAAAAGAGTCTTTGAAACCAAAGTACTATGCCTTGTGTATGTTTCCGTACCCTTCTGGATCAGGGTTGCACGTTGGCCATCCGCTCTCTTATACCGCGGTGGATATCATCGCTCGATACAAGAGAATGAAGGGGTTCAATGTTCTCAATCCAATGGGGTGGGATGCCTTTGGACTTCCCGCAGAGCGTGCGGCTGTCCGAGAAAATCGTCATCCAGCAGAGATTACAACTGAAAACGTGGCCAATTTCAAGAATCAACTTCTCAAACTGGGATTCTCTTTTGATTGGGAACGGGAAATCAGTACTTCTTCAGAGAAGTATTACCACTGGACTCAATGGATTTTCTTAAAGTTGCATGAAAAAGGCTTGGCCTATTTGGCGGAAGTGCCGGTAAACTGGTGTCCTGCTCAAGGTACAGTGTTGGCCAACGAAGAGGTCGTCGACGGCAAGTACGTTGAAACAGGAGACCTCGTTGAGCGCAAGATGATGAAGCAGTGGATGCTCAAGATTACTGCCTATGCCCAGCGATTGTTGGATGATTTGGAGGGGTTGGATTGGCCTGTGGGCGTGTTGGAAATGCAACGCAAATGGATTGGTCGTTCAGAAGGGGCCCGTCTACGTTTTGCGGTGGCCGATAGAGAAACAGGTTTTGAAGTGTACACAACTCGTCCGGACACGTTGTTTGGCGCAACCTATTGTGTCTTGGCTCCAGAGCATCCTTTGGTCAGTGATATTTGTTCTGAGCAACAGCGAGATGCTGTGATGGAATATGTGAAGACGGCTCAAAATCGTTCGGACTTAGAGCGTCAGGTCGCCAGTGAAAAAGAAAAGACCGGTATCTTTACGGGAGCGTACGCCATCAATCCAGTCAATGGAAAGCGGATTCCCATTTGGGTTGCGGATTATGTTCTCATTTCCTACGGAACAGGGGCCATCATGGCAGTCCCAGCCCACGATGAGCGAGATCACGCTTTTGCGACCAAGTTTGGGATTGAAATCTTGCCCGTGATTGAGCCAGCAGAGGGCTTTGATGTACAAGCAGAAGCCTGGACAGGTGAGGGGACTTTGATCAATTCGGGAAGATTCGATGGTCTGACGGTGGATGTTGCCAAGGGCAAGGTGACCGAGTGGCTCGAGTCAGAAGGGATCGGACAAAAGGAAGTAAATTTCAAATTGCGAGACTGGTTGTTCTCTCGTCAGCGTTACTGGGGAGAACCATTCCCAATCGTGTATACGGAAGATGGAACCCCACATCCAGTGTCTGAGCAAGAGTTGCCAATTCGCTTGCCACACATCGAAGCCTATCGACCAACTGAAGATGGAGAACCCCCACTGGCACGAGCCGAAGAGTGGCGTCGAACTGAGTGGAATGGACAACCTGCACTGCGCGAGACGAACACAATGCCTCAATGGGCGGGGTCATGTTGGTATTACTTACGTTACATGGACGCGGGAAATCCAGATGCGCCATTCTCTCCAGAAGCCGTTCAGTATTGGAAGAATGTCGATTTGTACATTGGTGGGGTAGAGCACGCGGTGTTGCACTTGTTGTATGCCCGTTTCTGGCACAAGGTATTGTACGACTGTGGGTTGGTACCGACCAAAGAGCCCTTTCAAAAGTTGTTTAATCAAGGGATGATATTGGCCTTTTCCTATCGCGATGCTTTGGGGAAATACCACCACCCTTCTACCGTTGAGAAACGTGGAGAGCAGTATTTCTTGATTGGCAGCGACACCGAAGTCTTCACTCAAGTGGAAAAAATGTCGAAGTCCAAGCTCAACACGGTCGATCCATTGGAAATAGTGGCTGAGTTTGGTGCTGACACCTTGAGAATGTATGAACTGTTTATGGGGCCGTTGGAGCAGGTGAAACCATGGCAAACGTCTGGCTGTAAGGGGATTCGAAACTTCTTGAACAAAGTATGGCGACTATTCATTGGTGACGATGGTGAAATGCGTCCATTTGGTCCAGCCAGAGAGGATGTGACCCGTGCGTTGCACATTGCCATCAAGGAAAGCACAGAAGGCATTGAGAATTTGAAGTTCAACACACCCATTTCGAAGATGATGGAGTTTGTCAATGCCTGTCGCAATAAGGTGCCGCCTTCGGATGAGGTATCGGCATTTGTGCGCATCTTGGCACCATATGCCCCACACATTGCCGAAGAACTCTGGGAGAAACTTGGAAACACCGACAGTTTGACCTATGCGCAGTGGCCTGAGTGGGATGAAAAAGCCTTGGTAAAGCAGGTGATGAACATTGCTGTTCAGGTGTCTGGGAAGATGCGGGCTTCCATAGAGTTTCCTGCCGATGCAAGCAAAGAAGATATTTTGAATGCCGTCAAACAGCATCCAAAGATTGTACCACGACTGGAAGGCATGGAGATCATTCGCGAAATCTTTGTGCCCAAGAAGTTGGTCAATTTGGTGGTGAAACCCAGCAAAAAGTAATTGGAATTGGGCAACGAGAGAAAGGGAAAAAATATAAGTATTGACTTGTCAATATATTTGACATTCAGTATACTATATGGGAACATCCCTTTTCCTCGGAGTCCAGTGTGTCCCAGCTGCTATCCTCTCCCTCTTTGTCTGTCATTTCTGAAATTTATCCCATTTTGGGTCGCTATCAGCAGCATGTACATCATCTGGAACCCGGTACGGAACCTCAGCGTTTTATGGAGCGCGAAGCGTCTTTACAGTCCGGTATTCCCGATGACTTAAGACAATTTTTGCTCATCCACAACGGCGCAGTGTTGTTTGATGGAGACTTGTCGATTCGTTCTTTGAGTGCATTGAGCATTGCCGATGGCAACCATCGCGAAGTTGTACTGTTTGCACAGATGAATGTACTGCAAAACCCAGTTCTTATGGATGGTGTTGTCACCGAACACTGGGCCTACATCATTGATGCACAAGGTATGGGGTGCTATGGCTTGTGGGAAAGTGGCACATTCACCCCGTTGTATCGAAGCTTTCAAGACTGGTTGCTGTCGAACATTCGCCTGTTGGAAGACGGTACATTTCCAAGTGCGTTTGAAAAGCGGCGCAATCTTGCACACAATGCGGTGCTGTTTGAAGCAACACGCGTATCGGGATTGATGGATTCTGGAAAGTATGAGGCGGCAAGCAGCATTCTCAGTGAGGTTCTTCAAGAGTTGCCCACTCCAAAATTGTGGTTTCAATACGCCGACTGTCTTGAAGCACTTTCCCGACCGGGTTGGGAACAGGCTCTCCTTCAATCCTTAGACGCTCTGCATTTCCCACTTTCTCATGCCGATACGCTTCCCTCGGATGCTAATTGGGTTGCTCGTATTGTTGACCGTGTACCCGTTTTCAAATCGGCAGTCGAAGAGATTGTTGAGCGACTGTGGTCTGAAGATATTCCTGTGCTCACGGACAACCTCTCCGTTCACGATTTGCACTGCTTGGAATCATTGACCATTGTGCTGTGTCATGCCCATACTGAAACTCCACGGTCTTTTGTCGAACTGATGGACCAATTCAGTCGTTGGAATCCTTCCTATGTTCCTGCGAGGTTGATGCTATCACACGTAGATGCTTGTATTCAGCGTGATGACCACGATGCAGCAGAAGCGACCCTTTTCACACTCATGCGACGCGATGAAGCGTTTGAAGCAGAATGCTTACTACGCTTGGCCCGCATTGTTGTGATGCGTCACGAACCTTGGGGATTGCACATTTTGTTTGACTTGCTGCACCTCAACCCCTCGGTTGCTGTTCAGACAGAGGCTTGGTTGCTCGCTGCGCAATACTGTCTCGACAATGAACAATTTGAGAAAGCCTCAGAGTTCCTAGATATGGTTGCTTCATTGTGGGACATAGAGTCTGCAACTTCCTTGAGTGGCTGGTATTGGCAGATTCAAGGTGTGCTTGCCCATCAAGAACAAAGACTGGGTGACGCAGGCCCATACTTTTTAAAAGCAAGGCGTTTGACACCCAACAGTGACACCCTTCGTCTTGGTAACATCTCTGTTGCAGAAGGGGAGTTGTACCACACCCTTCAGCAGCCCAACACGTCGAATCAACGATATGAACAAGCCATGGAGTATTTTGCTTCGGTGGATGCATTATTGCACATGGCAGACACACTGTTGCACTGGGGTCGTCTCACGGGGTTTCAACAGCATTTTCAGCAGGCTGCAACACTCTTTCAACAGGCTGGTTTTGCCAGTGGATTGTCGGTGGCCAATCGCTATCTCTCTGGAAAGATTACCCCTTGGTTTTGGTATTTGGAAAACACCAAAGAACTCATCCAGCGGTGGGTTCAGTATCGTCGTTCTCAAGGACGTTCCATTCGACAAGAGGCGGACAACCCAGAACGTCGCTTGTACGGAATGAAAATGGCGGTTGCCGACAGTCCTGTTGAAATTGTAGATGTGTTGTCTGCACAGTTGTACAGTTCTCGTACCGTCATCGAACGAGATTTGGTCACCCCCACCCATGAGCAGTATGCCTATTTTGTCGCCTGCGTAGAATTGATGCTGGCACACCCATCGGTCAAAGCCCACGATGAGATGGTGTCGATAGTTCAAACCACTCAGTTGGACACAGTCGCCATTGACGCACTCGTGCAAAGCCTCAGCCGTACTCGAAATCAATCCGTGATCGACTCTTTGGTATCGATGCTGACCGTAGAGAGTTCTATTTCCGCACAGTGGATTGCGACGCAAGTGTTGGGGTATCGCCGTGAACCAGATTGCATTCAATCACTGTTGGCTTTGCTCGACGAGACCGAAGAGCTTCGGGTGCAGCAGTCTTGTTTGATGGCTTTGGGTCGTCTGGGAGATTCCAGCATTGTTCCCACCTTGGATGCCTATGGCGATATTCCTGATCTCATGGAACATTGGGCCACTGCCTTGCTTCTGCTCGGAGATGATATTGCAGTACACCAACTGGCGGGTCAACTGTCTGAAGGCAAACTTGGAGAACAGAGCATTTTGGGGCACTTGGTGGGTCGATACGGTGGTCCAACCAATCTTCTGTTGCTTAAGTGTTTGGCGGAGTCTGAACAGCCCGTCAACATTTCAGCGATTCACGGCTTGGGATATTTGGGAGACACCCGGGCGATTCCCATGTTGCTTGAGATGACTGGGTTGCGTGACCGAAACAAAGCCATTGCCGCCAGTCATGCGTTGGAATTGTTGACGGGCCACCACGAGAACACCGAAGATTATTTGTTGCGGGCTCGCTGGCAACGTTGGTTGGATGATCAACCCTCTTGGCGTTCCAATGTCCGTTATCGTGGCGGCGTTCCAATGTCCCCGGCTTCCTTGATTGAAGGGCTGAGCCACGATGATCGTTTGGTTCGAGCCTCTTCATATGATGAATTGGTCATCACGACCGGTGTACAATTGCCCTTTGATATTGACGGGTCCTGGCGTCGACAAAAGGCCCAAATCCAAGCGTGGCAGTCTTGGTGGACAGAGCAGCGAGGGAGCTATCCAGTGGGGTGGTGGGTATTGCACGGCGAAACTAAAAGTTGATTTGCGGTCTTGTATTTCAAGACTTTCCTTGTCTAAAAAAGTTCGGATACGAAGGTATACCGAACTTTTGTATTCTTCGGAGATTCTTGAAATTCAAGATCCGCTCTCAACTTTGAAATTGGGCTGGTTTGTGTGTTGTGAGTTGTGTGGGATGGTAGTTTTTTTGTTTACTTGGGTGTTTGCTGGTATGTCGATAGTTTGGTGGAATTAGCAGTTTGCATTCTTTAACTTGCAGGCTCGCTAGCAACGCTGGTTGGATTTAGCAGTTTGTTTTTTGCATGTAGCGAACTTTTGTATTCTTCGGAGATTCTTGAAATTCAAGATCCGCTCTCAACTTTGAAATTGGGCTGGTTTGTGTGTT
>CBFICN010000060.1:0-18985 GCA_965661045.1 uncultured Myxococcota bacterium
TGCCTGTACAGGTTCGATATGGACGAGCATGGACATTGACGTGCCGAGTCCAACACCGACACCCAAGACAAACAGTGAACGCAAAGTCTTTTGTGTCATGACGATCCTCTAGAGTGATGGTATTTTTGTTCTCCTAAACACTCGTTGACTCAATTCTAGTCCATTGTGGGTGCAATATTTTTCTATGTGCCACCTGTCAAGGCTCGATGACGGAGCCAGTGGTCAACCAGAACCAGATTGGTCATCGCTTCAACAATCGGTACTGCACGAGGCACCACACAGGGGTCGTGTCGTCCCTTTAGTTGTAGGTCGATGGGTTCTCCTTCAGGGGTGATCGTTTTCTGCTTTTTAAAGATGGTGGACGTAGGCTTAAACACAACCGTAAAATCAATCGGCATGCCGTTGGAAATGCCTCCTTGAATTCCACCAGAGTGGTTGCTTGTGGTGGATATGGTTCCATGTTCATCGGTGGTAAATCTATCATTGTGTTCAGAGCCAGTCATCCACACACCATCGAATCCTGAGCCGACGGAGAACCCTTTGGTCGCTGGAATGGAGAGCATTGCCTTTGCCAAGTCGGCTTCGAGTTTGTCAAAGACGGGTTCGCCCAGTCCGATGGGGATACCAGTACAGTAACAACGAATGATGCCACCCACGCTGTCTCCTTGAGAACGGACCTGCTCAATGTGTGCGACCATTTTTGTTGCCGTGTTGGTGTCTGGACAACGGACGATGCTTTGCTCTACCAGTTCTTCGGTGACGACAGTGGGGTCAATACTGGCTTGGATGTGGTGGATTTGTTTTACCCAAGCGCACACTTGAATAGAGGTGTGCTGGGTCAAGACTTGGGCTGCAATACTGCCCGCAGCCACCCGAGCGGCAGTTTCACGTGCACTGGCCCGTCCACCCCCACGCCAGTCCCTGTGCCCATACTTTTTCTCTGTTGTGTAGTCGGCATGGCTGGGTCGATACTGGTTGGGCTTGTAATCGGTGGAGCGTGGATCTTTATTGGGAATGCTCAATGAGATGGGGGTCCCGAGGGTTCGACCTTCAAAAATACCACTGTGAACCTCAACTTGATCGGTCTCATTTCTGGGGGTGGAGATTTTGGACTGTCCGGGTCGTCGTCGGTTGAGTGCGTGTTGAATGGCGTCGAGGTTGATCGATACGTTTGGCGGACAACCATCAATGATGCATCCAATTCGTCCACCGTGACTTTCACCAAACGTCGTGACTCGAAAACTGTGTCCAAACTGAGAACTCATGGTTGTTCCTTGGGGCTGGTCAGTGTCTCTATGGCTTGATTGAGGGCGTCGAGATTTTTGGGCTCGTGAATTTCCAGTTGCAGTGTCCCCTTTTCGTCCAGTACAATAAAATACGGAATGGCTTCGGGAAAAGTCGCTCCGACACGGCTGTATACTGTGTGAAGTTCCGCCATACTCCAGCTGCTCAAGCGTCTCTTTTGACCGATTGGAGGATGACTTCTCCAAAACTTTTCTGCTGCACCACCAGTTGCATCGGCAGATACAGAAACAAATAGAACATCTGGGTGAGACTTGTGAAACGTTTCTACCTCCGGCGCAATTTTGACACAGGGACCACACCACGACGCCCAGAGTTCAACGACGGTTGTACAGCCTTTGCTTTGCGTCAGCAATTCGGAAAAATCTTCGGTGGTGATATCCTGTCTGGTTTCTTCAACCGCGATTTTCTGTAAAGGGCAGTCAGCGAAGGCAAGACTGGTGAGGAACATTGTCAGCATATCGTCTCCTGTATCTCATAGGTTTCTCTAGCCGATTTTCATTTTGAACTGAAAAAAAGCATTGAATATTTTAGTAATTTTAATTAAATCCGATACAAATCATCAATCGTACATATTGAGGACAAAATGAAAATCTGTGTTTGTGGTTCTTTATTGCCAGAAAAAAAGTGTTGTATGCAATATATTGGTGGGTCTGAGCATCCTCCAACAGCGTTGGCGTTGATGCGTTCTAGGTATACCGCTTTTGCAAAGGGTGAAGTGGACTATTTGTACAATACATATGTCAATGAGTGGAAAGCGAATCATCCTTATACAGATTTTTCCAATGCATTTGAGCAAGTGCAGTGGAAAGAGTTGGAAATCGTGGGGGTTCGGGAAGGTGGGATCCAATCTGATACCGGTGAAGTAGAGTTTGTCGCTCACTATCAACATCGTGGAGCGGACCTGTCTCTCCATGAGCGTTCGTCTTTTCGTAGAGAAGGTGACGACAGAGCTTGGCGTTATGTTGGTGGTGTCTTTACCTAATCCGGATTGATCGTCGTCTACAGGAACGGTTGGCATCTGAACTCACTTCGAAGTATGCCAAATTACTTGTACTACATGGGTATAAGGCGTTAACTGTTCCTACAATCCCGTGAGGTATTCATGCACAACAATCCGACACTGCTCTCTGGAAAGCCCGTCGCAAAATCCACACTCCTGTCCATTCGGCAAAAAGTTCAAGACTGCTTGGCAGAAGGAGAAGAGGTTGGTTTGTGTGTTCTACAAGTCGGAGAGTGTGAAGCATCATCCATTTATGTAGCGCGCAAAGAAGCCCGTGCTCAGCGTCTGGGTTTTGTCTCTTCAACCATTCGTTTGCCCTCCGATATCACCGAAGAGGGATTGCTAGAACAGATTCATCGACTCAATAGTAATCCACACATTCATGGAATTCTGGTGCAGTTGCCCTTGCCCAGTCACATTGATGATTTGCGTGTTTTGGACGCCGTTGCTCCCGAAAAAGATGTTGACGGTTTTCACCCTGTGAACTCAGGTCTTTTGTCTCAGGGGCGACCACGCTTTGTGCCTTGTACACCAAAGGGGGTCATTGCAATCCTAAAGCAATATGAGATTTCACTGTCCGGAAAACACGCTGTCGTTGTTGGACGGTCTAATATCGTAGGGCGACCCATGGCACAGTTGCTCGAACAGGAAAATTGTACGGTGACCATTTGTCATTCACGCACAACCAGTTTGCAAACCCATTTGGCGATGGCAGATGTCGTTGTGGCAGCTGTGGGAATTCCCAAGATGATTCATGGTAGTTGGTTGAAAAAAGATGCAGTGGTCATTGACGTTGGCATCAATCGATTGGACGATGGCACAATTTGTGGCGATGTAGACTTTGCTTCTGCCTCCAAAGTGGTGTCTGCAATTACACCGGTACCTGGGGGGGTTGGCCCCACTACCATAGCCAATTTAATGGCCAACACTTGGGCCGCATTTGAGGTTCAGCGGACACGGAGTAAATCTAAGTGACTCTCTGAGAAAAATGGGTTAAGGGAGGGCAGTTTAATTTTGCGAGGATGCCATGACTGAATCCCTTTTGAAACGCACAGTGTTCTATGATGCCCACGTAGATTCCAACGCCAAGATGGTTGATTTCGGAGGATGGGAGATGCCAATTCAGTATGCTGGATTGAGTAAAGAGCATCTCAATACCCGCAGTCACGTTGGGTTATTTGACGTATCTCACATGGGTGAGGTTTGGATTGAAGGTCCGGACGCTGAAAAGGCAGTCAAACGGTGGGTGACATCGTCTGTTGACATCGTGGATGGTCAAGCACAATACAGTCTGTTGTGCAATGAAGAAGGTGGCATCGTAGACGACATCATTTTGTATCGATTTTCCAATGAGAAGTTTCTGTTTTGCATCAACGCAGCCAATCGTGAAAAGGATTTTGCTTGGTTGCAGTCCTCTTTGGACCCGAACCATGATGTGGTGCTGACCAACGCCTCTGATGACTATGCGCAAGTTGCAATACAAGGTCGGTTCGCTGAATCCTCTCTTCAAAAACTGACGTCCATACCCCTGTCATCTATTCAGTATTACCATTTTGCTGTCGGCGCTGTAAACGGAATTGAAGACTGCATCATCGCTCGAACAGGGTACACTGGAGAAGATGGTTTCGAAATATTCTTTCCCATGAGTGCCGGTGTAGAACGGGTCAAAGAAATGTGGGCAGTGTTGTTGGACGTCGGTGCAGAGTTCGGCATTCAACCAGTTGGTCTCGGAGCGCGAGATACCTTGCGTCTTGAAGCGAGAATGAATCTCTATGGAAATGAAATGAACGACGGCACCAAACCGCACGAAGCAGGGGTGGCTTGGACAGTTGCCAAGGGTAAAACCGACTTCATCGGTGCAGAGCCGATGCTTGCACACAAGAAAACGGCTTGGACAAATCGGTTGGTTGGATTGGTTGTGGATAAGAGAATCGCCCGTTCTCATTCAGCGGTATTCTTTGATGGTGAAGAGATCGGAGAAGTGACTTCAGGAACCAAATCTCCATTCACAGGCAAAAATATTGCCTTGGCTCGAATCCAAAAGAAATATGGGCGACCAGGAACTGTGGTGGAAGTGGATATTCGTGGAAAAAAGACAACGGCTACAGTGGTTAAAGGTGCTTTTTTCACCAGAGATTATTAATTTGTAAAGAGTCTGTGTGCGTTTCGTGCACAAAAAATAAGCAGGTTGCAAAGGAGTGCTTATGTCGACCGAAGGTTTGAAATTTACCGAAACTCATGAATGGGTTCGAGTGGACGGAAATGTAGCCACCATCGGCATTACAGAGTTTGCCCAAAGTGAACTCGGTGATGTGGTGTACGTTGATTTCCCAGAAGTGGGTGATGAGATTGAAGGTGGAGAAGAGTTTGGCGAGATTGAGTCCAACAAAGCGGTGAGTGACTTGAAAGCACCCGTTTCTGGAACAGTGCTCGAAATCAACGAGGCCCTTGAAGACTTTGCTGGTGATGATCACCCTGTCAATGTTACGCCATACAGCGCCGGTTGGTTGATCAAAGTCGAAATGAGCAACGTTGAGGAACTGTCTTCTTTGATGGATGCCACTGCTTACGCAGATTTCTTAGACTGATCAGCCCCTCAAAGTCCTCTGTCGATTGGCCACAGTACAACCTTGTGGTGTCATTGTTTCGTTCATTGTTTCGTTCATTGTTTCGTTCATTGTTTCGTTGCAGGACATTGATGCCATAGGGTTTTGCATCCGTCTCGTCTAGGCACTGATGATTCAATGGTTCGGTGGTTTGACTCTTTGACGGCTCGATGTTCGATTAGTCAAAGAGCACCTTGCCTTGGGGAAGAAAATAGATGATCACCATTCGCCCGTGTCTGACGTGTGGAGTGTGCCAAGAATTTGGCTGTTTGACCACCCAGCCCTCCGATAAACCATCAAAAGAAGTCAGGCCACGACCATCGTTCGAAGTGCTGAAACAGAGGTTGATTTCTCCTTTTGGATGAATGTGTCCTGGGCCTTTGCCTTCCATGTCCACAATGTCAATGCGGAAAGCATACTCATTGCGCTTTTGATGGAGCAAGTTCCCAAATCGTAGTGTTTGAGGACCGCGCACACGAATGGAGCCAGATTTTAGACCTTGGAGACACCATTCTCTAATGGACTGAACACTGTCCGAAGACAGTGGAAAGGCTTTGGCCAAATCGTATTGCAACTGTGCGTCTACTGAACGGTGCTGTATAAAGTCTAGAATGGGCTTGAATACCGATAGGGTAGTGTGAGACATATTCCCTCCAAGGTGACTGGATTCCAATAACCTAGACTCAATCACTGATCAAAGATGGCAAACAGCAGAGAATACCAAAGGAACTCTATCTTTCTGTCTATCCAACCTTTAAACGGCTTGTAAGTGAATACTCTGACTCTGCAATTTGCGCAGTGCTTTGATTTCAATCTGGCGAATCCTCTCTCTGGTTAAGAAGAATCGTGCGCCAATTTCCTCTAAGGAGTACTGAGTGGGTTCACCAATCCCGTAGCGCATTCGCAACACTTTTTCTTCGCGTGGAGAGAGCTCGGCCAGTGCGATGGAGACTTGTTCACGAAGGGTGGTGCTTTCCAGTACCGCTTCAGGAGAGGGGAGAGAGTCATCTTCAATAAAGGAGGCAAAAGTCGAATCACTGTCGTCACCAACTGGAGTGTCTAAAGACATGGGCTCCTTGACGAGCAGAAGAATCTCTTCGACTTTGGAAATGTCGATTTTGAGTTGCTCAGCAACTTCGGCTGGGGTGGCATCTCTTCCCAATTTTTGGTATAGTTCGCGCTGTGTGTAGTGTACTTTGTTGACCATTTCGAGTTTGTAGATGGGTACTCGAATGGTTCTCGTCTGGCTTTCAATGGCTCGTACGATGCTTTGACGAATCCACCAAGACGCATAGGTACTGAATTTGAAGCCACGGGTCCAGTCAAACTTTTCACAAGCACGGATGAGGCCAATGTTCCCTTCTTGGACCAAATCGGGCAACGGCATGCCACGGTACGAATATTGTTTGGCAATGGAAACCACAAGGCGCAGGTTTGCGGTGATCAGAATTTGTTTGGCGACTTCTGCATCGTTGCCTTGCTCGGCAATTTTACGAGCAACTTCGATTTCATCTTCTCGGGACAACAAAGGAATACTCCCCATTTTTTGTAAATAGATGTTGAACAATTCATTGGAGTCAAACTTATCTGCCATGATCATCTCTCGGATAGGGGGTTGGAAGGACATACATTGTTCTGTACACTGGTAGAATCATGCAAATCTCATTCCAAAAGTAAGGGTATATACATTGTAACGGTCTCATTGTCCTTTTTCGGATAATTTTCCGATATGTTAAATTCGATTTTTTTTGCCTCTTCAACTCCGTAGCAATCATTTTGCTTTGTGTATGGATTGGTTACATTGACAATTGAACAAGGAGGTCTGTAAATGATGGATCCACAGATGTTGACAGACGGTGGTCCGATTGTATACCCCTTGCTATTGTGCTCGGTGGTTGCATTGACAATTGTTGTTGAGCGACTGGTCATGCTTCGGAAAACTAGGATCGTTCCAGATGAGCAGTGTAGAACTGTTTTGCACTTTGTCCAGCAGTCAGATGTGTCCGGACTGAGTTCATGGGCGCAAAGTGGCGAATCTCCTTTGCAGAAAATGATTCAGGTGCTGCTTCGACAGTGGGAGCATCACTCAGAACGCAGTGATGCCACTGCAAGACTTGAAGAGTGGGCTGCACAGCAAGCGAGTCAAATGGAGCGGGGCCTAGAAGCATTGGGCGTGATCTCTAGTGTGGCTCCAATGCTAGGCTTAATGGGGACCGTCTTGGGGATGGTGGTGACCTTTGAGTCCATTCAAATCTATGGCTTGGGAAATGCAGATGCGTTGGCTGGAGGGATTTCACAGGCTTTGTTGACGACTTTGGCTGGTTTGTCGGTTGGAGTTCCTGCATTGATGGCGCACCGGTATCTGTTGACGGTGGTGGACGCCCGATTGCTGCGTCTTCAAGAATTGGCAACCAATGTTTTGGATATGCTGACGTTGATGCGGAGAGATAGCGAGGTTGAGTCCTAATGCATTTTCGCTCTGAAAGAAGAGAAGCTCCCAGATTGGATATGACCCCACTGATTGACGTGATATTTCAGTTGCTGCTGTTCTTTATGCTGTCGACCACATTTCGGAATACCCCCAGCTTCGAAGTTCAACTTCCTGAGGTGTCTTCCGATCAAATGATTCAAGATGATCAGACTTGGACGGTGATGGTCTCCAAAGAGGGGATGTTGTCTGTTGACGGAATGGAATTTTCAAAATCAGAATTGCCAGAGCGGTTAAAAGTTCAGCTTCAACAACAACCAAAATTGTCGCTTGTGATAGAGGCGGACGAAGAACTCTCTCACGGTATGGTGGTAGATTTGATGGATATAGCACAAGAGGCGGGCGTGTCCTCTTTGCAAATTGGTGCGACCCAAAAATGAGTGGACAATACTTTGGTCAACGACTAATGTGGACAGCATGAGATTTGCTTTTCCGAAAAAACGAAAGAAGAAACTGCCGATATTACCCATTCTCACGATTTTCACAATGTTGATGATGGTGGCGGCGATCTTTGGTGAAAGTGGTGTGCTCCATGCGTTGTCTATGCGGGTTGTCAAAGAAGAAGTATTGATGGCGGTCCAAGAACAAGAACAGGAGAACCGCGAACTTGAAAAATTGATCCGCAAAATACAAAATGATCCGGAAAGTGCTCAAAACTTTTTGGCAGCTTATGGGAACGTCGGTCAAGAAGCGGTGGTGGTATACAATTTTAAGTCGGTGGATAGCATTACAAACTTTGAAACGTTGGAAGAATTAGATGATTTGAAGTGGTGGCAAGTGATTTTTTTGAGAGTCCGAATTTTACGAAACTCGTGGTTGGAGAAAGAGTAAAGAGATCATCTTTTTTGATCGCAAGGATCTTTTTTGGTTGCATATTGGATCAAATCTGTGTAATCTATTGACACGTCAAGACAATAAAGTGTTGACACGTCAATAAGTTTTCCAATGCGTTTTAAATCTCTCCTATCACAATTGATCTTTCTGGGTCTTCCTTCTATTGTTATTGCAGTTACCTGTTTTATCGTTCTTTTTGGTGACCAAGGGTTGCTAAAGTTGAGTCGAAACAATCAACAGTTGGCTGAAGTTCGTATGGAGATTGCGAAGATCGAGTCTGAGAACCGAGCGCTGGAACTGCAGATTCGTCGTTTGCGTTCCAGTCCTGTTCAAGTAGAACTGTTGACTGCCGATAAACTCCAAAAAGCCGCAGAAAATACTGTCGTGTACCGGTTTAATGATTGACATGCCAATTTTTCGCTGGGACATTGACAAAACCTATTTGGAAACCGATTTTGAAAGTCTTTCTGGCTTGTGGAGGGCCGCAACTGAACCAGCCGAGCAAAAGATTTCAGCCGATGGGGTCATTCCTCTTGTTCAAGGACTTCAACGGTCAAAGAATGGTCAACTTGTTTTTCTGTCCGGTTCTCCAAAGCAAATGCGATCCGTTTTGCTCAAAAAGTTTGCTTTGGATGGCATTGATGTTGACACCATTATGCTCAAAGACACCTTGAAGGCGATTGGTTCAGGACGCTTGTCAGAAATCAAAGCCCAATTTGGACACAAGGTGTCGAATCTACTGAAACACCGTGTGCAAGTTCAATCCCAGCCACAAGCGCAAACAGAATACTTGTTTGGGGATGATGTCGAACAAGATGCATTGATTTACTTGACCTATCGTTTGATTGTGGAAGGGCAGATTTCTTGGAAAGCATTGAAACGCATTGGTAAAGGTACGAACACTTCTTCCGAGTATTTGAACCTCATTCGGTCCTACTTTTCACAGGTAGATCCATCTTCGACTGTTGTACAGGGAATCTTTATCCGTTTAACAAAGCATCAACAGCCGGAGTGGATGACACAATTGGTACCCCATTTGTATCCGGTGCACACTTGGTCTCAAGCGGCGTTAATTTTGTTTGCTCAAGGTGTATTGTCGTTCGACGCAGTCTATCAAGTGTGTATGGACGAGGGGTTGAGTAGGGAACAACTTCCCAATCTGATTCAAGATATTCAGTGGCGTGGATTGATTGACACCGATGACGCAACGTATCTCTATCGTCAAATCAATACCCATCGTGACCTGATTGATCAGTCTTTGGAAAAGTCACCATTGACGTCACATATGGTGGAACAAGCCTATCGGAGTGTCGGATGATTACGTTGTTGTATTCCACGCTTGCTACCCCAAACCATCCTTTTGCAGATGCAACCTTGTTGGTAAATGACCAAGGTCACTATCTCCTCAGTATTCCAACGATGGAAGATTGGACCAGTGCTGAAGTGCAAATTGCAGACTATCCTCCAGTGGACGTCGTGATTGAGGACTCTGTCATTGAAATTGAAGGGGAATTCTTTAAGCCAGAAGACGATTTGTGGGTCAATATTTCGATTGCTTCTGGAAAAAACTTTGGCGGGCAATACCGATTTCCATTAGAAATAGTTCCAATGCCAGCAGAAATGCCTTCATTTCAATATGACTTGGAAACTCCAGTTCAGAGACAGCACAGCTTTTGGTGGAAGTCACCCGATGCCAAGCCGATCATCTTCTTTTGGGAAACAAACCATGACGAAAACCTCCGTTCTAGACTTACTTCGCGATGACCTTTGGGATATTCCCAAAAAAGCCAAACAGTTACCTTGGGCCGATCGAGATCGTTGGACATTCAAAACGCATTTGTGGGTAGACGACAATGTTTTGTTTGTGGATCTACACGATTTGTCAGTTTCTCTGGCAAGACAGGTGACTCAAAAATCTTTGAAAGTTCAGATTGCCAAACACGTCTCCGCTGTCTGCCTCATCACAGGGCAAGGCAAGAATTCTACAGATGGGCCCAAGATTTTGCCTGTCACGATGGATATAGCTCACAAGCAAGCGAACAAACGAGGGTGGGAAGTGCACACCCAACCTGGACGAGTCTATGTCGTTTGTGACCCCGAGCATGCACCGGTTGCCGTTACGAACCAACTCAGTCGCACAATGGTTTGGGGTATTTATGCATTCTTCGCAATGTTGTTTGGGATTGTCTTGATGAAACTTTTTTCAGCCTAACACGAAGACTGACATATTTTTGACAATCAAAAAATGGGCTTTGTTTATCTATTTTGAACTGTCTTTGGGGCTGGATGCCCATTGTCATTGGGGTTCCACCCCACAACCTTCACAAAATTCAATACCATTCTTGTACACCACAAACCATCAGTACAAGGATTCGTATGTCAAAGAAACGACTGATTGAGCTGACCGGACACAAAAATAGTCTCAATAAACTAGAACTGTGTACATTGCTCTCGGAAGAAATGAACATTCCAATCAAGGATGCGCAGGCTATTCTCAGAGATCTGTTGGGCTTGTTGACAGAGGCAATGATGGATGATCGTAAAGTGCTCATTTCTGACTTTGGGGTGTTTCAAGTGACACATCGCGATTCATTTGACGGATACAATCCCCATTCCAAACAGCGGATAGAGGTGCCTGCAAGAACCATTCCTTCCTTCAAAGCCGGCAAGAAACTCAAGCGTCGACTCAATCCAGATTCTTAAGAATGGACAGGCGCTTTAGTTTTTTTCCTTAGGCAATGGATGAATGATGGGAATCGACAAAGTAAACTCCGTAAACTCACCAAGTTCGGAAATCATTGTGATGGTGCCATTGTGTTCTTGTAGGATTCCATAGCTGATGGACAGACCCAGCCCAGTTCCTTTGCCCACGTCCTTCGTTGAAAAGAAAGGATCATAAATCTTTTCGGCAGAGGACAGTTCAATGCCGGTGCCGTTGTCTCGAAATTTAATCAAGAGTTTATTTGGGGTAACAGTGGTCCAAATGGAAATTTTTCCGCGAAACTGATCGTTTTCGTATTGTTTGGTCTCTATTGCATCTCGGGCATTGCTAAACAGGTTTAATATGACTTGTTCTAAGCGGTTTGGTGCGCATCGCAGTGTGAGATCATCTGTTGCATCCAATGTGAGTTCAACATCAATGCTGCGTTGTCGTAGTTGTTCTTGGATGAGCAACAGTCCGGAGTGAATGATCTCATTGATGGGGTGTTCGACAAACTTCATTTGTTCTTGTCGAGCAAAGATGCGAATGTGGTTGATGATTTTTCGCATCTTGTCGGTTGCTGTCAACATCGTTTCAAAAGATTTGGCGACTGTCGCATAGGCTTCAGGGTGCTGACGTTGCAGTTTCAGTTGCATAACCTCTGTCAGACCCGAAATGGCAAACAGCGGGTTGTTGAGTTCATGGGCGATGCCACTGGACAGTTCACCAAGTGAGGCCAATTTGCTGGCTTGAATCAGTTGCTGCTGTTTTTCTTGAAGTTCCAATAGCAAACGCGACTGACGACCGTCTTTGGCACTAAAAATAAATGCAGTGTCCATGTTTGGCAGGGGTTTCATGATGTGCCCAGTGACGAGTACTGGAAAATTTTCACGTTGACTCTTCAACGTCATGGGGATTTCGATGAACTGTTGTTCTTGAATTAACGTTGAAATCCGAGCAAAGGGGAAGTCGTTGTCTTGGAACAGCGATTTCGACCAGTGATTTGATCTTGTACATTCAAGGAAGGTCATGAGCGGTTTGTACAGTATCTCGTCTCGTAGCAACCCAATCGATGAGAGACTTTGCTTGTTGATCATCTGAATTGAGCCCTCGACATTAACGACGAACAGCAATTCCGAAAAAGACTGCAAAATATTTTGTAAGAATGTGTTTAGCGTTGCGACTTCTTGGCGTTGAAGAACCAAATCTTCATGCAAACACAACAGTCCAAACAACAGTTCACGCGTTTCGTTGTCTGCTTCTTGTTCGATTTTTGCCAAAGTTAGAGACAAGTCCCCCATTGCAATTTCTGCAAGGTAATTGATGATGTCTTCACGATGCAACAGTGCCATTGTTCTCCAAAGTATCTGTAGAGTGTATCAAATCCGATGGACGGTGGACTGGGAAACTAGAATTTTGGATGAGAGAACCTTCGTTTTGATGTGTTCTCTTTCGTTGAATTTTCTATTTCAACCGATGGATCGACGTTGCTTTGAGCGTTCTCAAAGCCCGTGCGTTGGAAGGGATTGTCGTTGTTGAACGTGCTCCCCGAGTTCGAAGTGGCATTGACATTGACATGGTTGAATTGTCCAGACATACGAACGCGATTACCAAACCATGATTGCAACAAGGGTACCCACAACCTTCGAGTGAATGGAATGATCAGAGAAAATCCAAATACATCGGTTAAAATACCAGGTGTGACCAGTAAAACACCCCCAACCAGAACGAGAACACCTTCGACGAGTGTTTGTGCAGGTGGAATGCCTTGTTTTGTACTTTCCTGCAACTGCTGGAGGACCATGATCCCTTGTGTTTTGGCCATGCTTGCCCCAATCATTCCCGTGATGATGACCAACCAAATTGTTTGAAACAACCCCAACTGTTCTTTTACCTGAAAGAGAAACCACAGTTCAAAACTTGGGACGATGGTAAAGAGCAGAAAGAGTCTAGCAAGCATTGTTGATCCGGTTGTGGTGTGGGGACGTAAATTTTATATAGACACCATTGACTTAGGTGTCCAGTTCCAACTTTGCTTGCTCCCATAGTTGCTCCCATTGCGTTGGCGTGAGGTCATGCATTTGTTGTCCTGTACTGTGTAGCAGTTCAGCCATTTTGTTCCATCGGGCATCAAAGCGCTCTATGGCTTCTTGAAATGACTGCTCCAATGATAAGTTGTTGTGTCTGGCAAGCGAGGCGAGTGCGAGTAGGACATCGCCCATTTCATGACGAATGCCAGAGGTATCATTGTCTTCTACGGCCACAGTCAATTCCTGAACTTCTTCCATGACCTTTCGGACGACTCCAGTTGAATCGGGCCAGTCAAATCCATGTTCTGCGGCGGTACGACTTTGCTCTGTCGCTCGATCAAACAACGAAACCATTGAAGAAGTGTGGCGTGTTGTTGACATATTATCTCCATGGTACATGTTTGAGGTCGAATGTGATATCCTTTTGGAAGTTTACCTTATTTATAGCAAAAATTCATGCAACACATCAGTATCGAACCACAACAATTGCACATATCCTTTGTACAACTACTTGGAGAGGGTGGTTTTGGTAAAGTATTTTTAGCAGATATTGCGAGTGGACATGGGTTTCAGCAGCAAGCCGCAGTCAAAGTGTTGCATCCTCAATTTCAACACCATCCGGAACTGTTGGTGCGTCAGCTCGATGAAGCCAGAATGCTCGGCCTGCTTAACCATCGCAACATTGTCAAGGTATATGATGTTTGTGAGGTAAATGGTCAAGTGTCCATACTGATGGAGTATGTGGATGGGGTTTCAGTCTCTCGGCTGTTGAAGGCCAGTCCAGTTCCATGGGGCGTCGCCTTACAATGGATTGCCGACTGTGCGGCCGCATTGCACGATGCCCATCAAGCTCATCATCCTCAAACGGGGATGCCGCTCAAGCTGATTCATCGCGATATAAAACCGTCGAATCTATTAATTTCTCGATCCGGAACGCTGAAACTGCTCGATTTTGGCATTGCCAAGATGGATGGGGTGCGGGAAGCCAGAACCAGTACTCATCAAATGGGTACCGAACGCTACATGGCCCCAGAGCAGTGGCTGGAAAATACCTCTTCAGCCAGGGTGGACATCTACGCACTCGGGCGAACAATGCTAGAAATGCTGTATGGAGAGTTGTTGCCACGGTGTCCGTTGGATGGGACGTTGCACGAGCAGTCAATACAACGACTTGTGGAAGGAATTCCAAGTGCCATCGATGACTCGGTGCCCCAGATGATACTCGATACAGGCAAGAATCTATTGCTGGAGATGCTCAGTCATGACCCGGTCCGAAGACCGTCCGCGGAAGAGGTCGCAGACCGGGCTTTGTGCTTGGCGGAAGCGATTGGGGTTGGCTCTGTCCGTGCATATATGGCATCGGTTTTTGAAAATTTGAGGGTGGCCGATCCGGTATTGAAGGTGGGACACAATCTGTCTATGCTTTCGGAAATGCAGACACAGAGCGTTCAACCTTCGAATGTCAATATTGAGGTGTCGTCTTTTGGCTCGTTACAACTGATATCTGGTGGTCTGCCTACTCCGGTTCCATCTGATTTTGAACCTGCCAATATGGTGGCGCCAGTGTCTGACAGCACCGGGATAGAGAATGCTGTGATGACAGACGCGGATTCAGATTGGCGGTTGTCCCCTTGGGTGCTCGCCCTTGTATTTTTGATTGGAACATTTGGACTGTATGGCTTTATGGCACCCCATGAAAATGTAGAAGGGTCGGATGAACCTTTGTCTTTGGGCACGACACTTGAGAAAGATGTGCGTGAAATGCCTCTTTCGCCAACAATCTCTGAAGGTGGAGACCCCAATGTTGCAGAGGGGGTGGAGAACACCGAGAAGCACAGAGCAACTCCGCAGGTCACTGTCGATTCGTCAGTAAATGCAAAGCCCCCAATAAAGAGACAACCAGTGTCAAAGTACGAGATTGTCATTTCCTCAGTCCCCTTGGGAGCCGATGTCTATTTGGATGGCCAGTATATGGGGAAGAGTCTTTTGACCTTGCCGGCGGTTTCCAAAGGAACCCATCGAATCCGATTGGAACTTGGGGAGAAGTCAATTCACAAAAAACTTTCCATCCGTGACAATGGACGCTTTGTTTGGCGGATGAACAACCCAGAAGGGGAGACATGGTTCTCTTATTGATGGGATTGGGATTCGCCAGTGGTGAACCCTGTGAAGACTTTCACGTTTTGGTAGAAAACGCCCTGGATTCTCTTTGGGTAGGAGATGTTTCCTCAATGGAAGATGGACTGCATCGTGCCGAGCAGAGATTGCAATGTCCAGATTCTATGTCACAAGAGACGATGGGGACAGACCTGGGGCATTTTTATTTGTTGCAGGCCTATTCATCACATTTGAATGAGCATGTTGATGAGCGTTCTTGGTGGTTGCAGCAATCCGTCAACTTGGGGTATTGGGATCCCAATTTTGGACCAGAAATGGAAGACCTGTTGTCCGAGATTGTTGTCTCGAACTCTGTTGTTCTGTCTACGATTCCTGAACGCCTGCCCAGTATGGTCGAAGTCCGAATCGACGGTGCAGTCCATGAGCCTCCTTTAGAGGTACCTCAGGGCCTTCACTGGATTGAGGTGTATCAAGAAGGTGCTCTCATTCATACAGAGTACATTGAGTCGAAGTCTGGAGTGTTCATTCGATTGCCGTTTGAAACGGACGTAGCATGGACTCCACCCGTTGAGCAGAATAGAAGGCGGTCCGCACTGTTGGGCAGTGGCGTATTGTTTGCCACGGTGGGGTTGTCCAGTCATATGATGGCCATGCTCAATCAACGTCGGTATCCACAAAGTCAAAGCCTTGATGAATTGGATAGACTTCATACTCAAACTTGGCGTTGGGGACAAAGTAGTTTGGTTGGGTTTTCATTGGCTGGTCTTTGCGCGACTGTTTGGACTTGGAATCGACTGAATGAACAGACACAATTGGAATCCGCCGACAATGATCAAGTTGAGTGAATACTGAGTCTGCGATATAGGTCTACACTAGGTAGGAGTGGGTATGTCGGTATTTTGGTTGTTTCTCGCATTGGTCGTCGGAATTGCACGAGCCGATACAAACGTTCCAGAATCTGCTTGGAGAGCGGTGGAGTATCGTTTTCATCAACAGGCGATTGCCGATGATGTAGCCACTCAGACAGCGTTAAAAAATGCTTGTAAGTCTGGTCACAAACTGTCTTGTCAGTGGGGCAAAAAGTACCAAAAGTGGAACGATGCAGAAACACTAGAATGGCTGGTCGCTGCCTGTACAGAAAAAGAAGAGCCTGTAGCGTGTGTGGTGCAAGGGTGGAAATTGTCTCAACTGTCCTATGCACCCGGAGTTCCACACAAGAATGCTCAAGACTGGGACGGTGCGCTCACTCTATTTGAGTCTGTGTGTGAAACAGCGCCCCGAGGATGCGTAGAACTTGCCCGGTTGGAATTGGCTTCGAATCAACAAAGCGTGCAACAACAGGCACTCAAAAGATTGAACTCAGCCTGTGAACAAGGATCTTTGGAAGGCTGTTACAGTCAAGCGGTTCTCTTGGCTGACGGGGTCTATCAGAAGCCCAATCCATCCAAAGCCCTTGAGTTGCTCTCGGTGGGTTGTGAAGCAAATCACGCAAAGTCCTGTGCACAAATGGCGTTGCTGACGTTGGCAAATGCAAAGGATGCTGAGCAAGCAACGGTGGCGACTGGCTTATATCAGAAAGCCTGTGGGTTGTATTCTACGGAAGGCTGCTTTGGTTGGGCTCAACACTTGGAACAAGGCATTGGTTCGAATATCAATCTGACACAAGCCGCATCGCTCTATGAGCGTTCTTGTGCACAGCATCATCCAGAGTCTTGCGACAAGCTTGGGATTTTGTACTCGGAAGGGCGCGGTGTCGAAGCAGATATGTCCAAGGCAGTTTCACTGTTTGATAAGGGGTGTACTGCTCAAAACCCTTTTTCTTGCTACAATTTGGCGGCGATACATGAGCAACGTGCAGATTTGGGGACGGCTCTGACCAAACTATCAGAATCTTGTGCGTTGGGCAGTGGGCGAGGATGTTTTACCTATGGCTTGTGGATGGAGCAAGGCAAAGGGACGGATATGAATTTGGATACGGCCCTCAATGCCTACGGTAAAGGGTGTCAACTCGAGTATGGGCAGGCCTGTGTAAACGGTGGTATCTTGGCCTACCGAGCGGGTCGATTGTCAGAAGCCTTCAAACTGTATCAGATAGGGTGCAATCTAGGGAGTGAGGGGGAGCGAAATGGAGCCTGTGCATCCTATGCGATGATGCTAGAGACAGGTGAAGGTGGAGTCCAGAATCTAGACTTGGCGAGAGACCTTTATCAACGGGCGTGTGGGTATGGAGACCAAAACTCCTGTACACGCTTTTATAAACTTCAAGGAACGGTCAGTGACCTTGCGGCACAGTGTCGCCGCGGCAAACTTCAGGCCTGTTACGACGGCGCTTCTCGATATGAAATGGGTAGGGATGCGGTTCAAAATCAGCGTCAGGCATTTGAACTTGTGCAATATGGATGCAGCAAGGGACATGGACGTTCCTGTGTCAAGCAAGGATACTATCTACTGCAGGGCATTGGTACGGATGCAAATGTAGAAGAAGCGCGTGGGTTCTATGAGAAAGCTTGTACGATGAAAGATCCAAAAGGGTGTCATGGCTTAGGGTTGATGTATGCCGAAGGCCGTGGTGTTGAACAGAACGTGTCGGTGGCCATCAAGATGTTGGGGGTTGCTTGTGAAATGAAAGAAGGCGTGAGTTGTGGTGCCGCCGCATATCTGCTTCGTTCTCAGTCAACGCCGGATTTGTCGAGCAGTTTGCAGTTTGCCCAAAAGGGGTGCGGGTATGGAAACCTTGATGCCTGCGCTCAAGAGGCGTTTATCTACACACAGCCCCCTCGAACCAATTTGCCTCAAGCCGCGCATTTGTTTAAGCAAAATTGTGCGCGCAACCACGCAAAGTCTTGCTTCAACTACGCAGCGATGCTGCATCAAGGACAGGGCGTTGCGGTCGACCCAACAGAAGCGTTGCGTGTGATGAAACACGCTTGTGTGTTGGGGGATGGAGAGGCCTGTGCTGTGTTGAATCGTTGATGTTTGTGGTCCACGCTCTATCGAATGCGTCCTTCGATAAAGGGAACTTCGAGTACTTTGGGATGCATGATGGGACCGTGTCCAAAGTAATTGCCTTCTCCAAAAAGTTCACCGTGATCGGCGGTGATGGTGATGTAGGTATTGCGTGGAACACGGTCAAATAAGGCCTCGATGCCCCGTTCAACCCATTGTAAAACGCGGACTTGCCGCTGTTGCAGTTGGGCCAAGCGTTCAGTATTGAAGAAAGAAGGGTTTTCAGCAGTTGCGAATCCTTGACCGTGACTCATTCGCTTGAATACGCCGTGTGCGCCGTGAATCCTTGGCCACTGATTTTCAGGTTCATCAACAGGTGCATAGGGGTAATGCGTTTCCCCAGTGTTGAGAAGGTAAAAAGTGGGGCGCTCTTTGGAGAACTGGAGTTGGGCCGTCATGCCCAATAGGTCATTGTGGTGCTTGGCAGTGTCAAAGGAATCAAAGTCCACCGCCAAAGGTGTGTGAGGGTTCAAGACAGGCATTGAAACGATGGCTCGTGTAAAATAGCCGAGCTGATGCTTCAAATAGTGGGGAAGCCACATGCGGGGTACCATGCTGTCAAAACCGAGGTTTGCAACGCCAAGTCTTTTCGAAAACAGTTCGAAATCCTTTTTGTAATAGGTGCTGGCAAACACATTTTGGGGAGAGGGGTGCGGTAGTAGCCCCATGAGCAAGTTGTAATGGGAGGGTGCAGTCCAAGTCGCGTAGGCATAGCGTTTTTCAATTGTTCCAAAACGCTGGAGCACTTTTAGGTTCGCACTCATGAGCGCATCGTATCGACAGGAGTCCAGTATCAACAATATGTAATTGGATGCTCCTTTTGGTGGGGACGGACGACTGGACTCCGTCAACGTATTGCGAATGCGATCACGAAGCCCCATCGAGTATCTCCATGTG
>CBFICN010000061.1:0-18979 GCA_965661045.1 uncultured Myxococcota bacterium
TTCCAGAAGTTCGACCGCAAATGTCCAAGGCTTCCAAAATGGACACCCCTGCCGAAAGCATGGTACCCAACGTTCGACAAAATCGAGCCACAGCCACTTTGGTCAACAAATCTCCAAATACGGGAAGTTTCAACATCAATCCGTCGAGGATGACATTTCCCTTCTCTGTTTTGTAAAAAGTTCGCGTCCCCCAAACGGTGGCAAAGATACTCAGCCCAACAATCCACCAATTGGCCTGCATCCACTTCGACATGTCGATCACCATTTGGGTCAAAGCCGGAAGTCCAGCCCCCATATCGGCAAACATCTCTTCAAAGGAGGGCACCACAAACAACAAGAGCACCGCAACCACCACACCGGCAACCAGGATGGTAATCACAGGGTACATCAACGCCCCTTTGATCTGACGCTTGAGGGTTTCTGCCTTTTCAAGATAGACCGCCAAACGGTTGAGAATGGTATCCAAGATACCCCCAACCTCTCCGGCTGCAATCATGTTTTGGTAGAGTTCGTCAAAGGTTCCCGGGAAGCGTTTCAGAGCGTCGGCAAAGGTTGAACCCGACTCGACCGAGTCCTTAATCGCCGCCAATTCGGTTCTGAAAGTTTCGTTTTCTGCCTGCTTGCTCTGAATGTCCAAACACTGCACCAACGGCAGACCAGAATCAATCATGGTCGCAAACTGACGGGTGAAGATCACCAAATCACGGGTGGTCACCTTCGGCTTGAACAACTGAATTTCAATCGAGCCTTTCGACTCGCTCACGCTGGTGGGATTGATATTTTGACGTTTCAGTTGATTCCGAGCCGCATTGGCATCAACGGCATCAATCTTCCCTTTTTTGGTTTGTCCGTCGGCGGTTCGACCTTCATAAGCAAATGTGGGCATTGTCAATCCTCAAAGTGGTTGGTTTCAGTATTCAATATAACACATCGTCGATCAATCTGCGGCGGTGGCGCGAACCACTTCCTTGATGGACGTTGTTCCACGACCCAAGTGTACGAGGGCAGCCATTCTCAAGGTGTTCATGCCTTGACGAATCGCTTCACGCTTCAGTTCCAAGGTCGATGCACCGTTCAAAACGAATTCTCCGAGTTCATCGGTCATGGTCATAATCTCGTAACATCCCAAACGACCTTTGTGGCCTGTAGAGTTGCAGGTGTGACACCCAACGCCATGGTGCACGTTGTAATTAGGTATTTCTTCGGGTTTCACTTGCAAATCGATCAAGGTTTGATCTGGCACATCCAGTGGCTCTTTACAGTCCTTACACAAGGTACGCAAAAGACGCTGTGCACAAATCAAGTTTACAGCCGAAGCCACCAAAAATGGCTCCACACCCATATTCAACAAACGACTGACCGTTGCCGGAGCATCGTTGGTGTGCAACGTACTGAGCACCAAGTGACCGGTCAACGAAGCTTTAATGGCAATCTCTGCGGTTTCAAAGTCACGAATCTCTCCAACCATGATGGTATCCGGATCCTGACGAAGGAAGGAACGCAACGTCGCCGCAAAGTTCAGACCAATATCTTCGTGCATCTGCACTTGGTTGATTCCAAACAAGTTGAATTCAATCGGATCCTCAGCCGTACAAAGGTTGGTCGTCGGTTCGTTCAAGGAGGACAAGGAAGAATACAAAGTGGTTGTTTTTCCAGACCCCGTCGGACCACACACGAGAACCATCCCATACGGTTTGGCAATGGCGGCTTTAAAATCCACCAACCCTTCTTTCTCAAAACCCAGTTTGGTCATATCCAATTGCAAGTTCGACTGATCCAACAGTCGCAGTACAACCTTTTCACCCCAAAGAACCGGTAGCACACTCACACGATAATCCATTTCCTTACCGCGGCCCATCTTCATTTTAATCCGACCATCCTGTGGCAAGCGACGTTCGGCGATGTCCAAGTTCGACATAATTTTCAGACGTGAAATAATGGCCGATTTGAGTTTGACCGGTGGCTTCATCACTTCGTAGAGCACCCCATCAATGCGGTATCGAATGCGCAATTGCTTTTCGTAGGGTTCCACGTGGATATCCGATGCATTTTTTCGAATGGCATCCACCAAAATCAAATTCACCAACTTGACCACTGGGGCCTCACCTGCAGACTTTTCCAAGTCCAAGACGTTGATGTCTTCTTCGTACTCTTCTGAGAAGTCGACATCTTCTTCATCCATGTCGAAATCCATCATCACTTCGTCAAAAGACACTTCGGAGGAATAGTATTTTTCGATGGCTTCAGAGATGGCTTGTTCTGCTGCAACAACAACATCGATATTGAGATTGGTTCCAAACTTAATATCATCAATGGCGTACACATTCGACGGGTCAGCCATGGCCACCATCAGTGTGTTTCCGGTTTTGTTGATTGGAATCACCTGATGACGGGTCACCACGTCGCGACTGACGAGTTTCAATACTTCTGATGGAATCTCGATGCTCTCAAGATTCACGCTGGGAACGCCGTACTGCTTAGACAGAAAAGAGGTCAGTTCTGTCTCTTCAATGTACCCCAAACGAGCCAACTCGTGGCCCAGTCGAGCGCCAGAACCTCTTTGGGCATCCAAAGCATTTTTGAGCTGCATGGGGGTGATTTTGTTCTCTTTGACGAGCAATTCTCCAAGACGAGATGATGGTCTAGACATGGTTCCTCTGGGGTGTGTGGTGACAGAGATGGGAAAAATACAAGTAAATACACTGATGGTAAATTAGAACCATCGACAAATTGTACAATACTGTATCATTTTACAAAAGATTGGGCGATTCGTCTAGCACAAAGGATCACTGTAATTCTAAGAATCCGATTCTGTGTCGTCGTTCTGGCCAAGTTCCACCCCTCGTGGTCATCAGTCGAACTTCTACTGGAAATTGGATCTCAAAGGCATCCAACTGTGCTTGAGTCGGATGACCTGAAGCATAGGCGCACCCCTGAATCGCTTTGCGCAAGGCTTTATGTGAACGAACAGCGTTCCAGCGAATTGGGAGATTGGAAACCTGAGCCAGTTGCTCTGTTGTCACCCCAACGAAGAAATCCGGCAGTTCGGTCAATAGTTGCGTGTACAACTGTTCTGTAAGGTGAGGAGCATACTCAATTTCGATATTGTGAACGAGTTCTTGAATGAGAGGTGTATGTTTTGAATTCCAGTGTGCATCCAACTGTTCAGTGGACCACTCGTGGGTCAACACATATTTTGCGATCCAAGCACGAAAAGTCGTCTCTCTGTCCGCCAAACAGTGGGGCACCAGAATTTTAATTCGTTCAATCTGCTGAATGCGAAGTCTTTTAGAAGCCGCTTTTAAATGTCGACTCAAAATCTCTTCCACACTTTGCACAGTGGTCAACCATTCCAAAGCCACAGGTGCTTGAACAAACCGTACTTGAGAAGCGTACCACACGTCTCCGAGACCAAATCGTGCGGTGCTCAACAAATTGGACACATCCCACTTTGTTGAAAGAGCACTCTGCGATTCAACACACAGTCGAGCCCAATGATTGAGGGTACGCCAAACGATGTCAAAATCAACACCGTGCAGCGTTGAAAATTGAGGCGGGTTGTTCAATGCGTGAGACCAGGCAATGACCATGTGTTCAGCACTACAACCGTTTCGCAAACCGTGCAGCCATATTTGTAACGTGACAATCGACGCCGTTTGTCGCATTGAGGGCGATTGAAAAAGCAAGCCCATTCCAACCCTTGAACTGAGTTCCATCGCCACCCACAACGCCGTATGTTCTTCAAGAGAGTCGTCAAACTGCTCAGCGAGTGAACCATTCAACACCACACCACCCCAATGACACCACCGCGTTCCAGGCACACCCGTTCGCAACCATCGTTGTACGACGTTTTGATGGTCTTCTGATAAGTCCGACCGACACGCTTCAAAATGAGAAACAGCCCACGTGGACAATTCTTTCAACATGGCTTCTCCTTGATAATTATTCAAACCCAATTTCGGTAAACGGCACCAGTGATTCCAACGTCAGTTTGTGGTTTAAGTCACGATACTCTACACCTTGCATCATCAAACGAGAAACCTCGATCCCCAATCGAACAGTGGCCATATCTGCACCCCAAAACCGGTCATTCCACCACCCGCTCAACACAAACTGCAATCCTCTGGGGTCGCTTTCATCCAGCAATTCTGGAATGTATCGATAGCGAAATTCTCGACATTCAGGATCAGACAGCACGCCAAACACCGTTTCGATTGCAGAAGGGTACGACGTTTGGTCGACAACAGCACTGGCAACAACAGGGATCTGATGACGGTGCGCGTAGGCACACACCTTTTCAAACCTCGCCGCTTTGTCTTTGTTGAAACTGTGTACGCACACCACAATCAAATCTGCGCCCACACTCAAGGCTTTTTCAAGGGCTTTAAGCAGCAATGTGGACGTTGTCTTTGCTTGCCCGTTAAAAATGTCAATTCCCATGACCTGCACTGCTGACAGTGTCTCTGTAAAGCACTGGGCCAGTTGCGTGCCTCGACCAACACTGTCTTCTGAAGACTGTTTGATTTGGAGTTTGTCTTTATTGATGGAGATGCTCCATCCTGGAACAGATGATCCAACGGCACTGCAGTCAACACCTGTACCAATCAGTGCAACGGTCAATCGTTTCTCTATGTGGGTATTCGTACTGTCCATATACAATCTATAATTCAAATTGGTGTAGCAAACCCAGTTTGGATGCTTAATTTCCAATTCTGGGTTACAAATTTAAGAATTCCACAGGATGATTTGTATGTCGCTGAACATTTCCACCCACACCAGCACCCGATGGATACTGGGCAGTCTATCGTTGATTGCAAGTGTCATCGTACTGCTCTCAATGGTACAACCATGGATTGGACTGATCTTGTTTGTTGTCTGGGTCTTCTCTGGCATTCAAGACGCCAAAGGTCACACAGGTGTGGTGCGCCAGTGGATCTCCACGTCTCAAGGTGAAGTCACAACAGACTGGAAGAATTTTGAAGCGGACAAGACAGTCGACTCGTTGACGGTTCATGCTGTTGCATCAACACAACACCATTGGTGGATTCAACGTGCTTGGCTCTTGATGGGCTGCACAGGAACCGCTTGGGTCGGCGTCTTAATGAACTGGAGCATCGTAGTCTTTACAACAATCGGCGCATTGTGGCTGTTGAGTGCATTTGGACACAAACAAACGGACACAGCACAAACTATCGATGTAGATGATGGAGTGGTGATCTACCTTCCTGCAGAATTGTCTTGGTTGGGTCTGCAAACCTGGCTAACCCACCATCAAACCATATTGCCAACCCGTGGCGTCATTGTACTGCAGTGTAAACCGTCATCCCTTCCGTGTACGCTCCCCACTGGCTTTGACGGCTGGTCAGTTGAGCAGCGCAACCAAAGCACCTTGTAAACCTCGTGTTTTTGTTTACCGGCTTCGCCATATTCTCGACATACGCTTTGGCAGATTCCCTCAGTGGACAGGTCTTAGAAGGGACTGAGCCCTTGAGTGGCGTGACACTCTACCTATTTGATGCACAACAACGATATCAAGAAGCCCAAAGCAATGCCAACGGTGAATTTGAGTTTACCGATGTGACCGACGGTCCAGTTCGATTGTTTGCCGTACCCGATGTGGACAGCAGTGCGATCCCCGCCTTTTATCCGAACACACCAGATTATTGCAGTGCGGAGCGCATCTTCACAAAGGAGACTTCAACCCTCACCATTGATCTCGAAACAGGTGCCACACTGCAAACACAGATCAACGTGGACGGTGAACCACTGGGCAACGCATTGATTAAGGCCACGCCAGATGGGGCTTGGATCCGAGGTGGGTTCAGCGACGTCAACGGAAATGTGGAGATTGGAGGGTTGCCAATCGACAGTCTAGTCACCCTAGAAATTGAGGGAGACACCATCCCCACCCAATGGCTCACCCATCAAGAACCCACGTACGACAATCGAGAGGCCGCTTGGCTGAGCCTGAATAACATCGGTGGCTCCATCGAACTGAACCCGGGCATTGCGATAGAAGGTTTGGTACACAGTGGTCCCACACCAATTCCGAATGCCAACATCAGTGTGTATTCCAACAGCCAAATTCGCAGCACCCAAAGCGATGACGATGGTTTATACAATATCGCTGGACTTCCTCCTGGAGAAGTCCTATCTTGGATGAGTGCCGACGGATACGCAAACACCTACTCTCCAACAGACGACCGACCCGTATATTTTGAGCCGATTCTCGATGAAGGAGAACTCTACGACTTGTTGGACATCGACGCCCCGCTTGAAAGTACACTTTCGGTAACGGTACTGGATGCCAATACCGAAGATCCAATTCAAGGGGCTTCCATTCTACTCTACAACGACACAAAGACTGTCGGTCGTGGTGAACCCGTGGATGAAACTGGGACAGCCATTGTTCGTGGACTACACGCTGGACGGTATACACTGACCATTTTTGCTGAAAATGATGGATACTACACTGGGGATGTACTCGATGCACTGGGAGAGCCACTCTGGTTTGAACTCGAGGCCCAAACCCATGACACGTTCACTGTGTATTGGGAGCCTCGAGAGCAAGCACTCATTCAATTCACCGATGACGAAGGCAATCCTGTCGTAGACATCTTGACGTTGTTGCAGCACGATGCCTCTGGTGATGTCCAACGAGAATACAGCAAGGACGATGGCGCTGCACTGATGTACGGTCTGCAAGACGGCACGTGGAACATCACACTGTCCCATACCCCCATCTGTCCAAACGACATGGGGTACATTATTCCCTCTGTTGAGCCACTTGTCATACCACAGAACGACATGTTGGAAATCACCCTGCTGCGAGACCACGATCAAGACGGAATGCCAACAGCATGGGAAGAAGAATGGGGACTGGACCCCCATCGCAACGATGCCGATGAAGACCCCGATGACGATGGGTTGAGCAACCTCCAAGAATACCATTTTGGCTCAGAACCCACCACCTTTGATGCCCCTCAAGACTGTGGCTGTGCGTCCAGCAAAAGCGCATTGCTGTGGATAGCCCCTTTGTTCTGGATGCGACGTCGAACAGGTCGAGCGGTCCATGAGTAAGTTTCTCTTTGGATTGGTCTTGGCAGCTGGAGCAATGTGGTGGGCTTTGCAAGGTCAACCCCTTGTCGGCGTCTGGGAGCGCATTGTGGATGCGAACTGGTGGTTGTTGGGCGGTGTGGGCATCATCTTTACAATCCAGCAGATTCTTCGTTCCCACAGACAGATGCGCATCGTTCGGGGAACGTTGCCGAACCATCGTTTTTCGACATCCTTTTACATTCTGTGCATTTCCTTCTTTTTCATCAACATCCTTCCCCTTCGAATGGGAGAGATCATGCGACCAGTGTTGCTGTTGGACAAAGAGGATATGCCGATGGGTTCTGGACTGGCGGTTGTTTTTGTTGAACGCATCATCGATCTGATTTCGGCGATGGTGATGGCCATCTTGGTTCTTGCCTTGGCCGACATCCCAATTTTGGATGGCAGTTGGGTTGCCGACATCCGTGCCCGCTCTGTATGGCTACTGCCGCTGTTGTTTGCCGGACTGTTCACCCCCATTTTTGCCACAAACTTTTTCCGTCGCGTGATCGACCGACCGTGGATGCCACAGAAACTCTTAGAACTGGTGCATCCTTTTTTGCACCAACTAGACAGGTTGCGCGCCACAGGTCAATTGGGCTGGGTGTTGCTGGAAACCGTGGTCATCTGGGTGGTGTCTACCTACATGTATGGTATGGCAGCGATCGCGTTTGGCATTGAGGGCATTGGCTTTTTAGAGGGCATGGGCATCTTGGCATTCACGATGATTGGCATGGCCGCCCCCAGCGCACCAGGGTTTGCGGGTACCTATGAGGCTTCCTATGTGGGGGGACTGGTATTCTTTGGCTCGACCGACGCTGGTGCAAACTTTGCCACCGCGCTGTGTTTTCACTGGTGGATCTTCATTGTACAATCGGCATCGGCCATTGTGTGGATGATGGTTGACGGAACGTCCTTTGGAACGCTGTGGGCCAAACTCAACGCCAAACGGTCATCCGACTCGTGACTGGCGCTGCAATCGCACCGCATAAATTGGCTCGTCTCGCTCGATGAACTTGCGCTCGTAATTCGTCGTCACATCTTCGCTGTTGTCCCATGGAAAACCATTGGCATGGGCGTCTCGTGCCACGCCCAGTACGTCAAAGGGAAGTTCTTCGATCACCTTCAACATCGTATCGATGTGGGTTTCAAAATCGGTTTTGATTCTCCATTCCGCACCGTCTGCCATCGCCCAAGCCATCCAACTGGCAAAGGGTTTGGCCAATATTCTTTTGTGAGCCTGTCGCCGTTTGGTCCAAGGGTCTGGGTGATTGCAATACACGGCTGCGATGCTCCCCTCTTCAAACAAATCGTCCAAACACCAGTTGTCATACCGGAGTATTCGGGCATTTTGAACCCCTGCCTCCTGCAATTTTTTAGCGACCATCGTGACGCGTTTGTACCGAATCTCAATTCCCAACCAATTGTTGTCGGGATACTTCTGTGCCATTCCCTGCAAAAAGAAACCATTTCCACTGCCGATCTCCAAACACAATGGTGCAGTCCGGTCAAAACAAGCCGCCCAATTGCCCCTGTACTGTTTGGCTTCCCGACCAACCACCACTGGCGCTCCATACTCAAAATAGGCCTTCACGTGAGGGTTGAGGTCAGAGTGATGCATATCTTCTGGCAATGGGTCTAAGAATTCCAAACGACGGGGCACGATGGCTTGCGGGTGGGTGTTGTCAATCAAAGGTCGGCTCATACCATCTCCAACATCAAAGTGGTTTGATAGATTTGTTGTTGTGTTTCCAAAAAGCACCTGCGTCGGTGATTTCGCGTTTCCAGATGGGAACGTCTTTTTTGAGGGCTTCCAACACAAAACGAGAGGCATCATAACTGGCAGCACGGTGCGGTGTCGACACAGCGATGACCACACTCACTTCATTGGGCATCACAACACCCACGCGGTGAACGATGGCAACCCGTGCCTGAAACTGGCTTTGGGCATCGTCGGCGATCTGTTGCATGCACCGAACGGCCATTTTCTCATAGGCCTCATATTCCAATCTCAGCACTGTTTGCCCCTTGTAGATACCGCGCACACGTCCTACAAAAACCAAATCGGCACCACAATCTGGATGGGCAACGGCCCGCTCCACTTCTTCTATAGAGATGCTCTCTTTGGATAGTGTGATCATCCGCCCCCCATTGGCGGCAAAAATACCACCTCGTCCCCATCGGCAACCACCGCAGTCGCATCGACATACTCTGCATTGATGGCAAAGCGGATACCAGTAGGCGCAACCTCAAACAGTTGCGCAAAGAGTTCTTCAACGGTACACGGTTTTGACAGAGACACTTCTTCGTCAGCACATCCTCGAAGTTCTTTCAAATGGGCAAAATATCGAATGGTTACACAGATCATTTCTTGCATCCCTACAACGTGGTGGGTAAACTGAACATACCCTATACCACAACACATTTTCTTTCAACGGGCAAGTTCAAATGCGTCCTTTTCTAGCCAGTATTCTCCACCTTGCTTTGGTTGTTGGCACCGGGTGTGAAGATGAACCGGTCTTACAAGCGGTCGAAGCCCCTGCAATCTTAGAAGAAATCCAGTCCGCAGACGAACGCATCGAAACCCAAGACGTCGTCGAATACCAAAAGAAAGACGGGGTCTATGTCGATGTGATGTACCTCGGTGGGAGAGATTGGGTCGTCAGTCAACCCATTCTCAACGACCAACTGGGAGATCTCCAAGAGACGCAAGAACTGCCCATGCGACAGGGAATTCACTATCGCTACGAAAAAGGGTCGGTGTACATCTATGAGGGTCGGATTTACCGTATGGATATCGTTTTACCAGAACTGCTGAGGCGATCCAATGTTTTACAGTTGTTGGGATTTCCAGAACAGGTTGACAAATATCTGATCACCCATCGAGAATATGTGCTCGAAAACGACTGGGAATTCCGGCGCATCAGAATGAAACGAGACAGCAAAGACAATGAGTTGGTCAAAGAGGTCTCTGCTTGGAAGTTTTCACCGCAGGAATTGTAGCGCTACTTCAAGCTCTGATGCAAAAACCAAGCATACAGTGCCTGACATTCTACATCTATCAAGGATTGCGAATCAAGGCTCCGTGCTCCACACTCCACCACGCCATCGACGCCTTTGACCTTCTTCGTTGACACAAGACACCTCTGCCTTCCACCACTTCGAGGACAGCGTATAGCCGTCCTCCAATGCCTCTTGAATGGACTCTTGATAAGACTCCCAAAGAAATACCTGCCAAACTCGAATGTACACCGCCCAACAAATCCCCAGAACGTTCAACAACACCAGTCCTGTGAGTACGCTGTGTACGATCGATTCGTCGAGCCAATGAATCACTCCGACAAGTCAATCACTTGCCCCTCCCGAGCCACTCGCACCTTTGTGAAGCGCTCTCCATCTTGCGAAGCCCAATAATCAGCCAATTTGTCCATCGTTGCATCGTTTGCTGTGGGAGAATGGTGAAACAACATCAGTTGCTTGACCCCAGCCATGTTGGCCAATTTGACGGCATATTCTGGATAGGCATGCCCCCATGTCATCTTTTGTAGATACTCGTTGTACTCAAACATCGTGTCCATGATGACAAGATCGGCATCCTGCATGATGCTAAGCAATCTGCGTTCAGCTCGAACGGGTTCTTTGTCCCCACTCAATCCTTCTGTTGGTTTGCTCAAAGGTGCGGTATCAGTCAGATAAGCCACAGCAAAACCATCGGCCTCTACTCGATACCCACAAGAGCCACCCGGATGATTGAGGCTGACCGTTTTTATGGTATACGGATCGCGATGCAAATTCTGCCCCACTCGAACACCGTGAAACAGCACTTCAGCCGCCAAATCACGAATGCGAACAGGGTGATACAACCCGTTCAAGTAACGACTGAGCTTATTCTGGGCATCCACGGCACTGTAGGCGGGCACGTTAACGCGCACTGTATTTCCTGGAATGTACAAGGGCGCAAAGAATGGAAAGCCAAACAAATGGTCCATGTGAAAATGTGTAAAGAGCACCTCAACATTTTTGTGGCCCTGCTGCAGAACATCGACACCGGCGGGTCTAGCACCCGTACCACAATCCAGAATGAGTGGCGTTCCTTCCTTGGATTGAATCCGAATGCACGAAGAGTGTCCACCATACTTGGTGATGTCTGCTCCCGAAATCGGAATCGATCCTCGAACACCGTAAAATTGAACCTGCATGCACACTCTCCCCAACGTTGGCTGGGCTTAAAAAACCTGGATTTATAACTATAACAAGATTTTTGGTCCTTTCACAACCAACGATCGGGTCAAAAATAGTAACGAAATCCCAGTTGTCCGTCTACGCCCCAAGAAAAAGAGATCGAGGACCCCAATACATACACCGTTGGCGCAGTCTCAATATACACTTCGACCGGTAAACCATCGGCTGTAACCAAAATTCCCATCACGCCTCTCAAGCCAACAAAAGTCTCTGTTTGCTGAGATACCTGACTCGATGCCGTCACACCCGCACCCAAATAAACAGGCACTGAATACCCGTCCAAGGGATCGTTGAGGCTGGGCAAGTGCTGAACAATGTCCAAACTGAGACCCACATCACCGATTTGTCCGAGGTCGCCGCCAAAAGAAAACTGAGTCGCCAAGCCATCGGCAATATAAATCTTACCGGTCACACCAGAGGGTGCACCAATGCAAGCACCAAATCCAATGGATCCTGGTGGTTTTGGGTTTGCCTGAGCGGCTTGCAGTCCAAGAAAGAAAAGTGAGAGCATATTTACACTGTATCCAATTGGGAATCGGAATCAAAGATCGTCGTGCACCCATCTTCGCATTTCTTGCAACGTTGTCGTGTACCACTCGTCCGTTGCTCGGTCTGCCACAAAAGCCCGAAAGAGTGTTTGGATAATTCGAACAATGTCTTCGTACTCTTGCATCCGCAACAATAGAAAGGCTTCTTTGGTGTCGTCTTCTTCAATGACCATGGTGGGCTCGTCTGCATCTTCGGACACCTGTTTCAACGACGAAAAGTCACACAGATCCCCTTTCAAACTCAGCATGTAAGAGTTGCCCGGTAAGCGCAGAATCAGTTTCGCGTCGGTGATTACCTTGCCACTGATCAAGGCGGCTTTTGTCTCTGCCGAAGCTGGGGCGTCTTGCCCAGTCACAACTGTACGTGATTTTTCCTCTCCTTCTCCGGTAAAGGTCAATCGATCTTCCAATCGAACTTCTACTGGACCGATTCCCTCCACCTCAAAAAGCTCATCTTTCACCTCTGATTGAAAGAGCAACCAAGCATAGAACTCAGGGGCGATGTGGGGATAGACTTCGTCTCTCAAATCTGTTTGGGGCATTGTACTGTCTCCGCTTTACTGGGGTGTGGCTTTGGCTTTAAAACCGGAGAGACCACATTTGGTCATCGGTTCAATGCTTGGGTCGTCGGCTGGTAAGAACATCAGTGGCGTTTGAACGCGCAATCCCAAACCAAAGGTGGTGTAAAAGTGATCGCAAAACTTGTCATTGAAAGAGTCTGACAAATTCAACAAAATCAAGTACTGCTGATCAATGTTCCAGCAAAATTCCACCACTTTAACTTTGGGCAGTGTTTTCGAGTAGAGTTCGGCACTCAATACATCGCGAATGTCGTCTTTCTCGCGCTTGGGAATCCGCTCTCGATTGTTGGTGGCCAACCACTCTTTGATGCGCAGGTCAAACATCGCCCGAAAGAGGTTGCTGGGCAAGGTCTTTTTGTCGACGCGAAACTGTCCGTAAATGTAAGGGTCCAAATACCACTTATCCATTCTCGAGAAATCGGCATCCAATAAAGAGTCGGCGGTCACCCATCCCAACTGTTCTTCCGTGCGCTGATTGTTCTCGGCATTTTCAAAGGCATGCATCTGCAGTTGGTTCTGTATCTGCGTCAACCAATCACCATCGGACTGATCTGGTTTTCCATCTATACTGTAGCGACGCATGGTGCGTGCACCCTTGATCAATTTCATCTATGTCTCCTCTTCACCCATGTTTTTTCATCTCGGTGACTGTCTACAAATTCTCTTTGTGGGTAATACACCGAGCCCACCTCGTCCACACTTCAATCTGCATTTGTCAAATATTGACCGTTCATCACACCGTCCATCACAATGACAACACCACCAATCCGTTGTTGCAAAAATGAGCAATGATTGGAAAGAACACCCACCCTGTGTGTCGCGCCCACCAACTCAGCACCACTCCAAAAACGATCAGGGGTGGTACCGCAGTCAACGTTTCGAAATGCATCAACCCAAACAAGGTTCCGGTTACAATGATGCCACCCAACTCACCGACCTTATCGACCGCCCAAGGCAACAATGTGCCTCGAAACAGCAATTCTTCACATACCGGAGCCAGTCCAACCACCAGCACCACTGTCAGCCACTGTTCCAAGGGCTCTCCTTCAGCCAACAAGTCCACCAGCCCCTGAGTTTGCACCTCACCACCAACAGACTCAAACAATTCCAGCATCACGCCTGAAATGGTCAAAGCGCCAGCCCCAATCAATAGGCTACCCCCTATCCATTTCCACAATGTTGTTGAATCCGGTAGATTTCTAGGGGTTGCTCCCACACCAGCAGCCAGCAAATACGACAACGTTAATAGTTGGTTGACACAAGATGCCAGCAGCAACGTTCGTTCCGATTCATCGAGGGCAAAAAATACACCCATGCCACCAAACAAGAATAGATAAAAACCAATTCCAAAGCGGGCTCGATCACTCAAATTCTGACTCTTTCGCCCCATCCATACAGTCGCACACAAGGCCAAAACCGTGTACAGTAGAGCAATGTGCACGATACAGGCTCTCTATTCTTCAGCAAGTTGCTGAATTGCTTGTCGACAGACCTGCATGCTCTCGCCAATCGTCTCGGTGTCATAACAGAATACTTTTGCTGTACACTGAGGTGGAATCTTCTCTATGCCCCCACCAAATATAAGAATGACTGGATAACTGCTCATATCCGTTGTGTAGATCCAGTTCGTTTCGCGTGGGTCCACTTGCACTTCAATGGTGGTCTGCGAGAGTTGTTGTCGAAGAAAATTGACAAAGTGTCTGGGCACACCCAAAAACAGGACCTTACTCCACCCTTGCAACAATATTTCCGTGATGAGTTCTCTCGACTCGACCCGCAAAGGGACACCGCCACTCACCTCACACTTGCTGTTGTCCACGGGTATGCAAACGCCGGGAATGGTCGAACTGTCGGAAATGCTTTCGCAAATCAAATGCACTTGTTGCTTCAGAAAATCCTGCATGGTCTCCTTGTGAACCTGCACATCTTTCCATACGGTCCAACTGTGTGTAGACTCTCCTACCGCCTTGAAGAAACTCATATACTCCGTGTGGGTACGCAGTCCTCGCTCATTAAGCAGACCAGTCAACGGTATCCAATCAGACTGCGCCAAATGTTCCGCATGCTGTTTCTCCTTTTCTGCCAACGCTCGTTCTGTTTCATCTTTGGAGACTCGAACTTGTTCCTGTAAGGCCGCTACCTGCTGTTTTTCTTGCAACAGTTCAGACTTCAGACCTTCGAGTTCAGTCCGCAAGGTGTTCATTTCCTCTGCATGATCCGCAACCATGGCTTGCATCTTTTCTTCCAAGAGCACCTTAGCGCTTTTCACAGACTCAAGTTCCGCTTGATGATGTTCATGAATCGATGCCAGTTCCGTTTGAACGTCTTTGAGTTTCTGTTCTTGCTTCAGCCATGTTTCCAAATCTTGGGTACTCACTGACTCCGTTTCAGACGTGGATGGAGAAGGTGTTTGCGCTTTGGTTTTCTCAGACGTCTTTGTCGCCTTGTTGGACGTGCGGCCAGTGCCACCTTTCTTTTCTTTCTTTCCGTTGTTGCCGTTGGACCTTTCTTCCGAACTGGACTCCTCACCAAACATATCACCGAACATGTCGCCAAAGTCTAAGGAGGTGCCTGTCAACTGCCGAATCTTTTTTTTACCAGCCATCATTCTCTCCACTGTGATTGTTTCTGTGGTTGAAAATTAGCCCAGCAGACATAAAAAATCAATGCTTATCAAAAGTAAACGTGCAAGATCTTTTAGAAATACAGCCAGTCAATATTCCTGCCACAACAAATGCCCGTCGCAAACTCAAGTCGCTGGTTGTTCCCTGTGCAACAGTATAGTTCCCCTTTGGCACATCGTCACGACAACCCTATACATTGGGGACAAAACGGATCAACAGTTCATAGGGGTACACCACTGGTTGGACTCGAACGCTGGTGATTAAACAGTCAAACGGTGCGTTGACCACCTCCAAGACCTCTCCACCCACGGCTTGCTCGATTCGCCCAAGAATCTTCCCCTTTTGAACGCGTTCACCCACAGCAGTCATCGGAATAAAAATACCCCCTGTAGACGTGCGAACTTCGTTCATCCTGCCTTCAAAAATGGTTGCTGCAGACGCTGGACCAACAACGTCTTGTATCACTTGCACAGCCTGCAGCCACCGCCACAGTAGTTGCTGTAGGGAATCGATTGTTGTCGCTTGATATTGATTCCCCACCCCGCCACTGAAATACAGTGCCTTCTGGCCCCTTTTGATGGCCTGTCCAAGAAAACTGACGTCTCGAGCCAATTTGGTCTTGGACCACACCAGTGGCGCGCCCAAGGATTCACACAGATCGACCGACTCTTGTAAACAGCGAACCTGTACAATGTCGTGAATGTGTGCCGCACCCGTGTGCACGCTGACCACCCAATCACAGGATTCGGTTTGTGAAAAGATGGCGTTGGCAATTCTTTCAGAGGCCGACCCCGTTGCACTACCGGGAAACCATCGGTTGATATCTCGACGATCGAGCGGATTGACTTTGCTGCCTTCGTCCAAGCCCATCCGATTGACCACAGGATAAATGTCGATACACCCTGCCAAACTTGCAGTCTTGAGTCTGTTCACCAAATGATTGACCGCACAAACACCCCCAATCTCATTGCCGTGCAAACCAGCAACGATCGCGACGTGCATACCATTTCCGGGTTCACCAAACCGAATTCGCTGGAGTTCTACGGCATCTCGAAAGGGTGCCTCCAAAGACAAAATGACTTCTGTTGTAGGGGTCATGTTTGCTCCTGTTGAATTCTCATCACCAACTCCCCAGAAGACACCACTGGTTGGTTTCGAAGGGCCAACACTCGACCGGACACCGGTGCGTAGACTGTTTCAACGATGGATGACACGCGCGGATGCATCACCACTCCCACCTGTTCCCCCACCGAAACTGTGCCAGCGAGTTTTGCGGACGGAAAGAATAAACCGGCTGTTGATACGCGAACTCGATGCACCTTGTCCTCGTCGACCACCACGGGGTCCTCCATCGCCATCCAGGGAAAGGGCAGCAGCGATTCAGGCAATACCGTCGTACGAGTCAACAAATACAAACACCCATCCGCAAAGACCTCCCCCACTTCGTTTGTCAAACGGTTTCCTTGCCCACCTTCCAGTACGATGACGTTGGAAAACTGATTTCCAAAGGTCTTTTTGGCTTTGGGATCTGCGGACCGTTTCCAAACAATTGAGGTATTGCATTGACGAGCAACATCGAGCACGCTCACCCCTTCAGTCAGTGAATTATTTGCACTACTCGAACGAATCATGGCTTGAGGAATCTCCGCAAACCCTGGTCGCCCCCCTCTCAACTCAACCACCAAGTCAACCCCTTCCAAATCTTGAATCAATCGATGCGCCAGTCTTGCAGGCGGATGACCGTGAGCGTTTCCAGGAAACTGACGATTTTGATCAATGTCAAAACTCGGCCACAATCGACTGCCCTGCTCGGCTGCCAGTGGGTTGATGCAAGGATAGATATCCACAACGCCATGCAACTCTTTTTCCATGACTTTCAATGACTCCATCAGTCGATAGGCAATGCGCATCCCCTCCGGAGCATCTCCTCGAATACCGGCAACAAAAGCAATCCGAAGCCCCTTCTCCTGTGTGTTTCCAAACCGATATCGGCGGACCTCCACTTGAGCACCCGAGGGTGTTTGCAAGTCAAAAATGGTGGTGGATTCCATGCACTCTCCAAATTCATCCAATACCCACTGCATTCGTTGTTGGATGCAATGTCACACAAAGTTTGTATCCAATTGTATACCAACAAGGGTCTTTCTAGACGATATTTTTCATCATATGAGAGATAAGAGATGGCATCATCGATCGACCCGCTTTGAGAGTTCTTCAAAGAGCATGCGTGGGGCAACCGTTGTAGAACGTCGAAAAAACAGAGATGGCTCTATCATTTCAGCCTCATTGAGCACCAAACGTCCATCTGACGTTCGCAAAAAATCCAATCGAGCAACCAAAATATCAGAAAAGCGATGCTGTAACTGGTGCATGACCTGTTTGGCGAGCGTTGTCAGTTCCGACAATACCGCCATCGGAACTGGGCCATCACTGGCTCCATAATCATCTTGCACTCGATAATCTCCCGACACAGGTACTTTTTGTACGCAGTGAGATAGCCGATCGCCAAAGAATATTACCGAATACTCGCCTTGATGCTCAACCGTTTCAAGATAGGGCTGCAACATCATCGACTTACCGTCTTTGAGAAGACCATCCAACCATCGCTGTGCTGATTCGATTGTATCCAGTGAAAACCGAAGTGTATCCGATGCAGAAGCACCAACAACGGGCTTCAAAAAACCCTTCGCCCAACCTTCATCTTCCAGTATATCTTTCAACGTCACAGGATCATCGGGATTCAACCAATATGTTGGGGCAATCGGAACCCCATCAAGCGCCAAGTCTCGCAAATAGGTCTTGCGTAGATTCCACTGCACCACTTCGATTGAATTGAGCAACCGAGTCTGGGTTGCAATGTGAGAGAGCGCCTCTGAGAACTCGACAATTCGGGCCACATAGTCCCAAGTTGTACGAATCAAAACCGCATCAAACAGCGACCAATCAACATTGGCATCCCAAGGCAATTCCTCCCAATCCACACCCTCTTTGGACAGCACGTCATGCAAATATCGATCGTCTTGCTCCCATTCTGGCAACGCTCGACAAGACAACAATGCCAACTTGAACCCCATTGTACCTCCACGCCAACAATTCTGTTCTATCAAGAAGCCCCTATCGTTCTCAACACACCACTCAAATTAAGTGGTTTCAGAGTTGACAACAATTGATTCCAACCTTACAGAATTCCATCGGAAAGCCATCTTGAGATGGTCAAATAAGAAACAATCCCCTTTTGGAGTGGGCAATGAACAAAGTATATGCAAGTGCTGCCGAAGCCATCTTTGACATGACCGATGACATCACCTTGATGAGTGGTGGATTTGGTTTGTGTGGAAATCCTGAAGACCTAATTCGAGCCCTCAACGTCAAAGGGTGCAAAAACCTCACCGTCATTTCCAACAACTGTGGTGTGGACGACAAGGGATTGGGAATTTTGTTGGGCGACACCCAGATCAAAAAGATGATCTCGAGCTACGTTGGTGAAAACAAAAACTTTGCGCGCCAGTTTCTCTCCGGAGAACTTGAAGTCGACTTGGTTCCCCAAGGAACGTTGGCAGAACGCATTCGTGCAGGCGGCGCAGGCATTCCGGCTTTTTACACTCCTACCGGTGTCGGTACACTGGTTGCGGAAGGAAAAGAAGAGCGGGTGTTCAACGGCAAAAAATACATCTTGGAAGAAGCGTTGACCGCTGACTTCGCCTTTGTCAAAGCGTGGAAAGGCGACACCCATGGAAACCTCATCTTCCGTTCAACAGCACGCAACTTCAATCCGATGATGGCTACGGCCGGAAAGATCACCATCGCCGAAGTCGAAGAATTGGTGCCTGCAGGAGAGTTGGACCCCAATGAAATCCACACGCCGGGCATTTTTGTACAACGGGTC
>CBFICN010000062.1:0-18845 GCA_965661045.1 uncultured Myxococcota bacterium
ATATTGACATCGGCATTCAATGTTGTACCGTCTTCGATACCTACTGAGGTCAAACCACTGCCCAACTGACCCGGTTTCATACCGACTTGGGCTTGAATCTGTGCAGTGTCCAGTCTTTGGGCGCCAGTGGCGAGCATCTCGTTGAAGTCCACATTTGCAACGGGATCGGTTGTGGCACCAGAAACGGACTCACCCTTGCTCATGTCTGATATGTCGACTTGAATGTCTTTGGCCCCGACGTTGTTTACACCAATTGAGCCTTTGCCCTCTCCAGTATGCGCGAAGTGACCACCACTCAGCGATGCACTGCCAATGTGTGAAACGGATTGGGGTTGAATGACGGAAATGTTTCCGACGTGGGCGGTATCCATAGAACCTGTTTGAGACTCTGGCGTACCTTGTGCTCGGATGTTCTGTGCGACCCCGTTGCCAACCCGAAGCATGTCTTCATACTGTGCATTGGTAAACGCGATTTCATCGAGTTTCACGTCACCCTGTCCATTCTGTATGTTGCTTTCAAATCCAGCGACTGCAGCCGATTCGATGGAGCCACCTTGCATGGCAAAGCGTTGCACGCTTCCTGAATCCAATGAGGTGTGTAGTTCACTGGTATTGGTTCCCGACACTTGAGCACCATTGAAGTCTGCTTGACCAACCGTCGCTCCAAACGTGTGTTCTGTTGCATCTTTAACAGATAGACTCTCTAAGTCTGCACTGTACTGAGTGTCCTTTCCAAGGGTTGCTTGAACCGATGCGTTCGTACCAGTGATGTTTCCAACAGACGCGAAGCCATGGGCCGTGGCATTGCTTGCTGACATGGATGCGACCGAGGCGTTGTAGGTATCTTGATTTCTGGAGCCACGAACGTCATTTATGGACAGACTTCCAACTGCTCCAGCTTCATGAGAGATGTTCTGACCGGAAACACTTCCCACAGTGAAACCACTTTGACTGAGGTCGGTGTTTCCATGGGCCGATAGATTGTCAATTGACACACGGTCTGCTTGACTGCCAAATCCAGCGATGTTTGAAGCCGTTCCACTTTCAAGCGTCACAAAACTACCGTCAGCACCGTGCGCAAAACCTGCATTGCGGGCAGTTGCATCTCCGATTGTCGTTCCCATTAGGCTGGCGTTGTTCACAGAAGCACTGCCAATTGAACCTGACGCCCGTTCCCCGTTGTTGCGGAGATCTACGTTCCGCAATCCAGCGCGTTCAACCGTACCCATTTCAGATTGGTATCCCCGTAGGTTTGCCGAATCCATTTTCAGACTTTGAGCATTGCCAACATTCGAAGCCGTTGCACCCCCAACGGTCATTAAATCTGCGGTGTGGCCATACCCCGACAATCCAGAAACTGTAGCGCCTCCCAACGAGGCCGTCTGTCCAGAGTCGGAACTGGCAGCCACCAAATTGTTCAATGTCGCTTGTTCTATGTTACCGTCAGAAGTAGAGAGCCCAGTACCTGAAAGGGTTCCGATAGAACCGCTGTGTAGATTGTCATCCAAGTCTGAAGAAGCAACAATATTGTTCGCTTGAACACTGGTTGCAGTACCACCCATTCCAGTGACGTCGTTTGCTTTGAAACTGTTTGCCGAAGTCGACAACTGTTGTGTGTGGGTGTTGAAACTGCCCGACAGTCCTGTACTTGCAACGCTGGTACTGTCGACAGAACTGGTATCGACGTTGCGCATGGCCGCTCTGTCAGCAGACATTGTTGCGATGTGTCCTTGACCATCGGCTGTTGGTGCGATGTTTGCTTGTATGCCCTGGAATTGACTGTTTTCTATTCGATTGGCTCCAGCAACAACTTGAGAAGCGTGAACATCAGCAATGTTCAATGACCCAGACCCCGAGGGTGCGTCGAAAGAACCGCTGGTCTCGCTCAGAGAAATATTTCCACCAACATCGCTTTCACCCTGTTTGGTTCGGATTCCTTGAATTACAGCATTGGCGACAGAGAAAGACGCTTGGTTGGGGGCATCTTCAAACAATTCTTTGGAGCCATTGGCTTGAAGCTGAAAGTTTTCAAGCTGGATTTGATCAACATTGATGGCTTGCCCGTCGTTAATGTTGGCATCCTGAACTTGAATGCCACGTCCAACAATGCTGCCCGCTCGCAAAGAGACATTTTGAGGTGCTTTTGTTGCCCCACCCTTTTTAGCAGACAACGTCCCAAGAAACCCGGCTTCCATAGACGCGTTTTCGACACGAATCTGTACGTCTGACAGGGAAACAGATTGTGCTGTAAACCCTTCGAAAGCCAACGCGTTCAGTGCCAAGTTGGCGCACTTCAACGTCAGGACACCCGTATTGCGGTCAATCTCCATTGGGACTTGGTTGTCCGATGCTTCACGGTCCAGCGATAGCCCTTCCAATCCAGCGACATCTTGTATCTCGTCCAAGTCAGTGTTTAAGCTCCATATGCCATCCTTGGCTTCAAAACTGGTAGACTCCACAACGTCCCATATTTCGTTTGCACTGTCTCGTACGCCACCAGCCCATTCACCCACACCTGTTGTTACAGCATCGTATTTGTCCGCAATCCAGTCACCGGTATTCTCCAGCCAACCCCACATTCCAGAACTCTGTTCTGGTTGGTTCTGTCCGTTGTTGGCAGAACGTGTGGCAGGGGAGCGTTCGTGTTGCTCACTTTGCCTTGTTTGTTGGCTTTGTCTTTGTCTTGCACTCATACACATTCACAGGTTCAAGGTTCAATGTAGACAATGTATCTTAATTACAAGGGCTTTGTGGTAAATTTTCCAACTCAAAATGGGCTGCTTTCGGAAATGAACTACAGTTAAGTGAATTATATTGCACTCAGGAGTCTCCATGCATCTTTTATTGACTTTTCTAGGTCTCTCTACCATTGTTCAAGCAGAGACCACCGATTCTTTATTCAATCCAGACGACGCTATTTGGACAATCCATCCCCAATATGAAATCGGATTTTTGGCGCCCATCACCAACACCATTCAACTTGGAAAGCAGGGAACAGATTTTGATTACGTGAAAGATGGAGGACAAGACAACCTTTTTCGCTATCAACGATTTGAAATGTTCTTTCAAAAAGAAGGCCGCCACCACTTGGGTTTTCTCTTTCAGCCATGCGACATTTTTACAACGACTGAGGCGCGTCAAGATCTACAGTTTGACTCCGTCACGTTTGTAGATGGCACGCCGATGGAGTTTCGGTATGGCTTTGATTACTATCGTGGGACCTACATGTACGATTGGCGTGAAGGCACCCAAGATCAACTGTCCTTCGGGGTAGCCCTTCAGATTCGCAATGCCACTTTGGATTTTCGTTCTCAGAATGGTGAACTTCAAAATACCAATCGAGACATTGGTCCAGTACCTCTTCTGGCGATGCAGGGAAAATTTGAACGTGAGAACAATCAGTGGTGGGGGTTTGATGCGGCTGGCTCGTTTGCTCCAATCAAATACATCAACGGTTCGAATACCGACATTGTAGGAGCGATTTTGGACGCTTCAGTGCGTGGTGGATTGCATTTGGAACAAGGAACAGATGCTTTCGTGAATCTTCGGTACATCGGGGGCGGGGCAGAAGGCACAAGCAATGACCCCGATCCAGGAAAGGATGGTTTTGTGGTGAACTGGCTAAATTTTGTCACCTTGTCTGTCGGGGTTCAGCTTCGCTAACAGACTCAATCAGTGAACTCAGTGCTCTTCAAACTTTATCTGATAGGGTGTGTTGCAGTCTGAGCCAACGCCCGTAACGGTGACGACATAATACCCAGTGTTGTCACTACTGTCGCCTTCGTAATCAAATTCCAACGAGGTTCCCGGTCCATTGCTCGTTGCCGTAGCAACAACACCGTAGGAATTGCCTTGTTCATCAAAGCCTTCCATGCTCATCTGGAGGTCCAGTGTGGTGGGAACGTCCCATATGGTAATGGTGAAGTTGAAGTCCCATCCCCATCCATCTTCATTGTAGAAGGCGAATGTATCTACGTCACTGTCGGATGAATGGTAATTGTAAATCTCGATGAGTCCATCTCCTTCATCCAGACGACCAAGATAGTTGATGGCACCGGTGTCTCCAAACGTCCAAGCATCATTGGGTTCATAAGGATCAGAAAAACCGTCGTCGGGTATGCCGTCACAGTTTTGGTCGATTCCATCGCATTCGTCGTCTACCGCGTCCGGGGTGAATGTGGGATCCGTGTCTAGGCAGTCTCCATCCGCCGGACTGTAGCCATCTCCATCCTGGTCTTGTTCTTGGGGGTCGACCCATCCATCGTCGGGTATGCCATCACAGTTTTGGTCGATTCCGTCGTTGCTGTTGTCGGGAACCCCAGGGTTTATGTTGGCGTCATCGTCGTCACAATCTCCTTCTGCCTCTGTCCATCCGTCTCCGTCATAGTCTTCAACCGGTTCTTGTTCTTCGGTGCCTGTATCTTCATTGGTGTCCTCAGTGTCGACTTGTCCAGTATCATCAGTGTTGTCCGGCTCTGACGTGTCGTTTGAGTTTTCACCGGTATCAGATTCTACTTCAGCCGTGTCCAATGGAGAGATGTTTTGCTCAACATTTTTAAAATCATCAGTACAGGCTATCAATAAAGAAATCCAAAGCATGGTTGATCCCCTAGTGTAAAGTTGGATAGAGTAAACACTACAAATACAGGATAGCACAATCGATGCAAAACTTGCGAAAAGCCTTCTTCAGTCTGTGTATGGTATTGCTTCTCTTGGGGGCGCTGGAATTGTTTGCGTGGACTCAGGTGGGAGACGACATATACACTGGAGATATCGGGTATTTTTGGATGCTGAAGCCAAACTTGGATAGGCAAATTGACAATGGAAACCATGACTTTCACCTCTCTACCAACGATCTTGGATTTCGTGATGCGTCGATTGACACTGCTGAAAAGGAACGTTGGCTCTTTCTCGGCTGCTCTACCACTTTGGGGTGGGGGGTTGAGATAGAAGATGTATTTCTACATCGGATTGAACAGATGGGTGCACAAGCAGAGCTCGTCAACGGTGGTCAGCCAGGGTGGTCCACAGTTCAAGGTTTGAAGGCACTGTCTATTTTTCAAGAAATTTCTCCGACGCGTGTGTTTATCGGCTTTGGTGTTCGAGATGCTCAAGTCGCGCGCAAGGCTGATAAAGATGCCCAACCCAGTCCATGGATTGTGCAACGCAATCTGTTTAAGTGGCTTCAATCAATGAAGTCCAAAGACTCAACTGTGCAGGTCTCTGTGGACTCGGTCCAACATAGAGTCAGTCCAGAAGATTTTCGAGATACTCTAGAAGAATTGCGTTCAGGGTTTCCCAATGCTCAAGTTGTCTTCTACCAGTTTCCGCAGCCGGACTATTCGAAAGAACATGCCGCAGTACTGACCGACTTGGGTGCTTTGAAACCCACAGGGTTCACGTCTGCAGATTTTTTTACTGATGACCCGATTCATTTGACCGCAGCAGGGCATAAGAAATTGGCCAAGTGGTTTGTGGAGTACTTTCAGCGACAAGGGCTTATGGTTGATTAAACCACCCAAGTTCAGTCATCCAGTCTGCCACGGCTGTCCCAAACAGTACAAAGCCCTCGGCATCTGGATGCCCACCATCATAAAACAACGGCTCTTTAATCGAGGTGTCCTCTTCAAACAATTCGATCACTTCTGGTGCCAGGCTCCGTGGTGGTGGTGGTTGGTCTCCTTCTGTCAACACCGTACCTGTAGAGCGGTCAACAACCTGCTGTTTGCCATTTGATATGCGCAGACTTACGCCACCATCTGGCAAGTTGGCATCAAAGATCGGTGTGGTGTCCAACATGGGAATGTTTTGTAATTCTTTTCGTATGAAAGCCACCTCTCTGCTGTTGTTGCTTCTTCCTTTGGGGTCGAAACTTGCGAGGGGAGGCAAAATGAGTCCCATCTGAATGTTTTGTTGCTTTACGGAACGTTGAATTCGACGCATGGTTTGCGCGTATCCTTGTAAAGGATTTGGGGTCATCCAATTGGGTCTCATGGCAACGAGCAATACTTTGGGTTTGACATGTTCCAAAATGTTTTGGATATAGGCTTCTACATGTTCTGGTTTCAATGCTGGAACACCAGTATTTAAAACATTGATGTTGAGTCGTTGTTCAATTTGAGTGGGGTAATCTTCCCCCTCGGCTACCCCCCAGCCAAAAGTGACTGAGTCTCCAACGCAGACAACGTCTACTTGTTCATTGGACAGTTCTGTGTCTCGAAACCCATGGCTGTTTGTGGATACTCGAAAGGCGCGTGTGCGTTGTATTGTTTCGGCTTTGTCTTCAGCAAATACTTCCATTGGATCGTGGGGGCGATCTGGAATGATGACCAGCGCGCGCTCTAAATTTGGGAGGAGTTTGTGTGCGCGAGGCCCAAGTTCGGGGGCTGGTGTACTGATCGTTTCAGACTGGTGAATGCTCTTGTTTTGGGTGAACCAGTAGGTTACACCGGCAATTGATGCAATGATTCCAACCGTGATGAGCAATTTTTTCATCGTGGGAACCGATTAGGATTTCTTTTCACAGCGTACTTTGTTGTTGATAAACAAGGAGTTTCCACTGCGTTTAACTGAAAATTGGTTCACACTGTCGGTAAACGCGACGGCATTGTTGTTGATGTTTTCAACTGTACATCGACTGCCAGAGCACACACCCTGTGCAGAACCAGACTTCAATTCAAGTTTTAAACTGAAGACCCCATTTCGATAGATGCGCATGTATGCCATTTCGCCGTTGTGTTTGCATTGGTAGGTTCCAACAATTGACCCCGAACGCCTTTTGCTGGATGTACCCGTTGTGCTTTTCTTTGCTGTTCCTGTTCTTCGAACGCCGGTTAATTTCTTACCGAACAGACCCGAGTAGAGGTAATTCAGGTGGCCATAACTGTCGGCATGTTCATTGGCCGCGGCGCGAATGATTCCTTGAAGGTAGCGTTGCGTTGCAGGAACGCAAGACTGAATTTCATTTTGTAAGTGCAACAATCGAGGTTCGTCGTTGTGTAAGTATCCAAAGGCGGCTTTGCCACCGTTGACGTTGACCAAAATCTTCCAAGTTGAGTAATGCTCAGCGGCTACAATCCGATCGATGGTTGGGATGACTTGACACAGCCAGTCACCGTTGCGCTCCGGAAGCAAGACATCAATGGGCTTTTGTTTGTCTGCTCTATTCTGGACTTGTTCGATTGTCACTTGTAGAGTTGGTTCTTCCGGGTTCTGCAACATCCCAATTCCCAGTGAAGAGAGTGGGAACAGGACGTTGTCTCCTGAACGTTGAAGCGGTGTGAGCAACGTTGTATTGTCAACGCTGGTGTTGTAAATGGCTACATCGCTCGTGGATTCGATTTCCCAATCGGAGCAGGGTTGATAGTCTCCATTTGTGAAAACATCTTCGGTCAATCGGTACCCTTTAAACGGTTTGTGGTACCACTTCTCCAGTGTCAACGCATATGTTTTGGAGCCCAAGTGAAGCGCTCTACAGGCTTCTCGAGTTTCGGTTTCGGCCAGCAACCCCCTGTCCGTCAACTGAAAATTGCTGACTTGTGATTCATTGACGATGTCATCTCTGGATATTTCAAAGGGCGTCTCAGATGGAGAAGACTGTTCGACCACATTGAAGTCATCGCAGTGGCCTTGGTTCAGACACTTGTTCCCCATGTACTTTGGGAGACATCCCAATATTCCAATTAACCCTATTGTATACACAACTGCCTCAGCGTTGAAAGTCTACTCAATTACTTATGATGAAACGCGTCTGTCTGCCACCAAGAATTGTTGGGACTTTGTTGGTGTCGAATGCGTTTGTAATTCTTCTGGGGTGCCTGAAAATATCACATTGCCACCTTTAGACCCAGCTCCTGGTCCCATTTCTACAAGAAAGTCTGCGGCTTTCCAAACGTCCACATTGTGTTCGATGACCAATACTGTGTGTCCATTTTCGATTAAATGATCCAATGCTTTTAGTAAGGTGCTCACGTCATCCATGTGCAGTCCAGTTGTTGGTTCATCGAGTACAAACAATGTATCCTTTGCTCTTGACCCTCTTGCCAGTTCTGTGGCAAGTTTCAATCGTTGCAATTCGCCGCCACTCAATTCGCTGTTGGGCTGTCCGAGACGAATGTATCCCAATCCAACTTGCTGGAGTGCTTTGAGCCGACTTTGAATCGCTTTGTGGGCTTTGAAGAATGCTTGGGCTTCGTCGACGGTAAAGTACAGAACATCGGCAATGTTTTTGTCATTCCATCGGACTTCCAATATGGCCTCATCAAATCTGGAACCGTCACAGATTGGGCAGGGGACCCAAATGTCGGAGATGAAATGCATTTCGATTAACGTGGCGCCTTTCCCTTCACAATGGCTACACCGCCCCTTTTCAACATTGTAAGAGAAGTGTCCTTTTGTATACCCACGCTCTTTGGCGAGAACCGCCTTTGCAAATACATCTCGAATCTTGTCCAGCAACCCCGTATACGATGCCGTTGTACTTCTGGGTGAACGACTGATGGGGCGTTGGTCGATGATGGTAAGTTTTTCGATGGGTGCATCATCGGTAAGGAGTAGACTCTCGAAGTGACGACAAAATCCTTCTAGTACAAGTGTGGATTTTCCAGAGCCAGATACGCCGGTGACGACGGATAGACACCCTTTGGGAATGCTCAACGATACATCTTTCAAGTTGTGCAACGATACAGGGGGGCAGACCAGTGTGGTGTCACTACTTCTTCGCTGGGTGGGTGAATACACCTTTTTCTGTTCCGAGAGATAGAGTCCCGTTAAAGACTGTCCGTTTTTTATGCTTTCGACTGGTCCTGACTGTATGAGTTCTCCGCCCCACTCTCCGGAACCCGGTCCCAGTTCTAAAATGTGATCGGCGTGTTCAATGACGTGTTGATCGTGTTCGACGAGCAACAAGGTGTTGTTGTAGGATTTGAGTCGGTCCAAGGTTTGGAGAAGCTGATTGGTGTTGTGCGGGTGCAGACCAATGGTTGGTTCATCCAATACATAGATGGTGCGCGTGAGATTGGATCCCAGTTGCGAGGCCAGTCGGATTCTTTGAGATTCTCCACCTGAAAGCGTATGGGCGATGCGGTTTAAGGTTAGGTATTCCAAACCGACTTCCTGCAAGAATTGCAGTCTGGATACAATTTCTTTCAAAGGCTGCTCCACCACGGTTTGCTCTGCCGGAGTCCAGGTGCAGGTGGTCCAAAAATCATGGGCATCGTCAACCGTCCACTCGCAGCAGTCAGAGATTGACTGTCCATGAATGGTGATGGCTAGGGCATCGGGATTGAGGCGTTTTCCCTTACACACTCGACATGTCTCAATATCTCGGAGCCAACTGGTGTCAGCACTCCAGCGATTGATTCTTGGTACCATGCCTTCCCACTCTGGGATGTCGGTTGAGCCATACATCAATTCTTGACGAAAACTTTCGGGGTAATCTATGACAGGTGTCTTTGGTGACAGGGCGTTGTGTTTGAACAGTTTTGTCAACGCCTTCAAAAAACGCCGACTTTGTTTGAACGGAATGGTTGCCCATCCGTGCATCGCGTCCCAGTATCCTTTGTCCTGATCTAAGAACAGTTTGTTCCATTGAACCGTTTGAGACTTGCCCAGTCCATCACAACTGGTGCAAGCGCCAAGTTTGGTGTTGAAGGAAAACAGTCTTGGAGACAGTGTTTCAGAGACTTTTTTGTTGTGCGCGACACACAAATGGTCACGCGTAAACTCAATGGCAGTACTGCCGTCGAGTGGTTGGAAATAGGCGATGTCTTGACCATACGAGTAGGCGAGTTCTATACCGGTGGCAAGGCGCACTTTGGAGACTTTTGAGGGGGTGAAGCGATCGATGATTAGGGTTGGGTTGTTCAGCGTGGTTCCTTCTTCTAGATTTGTGAGTTTGACTTGCTCACCTTTTTGCCAGATTCGAACAATTCCATCGTGGAGCAAATGTTCTACTCGAATGGACTGCGGATACTTTGCCAATATAAGCCCTTTTGCCTCTACGGTTTTGAGTGCAATGGCGGCTTTGGTTGGTGAATGGGCTGTGAGGGGAGCGTTGCACACCGAACAATGTGGTTTTCCAATTCGCGCAAACAAAATTCGAAGGATGTCATAGATTTCAGTGCTGGTCGCCACGGTTGAACGAGAACTGCGTCCACGATTGCTTTGGTCAATTGCAATGGCGGGTGCCAATCCTGTAATTTCTTCCACCGGTGGGCGTTGCATTCTTCCCAAAAATCGGCGTGCGTAGGTGGATAGAGATTCAATGTATCGGAGTTGGCCTTCGGCGAAAACGGTGTGGAAAGCCAAGGAACTTTTCCCAGATCCTGAAGGACCGGTCACAACTGTCATCTGTCCTTTTGGAATGGTGGCAGTGAGATTTTTGAGATTGTGTGTCAAAGCGTTGCGCACTTGAATGTTTCGATGCTTCACTTTTCGTGTGTAGGGGGCTTGAAGGCTTGGTGCGAGATGGTTGCGCTTCGTCTGTCCCAACACACTGCGCAGTGCTTTTCCGGTTTCAGTGTTGAGCGTGGCAATGTGTTCAGGGGTTCCTTGCCCAACAATCTGCCCACCGTCAGCTCCACCGTTGGGACCCAAGTCGATGATGTGGTCAGCCATTTTGATGATGTCCAAATCGTGTTCGATGACGAGGATGGAGTGTCCTTTTTCAATTAGCCTGTCAAAGGCATTGACCAGTCGTTCCACGTCGGCCATGTGCAGTCCAGTACTGGGTTCATCTAGTACGTATAGAGTATGCCCTTTGCCTCGTCGACGAAGTTCCGTACCGAGTTTGATGCGTTGGGCTTCTCCCCCCGACAACGTTGTACTTGGCTGACCCAGTTTGATGTATCCAAGTCCAATTTCACAGAGTACGGCAAGAATGCGTTTGATTCTGGGCTGGTTTTGAAAGAAGGTGAGTGCCTCTTCAATACTGAGTTCCAACACCTCGTGAATGTTCTTTTCATTGTAGCGAATTTGCAGTGTTTCATCGTTGAATCGACGGCCCTCACAGGACTCGCATTCTACTTCTACATTTTCTAAAAACTGCATCTCGATGGTCTTCCAGCCTGCTCCATCACAGTCCTCACAACGTCCGCCACCCCGTGCAGGGTCTACATTGAAAGAGAACCGAGCGGGTTTGTACCCTCGTCTTTTTGCTTCGATGCTTTGTGAGAAGAGTTTGCGAATGTCATCCCAGACCTTGGTGTAGGTGGCGGGGTTGCTTCTGGATGAACGGCCAATTGGTTTTTGGTCAATCGAAATAATTTTGTCGATTTGTTCAATCCCTTGAATTCCAGCGTGGGGAAGGGGAGTGGTGTCGGCGTTGTGAAAGTGCGCTTCGAGCACTGCGCACAAAGTGTCTTGAATCAATGTGGACTTTCCAGAACCTGAGACGCCTGTGACAACGACCATTCCGCTCAATGGAATTTTGACCGAGAGTTTCTGTAAGTTGTTGCCAGAAGCGTCTTTGATTTGGATGCCTGGTCGAGTCAGTTCTCTTCTTTTGGAGGGCACTTGCAATCCTTTATCGCCCCGTAGATATTGCGCTGTGAGAGACTTTCCTTTGGCAAAGCGTTTACGAGACATCGAGGCGACTATTTTTCCGCCACCGATCCCAGCTCCAGGACCAACTTCAATGCAATGATCGGCTTTCGACATTGTGAGTGGATCGTGTTCGACCACCAACACCGTATTGCCCTGATCTCTTAAATTTTCTAAAACCGACAGCAGTTTGAGTTGGTCTCGATGGTGTAGTCCAATGCTTGGCTCGTCCAATATGTACGTGACTCCTTGTAGGCCAGAACCCACTTGTGCCGCCAGTCGAATTCTTTGCGATTCTCCCCCCGAAAGCGTGACGGCAGAGCGATTCAGAGAAAGGTAGGTTAAGCCCACTTGAACCAAATAGGAAAGACGATGCAACAGTTGTCGTACAATGGGACCACCAACAAGTTGCTGACTTTCTGAGAGTTCAATGTTTTGGAAAAAATCGTAGAGGTTTTGGATGTCATCACTGCTAAAGTCGTGAACATTTCGATTCTCAAACCGAACAGCCAACGCAACGGGGTTGAGTCTTTTTCCATTACATTTAGAACAGACTTCTTTTGAGCGGTACTTTGAAAGGCGAGTGTTGGGCGCATACTTCAATACATTCCGACATATCGAGTGTAGTCCTGTCCATCGAGACTTGCTTCTCAATCGCCCATCACCTGAGCGAAACTGATAGGCACCAGACTTTCCTTTCAACAACATCTGTCGTTCTTGTCTAGACAGTTTACTCCATGTCTTTGAACCATCAATTTGCAAGTGTTTGAGAAGACTTGGCCACATAGTTTGATCCAGGTGACTAAAAGGCAAGCGGTTGTCCTCTCCAAATGGAATGAATCCAGTTTGAATGGGGGTCGAAGGCTCAAACATCGCATCAAAATCAAATGTCTCAACAAACCCCAACCCCAAACAGTGTTGACATTGCCCTTGGGGATCGTTGAATGAAAAGAGTCTTGGTTCTAACTCAGGGGCAGTGTGTCCATGTTTTGGACAGGAACGCTTTGAAGAAATGAGGTGGTATTCATCTTGGACTGTATACGAGACCAGTCCATTGCTGAGTAGCAAGGCTTTTTCAACGCTCTTTTGCAGTCTTCGGAGATTTTTATCTTCCAGTTTTGTCCGGTCGACTCTGAGTTCAATGCGGTGTTTTTCAAAGCGAGCCAGTTCAATATCCTCTGCCAAACTCACAACCGCTCCATCAATCCGTGCGTACGTGTACCCATCTCGTCGTGCTTGTAGCAGTTCTTTTCGATACTCTCCCTTTCGATCCAATACGATTGGTGCAAACAATTGGATTCTTTGCTTTGGGTGTAAGTTGAGTAAGGATTGGGCAATTTGTAGAGGGCTTTGAGCGATCAGTGCTTCGTTACATTCTGGACAGTGAGGGGTTCCCAAACGTGCCAACAGCAATCTGAGATAGCCAGAGATTTCGGTGATCGTTCCTACGGTTGAGCGAGGGTTTCGATTGACCGTTTTTTGATCAATACACAAAGTGGGGGAGAGCCCTTCGACACTGTCGACGTTCGGACGCTTCATCTGTCCCAAAAACTGTCGTGCATAAGAGGAAAGAGATTCTAAAAAACGCCTTTGGCCTTCTTGATGTATGGTATCAAATACCAGAGAAGACTTGCCTGACCCGCTCAATCCAGCAACGACCACAAGACGATCTCTTGGGATGGTCAGTGATACATTTTTTAAGTTCCTTTCTCGGGCACCCAAAATGTGGATGTGGTTGTCTTTTTTCATGCGCATTCCATTTGTGAGTAGAACTTGTACGTATCTGTACAGCAAAGCTTGTCCACTTTGTTTTCGGACAGAGACTGTTGAAGTCCACCGCATGTCAGATATATATTGAACAAACGATTTTTCTATTTCTTGACACAGGCGGTAAGCAATGCCAACCAGACGACATTTTTTGCAGGGCTGCTCTGCGGTGGGGCTCATGGCCTGCACCAATTCAAAAGAGAATGACTCCGGTCTTGAACCGATCGATATTCGACCCGATGAGCCAGCGCCTTGGGTCCCAAGTGGTGCACTCGACAGTGCATCTTTTCCAAGTGGAATTCAGGTTGGTGATGCTCAAAGTGGGACCGCAGTGGTTTCAATACAGACTACGTTAGACGCTGTAGAGTATGTACTGGTTCAACAAAGTGCAACAGAGTGGGCTGAGGTGGAGCGTGACTCTGTAGAGGCTGTCGATGGAACTGTACAGTTCGTGTTGTCAGAATTGGGATCGGACACTGCCTATTCTATCGTTTGCTATGACGCCCTTGGGGAAAAACGTTCAACCACAACCCGTTTTCGATCCGGTCTGGGCTCCGATGATTGGCGCATCGTAACTTTTGGTGCAACCTCTTGTCTTGGGGGCAATCGTCCATGGCCGAGTTTAACCAAAGCGGCCACTGAACAGTTTGATTTTTTCTTGTTGTTGGGGGATACCGTTTACACCAACGCCCGCAATCCCAACACGGCTTGGGCTGACTGGAAGAGTGCCCTTAGGGTTCAAGGATTTCAGGAACTCTCACAGTCTACAAGCCTGATTGCCACTTGGGATGATCACGAACTCGTCAACAACTTTGATTGGGACTTGATAGAGGATCCACAAACCGTCCATGATAACGCTTGGATGCTGATGCAACGTGCTCTGCCGATGGATACTGAACAAACAGGGAAACTCTACCGCAAGGTTTCCCATGGTCAAGTGTGTGATGTTTTTGTCCTCGACTGTCGTGGAGAGCGAAGGCGTTCGGAGGGCGTATACATTTCTACTGAGCAAATGGAGTGGCTGAAAACAGAACTTTCTGCGTCCACAGCTCGGTTCAAGTTTGTCATGAACTCGGTGCCCATTACAGATTTTACTGATTTGATTGGAGAAATCGAGGCCATTGATCGTTGGCAGGGGTTCCCAGAGCAGCGACTTGAGGTTCTTTCGCACATTGAAGACAACGGAATCACCGGTGTGCTGTGGTTGAGTGGAGATTTTCATTTTGGGTTGTTTGCCCAAGTGTCTCCCGCTGGACAAGTTGGGGATTCAATGATGGAGGTTTTGAATGGACCCACAGGCTCCTTTATCAATCCGATGGGAGAACTTTTGGTACCAACAGAGCAATTTCAACAAGCCGTTGGCGCGTGGAATTACACGCGGTATGAGTGCAACCCACAAACCGGAGAAGTGCTGGTCCAGTTTGTCGGGGATGATGGCACGCTCTTAATGGAGAGGACAATCGCTTTATGATGTTTCGATATTTTTCGTTGGGTATCGTCACGTTTGTACTGTCTGGCTGTTGGATGGATCAGAGCAGCTATTTGTCAGAGAGACAACGTTTCGAAGACAGAGACGCAGACGGTTTCACCCCCAATGACGGTGATTGCAATGATGACGATCCCATGATTCATCCGGATGCCGACGAAATTTGCGACCAGGTAGACAACAACTGTGATTTTCTCGTTGATGAAGATCCCGTGACTGGACCCGTTTGGTATATCCAAGGTGACTCAGGGTGTCTGAATCAGGCTGTCGTGTCCTGTACGGAACCAACGGTACCCTTTTCGACAACCAAAGAGTCGTGTGACTGAACTGGCATTGTGGGGTTTATCCCTGTTGCATACGGTTCCTCTGAGAGGCATCTTCTGGGTTTTTGTGCATTTCAGCACGGTCCACGGTGATGTATTCAATCAGTGCTTTGGCAATGAGATCTCCAATTCTGTTGACTTGATCAAATCGAGGCTCAATGGGGCGACCTTGATCATCGAAGTGCCAAACGAGGTCCTTTCGTACCTCAATTCCCAGTGACATGCACCGCATTGGATCAAATCGATAGGCCTGAATGAGTTCAGGGTGTCTTTTTAAGTGGTTCCGAATGTGATGATACGCGTCTAAGGCTCTGTTGTACAATGCTTCTTTGTTCGAATGGGTTCGACGAAAGAGGTGAATGACTGAACGCAAGGCAGCAGATTCTGCAGAGCGAAAGTTGGTGTCTTTGAGCATTCGCCAAACGGCTTTGTAGGCGGGGTCTTGTCCTGTATCAGGGAAGTCTTGGGTGAACCTTTTGTGGAGCCATTCGAAGAAGCGCCAAACTTGATGTCGTACTTCCATTGCCCCTTCTGGAAGGAGGTAGGGGTAATTGTTGCCGACCGCGATGTGTTCCTTCTCAAGATTCAATGACAACCTCGAAACCAGTACACGATCAACCGTATAATCTGCCAACACATCCGGGTAAATCGGATCGAAAATGTCCGCTGGCATTCGGGCTTCCATTTGATAACTCAACATGCGGGTGACCAATTGTACGTGGGGTCTTTCAGTCCCGCTTTCGTTGTATTGATCATAAGTGTGAAAGGCCACTTTGAGAACTTTGCCCTGAAGTAATTCATCAAAACTGTCTGAGATGCTGTCATAGTGTTCTTCTAAAACAGCTCTTTTTTGTTTGGAATCCAGCCAATCTGTAAAGGGTTGATTGATTGCGTGGCGTCCCAAGTGGGTAGCATCATCCTTACTAGAGCCAGGAAAACGACCAAAGTCCATTAAACAACGGGCTGTTTGAACAGTGAGGTAGCCAGGAACTCCTATTTTTGACGCCACGCGTTCAGCGACGAAGTTTGCACCCCAATCGCGTTCGATGACAAAGTGCTTTTGGAGTGTGTCCCTATCAAACGGTACACCATTCTCATCTTGAAGAAATTTGGACGGAATGTAGGCTCCGTCATGAATGACATCGATGCTGATTCGATCGGAAAACCATTGTGGCATTCCCATGTTATCGTTTTCCACTTCAACATATCGTACGGGTGGGGCGTCTTTGACAACAATTTCTTTTTCTTGATTGAGAATCATGGGTTTCCTGTGGTGTGGATTCTCAATTACCTAAAACACTGGGTGTGATTGGTCAACTTAAAGACATGGGATTTTATAAACTCATTTTACTTTGCACCCTTAAAATTGAAAAATACTGCATTGCGTCAATTGGGCGGTGGCAGATTCTACCCATGTTGGTTAGGATGGTTCTAGTCAATAGGTTTTCTCGGAAAAGATGAACATTGGTTCATTGTTTCTGAGGCGTCAAAAAGGCAAGTTGCTGTCGGTTGCATTGATGTGGTCGCCGGTTTTCACTGTTGAAATTGTATTTTCCGTTACATTCACAATATACAAAAGAGGTTTACATGAAACTCTTTCAGTCCACAATCGGACTCAAGATTCTAATGGCACTTTCAGGACTCGTTGGGGTTGGATTTGTTGTTGGACACATGCTCGGTAACTTACAAATTTTCTTGGGTGCGGAAACACTCAATGCTTACGCGGCGGCCCTGCATGGAAATGCTGCTTTACTATGGGGCGCACGAGTTGTTCTATCAACGAGTATCCTGGTGCACATTGTCACCGCTGTGAAACTGACAAAAAAGATTGGCAAAGCCCGTCCCGTTCAGTACGGTAGCAAGAGTTGGCTTGGTGCTTCTTATGCTACGAGAACCATGCGGTACGGTGGATTCATCTTGTTGGCGTTTATTGTATACCATTTGGCACACCTTACTTGGGGTGCTCCTGTATTGCCGGCAGACAAGATTGCTGTAGTAGATTGGTCTGCTGGTCCGGTAGACGTTTACAAAAATGTGGTCAACGGATTCTCTTTTGTTCCGACAGCGCTGTTCTACATCGTGGCACAAGTCATGTTGGGATTGCATTTAACCCACGGTATTCACTCAATGAGTCGTTCCCTTGGTATTTCCAATCCAGTTTGGACCGAGCGTGCGGCGAAGTTGGCCGTTGCAACAGGAGTTGGTATTTCTGTTGGAAATATAGCCATCGTGTTCTTTGGCATGTTCGCCGGATAATTTAAGGAGTTGTTATGAGTATTGTATTAAAATCAAATGGACCTGAAGTTGATAAAAATGACCCACAGAAGTCTATTGAAACGGCGTGGGACCGTCATCGTCAAGCGATCAAAGTGGTTAACCCAGCAAACAAGCGCAAGTACAACGTCATTGTCGTTGGAACGGGGTTGGCCGGTGCTTCTGCCGCAGCGACATTGGCAGAACTTGGCTACAACATTTTGAACTTCTGTTTTCAAGATTCACCACGTCGAGCGCACTCGATTGCAGCTCAGGGTGGTATCAACGCGGCTAAGAATTACCAGAATGATGGTGATTCAGTGTATCGCTTGTTCTACGATACGGTAAAGGGAGGAGACTTCCGTTCTCGTGAGTCGAACGTGTATCGTTTGGCGCAGGTTTCCGTAAACATCATTGACCAAGCCGTTGCCCAAGGTGTTCCTTTTGCACGTGAGTATTCCGGGTTGCTGGACAATCGCTCCTTCGGTGGTGCATTGGTTTCTCGAACCTTTTATGCTGCGGGTCAGACTGGTCAGCAGTTGTTGCTTGGAGCCTATCAAGCACACGCCAAAATGGTACACACTGGGAAGATCAAGATGTTCCCGCGTACAGAAATGATGGACTTGGTGTTGGTCGATGGAGAAGCGAAAGGGATTACTGTTCGCGAACTGACAACCGGTGAGATCAAAACGTATGCTGCCGACGCGGTTGTTTTGGCAACGGGTGGATACTCAAATGTGTTCTTCTTGTCTACCAATGCAATGGGTTGCAATGTTACGGCGACATGGAGAGCGGCAAAGCGAGGCGCACTGTTCGCGAATCCTTGTTATTGTCAAATTCACCCAACATGCATTCCTCAAGCGGGTGATTATCAATCCAAACTGACATTGATGAGTGAGTCTCTTCGAAATGACGGCCGTGTGTGGGTTCCAAAAAGTGCAGAAGTGGCCGCTAAGGTGCGCAAAGGCGAAATCAAACCGAGCGACATTGCCGATGCTGATCGTGATTATTATCTTGAGCGTCGTTATCCGACTTTTGGGAACTTGGTGCCACGGGACGTCGCTTCTCGTGCAGCGAAGAAAGAGTGTGATGAAGGCAAGGGTGTAGCCATGTCTGAGAAGGGCTACGGTGTGTTCTTAGACTTTGCTTCTGCAATCGAACGGTATGGGAAAATTGAAGCCAACAAGCGTGGTGTTGGAGCGGACAAAGCGTCTGCAGCTCAAATTCAAGAATGGGGTTCTGACGTCGTCAAGGCGAAATACGGAAACCTTTTCGAGATGTATGAGCGAATCACCGGTGACAATCCTTATGAGACGCCAATGCGAATCTATCCAGCACCACACTATACGATGGGTGGTTTGTGGGTAGACTACAATCTTCAATCCAATATTCCGGGGTTGTTCGTCGCAGGTGAAGCCAATTTCTCTGATCATGGGGCAAACCGCTTGGGTGCTTCAGCTTTGATGCAAGGTTTG
>CBFICN010000063.1:0-18840 GCA_965661045.1 uncultured Myxococcota bacterium
GGCGATGTTTCCTATGGCCGTTTGGCATCGAAGGGTTTTGAAACTGCACCGGTTTCGTTCTCGGCGTTGCAAGTTGCTGCCCCAGTGGTGTTGATCGTTTTGACCCGCTTCAAAATGCCCGTTTCGACCACATTGTTGTTGCTCACCTCTTTTGCCAGTGAGATGTCTGCGGTCAGCAAAGTGCTGATGAAAAGTCTCAGTGGCTATGTTCTCGCCTTCGTATTGGCTTTTGGATTGTGGTTTGCAATGCAGAAGGTTTTTGCCAAGTGGTTTACCAAACCGATGAATCCCGCGTGGGTTGGGTTTCAGTGGTTGACCACAGGACTGCTGTGGTCGGTGTGGCTTCAGCAAGATGCTGCCAATATTGCTGTATACTTGCCCCGTTCTTTGAATGGGTGGGAATTCGCTGGATTTGCCGGTATTGTTGTCGCAGGGCTGGCTTGGATATTCAAAAATGGTGGCGACAAAATTCAAGAAGTGGTGGACGAAAAGAACAATGTCACCGACATTCGAGCAGCGACAATCATTGATTTGCTCTATGCCATCATTCTTTTCTACTTTAAGATTCACAGCAAAATTCCCATGAGTACTACTTGGGTCTTTCTCGGGTTGTTGGCTGGACGAGAATTGGCAATCGCCATGCAGTCCAAGGGCATTGCCAATGTCCGAACCCCTGGTCAAGCCTTCCAGATGTTGGGCAAAGATGCCGGTATGGCGTTGATTGGATTGGGGATTTCCATTGTGGTTGCCTATCTGGTCAATGGCGGACTGTAATTCAGTTGGTCAATTTTTGATCACATTTTTGTAGAATCGGTTAAAATTGGATACTAATGGGTTTGTTTTGAACCCATTGATACTTGTGTATTTGTAAGGAAGAGTATGCCTCTTGTAAAGTCAACCCCACAGGCAACATCATTGACAGACATTGATGAACCTGAGCCGGATGGGACTGTTCAGTCCACATTGCATTCCTGTATTCATCGACGGTCCACTCAAGTCTCATCGGTAGGCGCCAACCTGGCCTCTCATGAAAAGACAGCGCTGGACACACAAGGGAGTCACCGATGTCTGTCTTGATCGTTTCAGTGTTGGCACTGTTGCTTGTTTCGGCAATGGCCTCCGGCACAGAAGCTGCTTTGTTTGCGGTGCCGATCAGTAAAGTACAGGCGTTGGTTGAAGAAGGGCGTCGTGGAGCGCGGGCATTGCAAGTGATCAAAGACGATATGGGTCGTGCGATCACAACTGTGGTGATCATCAACAATATTGCCAACATCGTCGGTTCTATTGCAGTTGGAACACTGGCTTCTAAACAATTTGAAGAGATGCCTCCGGTATTTGGTTATGTATCTGCCCTCAGTATTTTTTCAGGGGTGCTAACGTTTTTGGTCATTGCATTTTCAGAGGTCGTTCCAAAGACGTTGGGAGAGCGACATGCGGAAAGACTTTCTTTATTTGCATCTCCTATATTGTTGGCGACCATTAAATTCTTTACACCATTCATTTGGGTGTTGAATGTGGTTACCGGACCCTTCACCCGTTTTCAAGGAACGGGTCTTGCGGTTACCAGTGAAGCAGAAATCAAAGCACTGACCGAACTGGGCCATCGAGCAGGCGTCATCGATCAAGATGAAAACGATTTGATCCACAACGTATTCTCTTTGGGGGATGTTGACGCAGCCGATATTATGACCCCACTGGCTCGAGTGGATTACTTACAAGCCAACGTGAAACTCGATGATGTACGCGAACAGTTGGCAACCTTGACCCATACAAGACTGCCTGTGATTGATGGTTCTTTCGACAAATTAGAAGGTGTTGTTCACTTGCGCAACTTGTTGCAGGGCATCGCCGAGGGCAACGGTCAGAAAACGGTTCGTGAGTTTGCTTCAGAACCAACGTACATCCCTTCCACTGCGGCTGGGGATACCCTGTTGCGTCACTTCCAAAAAACAAAGCAGCACCTAACCATTGTTGTGGATGGTTTTGGTACAATGCTCGGCGTATTGACCCTTGAAGACGTCTTGGAAGTCTTGGTCGGAGATATTGTGGACGAGACAGATTTGGAAGTGCAAGAGATGGAGATCCTATCCGACGATACGGTGTGGGCATTGTCTGAAGCAGATGGAATTGACGTCAATGAAGCCATCTCGGTCAATTTGCCAGACATGCGCGTCGGTGAGTTGATCATCGAGGAACTGGGTCGCATCCCCAAAGAGGGAGAGGTCTTTATGATAGGACTCGATGCAGAGTGTACGGTGGTCTCTGGAACACCAAGGGCAATTGAAAAGGTTCAAATCCGCCGAGTAGAAGTGGAGTTGGACGACGGCTCTACCCGTTCGCCTTCCATGGAGACGGCCATCCCCGACCTCGAAGGTTGAGCGCTTGGTCAATCTGGGATACCTCTTGTTCGTTCAGTAGACCCATGACTGCTGGGTTGTGTTGGGCGTAGAGTAGGTATCCCAATGCATCTCCTAGGTTTTCTGCACGACGAGGTGGACGGAAAGCACCAAGTTGTTGTTGAACACTCGCCGGTACGTCTCCCAGTCGCCAATCGGCGTCGTCACGAGCGGAGATTCGCTGAATGGAACCCATTCTGTTGATTTCGTAATCAACGGCTTCCACTGCATCGATCACCTTTGTGAATGTCGCCACCTCGACATTGTCCAACTTGACTGAGTATCGCTTGCCACGTTTTCGGGGAATTTTGAGAATGGTTGCGGTACACAATTGCTCTCGGTGGTTCCAATAATGCAATCCCAGTCCCTTTTGACCGAGAGAAAACCAACCATTTGGTGTAATGGCGACCACTTCAGGGTGCAATTCCATCGTCAACGGATCAAATGCTTGAGCGCGGTGTTTGACATCGCTCAAGGTAATTTCAGCGGCTTCGAGTTCAAATGCGGGGAAGTCGAAGGGCAATTGTCGATAGGTGTCAACGGCCTCAGTGATCAGTTCACCTTCGAGGTTCAATTCTTTGGGCAGGCCAACCAGCGACGGTAGACTCACCAAGGACAAATCCGACAAATCGACAAAGTCCAACACCAAACAGTCTTCTTTTCCTTCAGCCAATCGCGCACCACGGCCAACGCATTGTGCATAGAGACCTTCCGATTTGGTTGGTCGAGCCATGGCGATGCAAGAAACACCGGGATCGTCAAACCCTTCGGTCAACACCATGACGTTGGTGAGGCACATGTATTGTTCTTTACGAAATTTCTTGAGGGTTGCCAAGCGCTCTTCTCGAGGCATGTCTCCATAGACTACGCCCGTTGGAATCCCCAAATTGTTCAATGCCCGAGCCAAATTGATGGCGTGTACCACGGTGACGCAAAAAACAATGGTGCGTCGATCCCGCGCCAATTCTTGGATGGATCGGGCAACCAGTGCATTTCGAGATTCAATATCCACCTTCTCCGAACCCCCTTCATCCCCCATGAGGTTCAACAGATCTGCATCGGTATTGATTCGGTATCCACGCAAAGGTACCAAGTAGCCTTCTCGAATCATGTCCAAGATGTTTCGATCGTAGACGATGGTTTCAAAGACTTTCTCCAATCCAATGCCGTCTGCTCGACTCGGCGTGGCGGTAAATCCGATCAGCGTGCCCGTCCAATCGGCATCAAAAGCACCCACTTGCCGTAGAACCCGCATGTTGTCTTCTGCAGCGGCATGGTGGCATTCATCGTAAATGATCAGGCCAAAATTAAATTGCTCATTCAGTGCTTTCAGTCTGTCCTCTCTCAAAGATCGAATGGAAGCTACAACGACTTTGCAATCAGGTTCGCAGTGTGAGTCGGCTTGCTCAATGCCCACTTTCACTTGGTTTTCAGTCATCAGTTCAATTTTTGAACGGGCTTGAAACAGCAGTTCTTCTCGATGGGCAAGAACCAGAACCTTCCGTTTGGCCAATCGGCAGAGTTCACTAAAGATGACAGTTTTGCCAGCGCCAGTTGGTAAGCAGACCAGCAGTCGTTTAAATCCTTCACGCCTGGCTTGCATTGCTGCTTGAATGGCGGCATGTTGATAGTCTCGAAGTTCGAATCGCATGTTTATAGCATAGTCTCTTCAACTGTGCAAAACAACGATTCTTTCGGACACTTTGTGTCCATGGTTCAGTAGATCAGAGCCATAAAACGTCAGCGACGTTGTCTCAAATGTTCACTATGGACTGGCCCACAGATCCAGTCTGTAATGGGCATCGCATCCATCACCACTGATTGTGTAAATGCGGAATTCGTAATAGCCACTGTCGTCGATCAACCAGTCTCCTTGAAAGTCGCCACGCTCCAACCCGCCACTGGTCAAATTGTTGGTGGTCATCAGCAACTGCTCAGTTTGCCCGCTGTAATTCTCAATCAACCACAGTTCGATGGCAAAATCGGCTTGAATTCCCATTGCGTGCAATTCAAATTCAATGGCAAAGTCGTCAAACCAACCGTCTTCAATAAAGAATTCATAGATGTCAACATCGGTCGGCGTGGTGATCAATCCTTGCACTTCTGTGTAATCGCCAGCCGTGTAGTCTCCGATGTAATATCCATTCCAAGGAGTGTCGTTTGGCTCGTAGATGCCACCGATGGCATTTTCGTCGATTTGTCCATCGCAATTGTTGTCAATTCCGTCGCATTCGTCGCTGGCACTGGGGGAAATGAGCGGGTCGTAATCGTCGCAGTCACCGTCTTCAACAGTAAATCCATCGCCATCGACATCGGAAGTGGGTTGGGTGTCTTGGGTGTCTGCCGTGTCCGCTGTATCTTCTGGACCATCGGTGTCACTTGTGTCCGATGTGTCTGTGTCCGCGGTGTCGACAGGTATGCCGGTATCCGTCACTCCAGTATCGAGAAATACGCTACCTGCGGTGTCGACAGACTTGTCTACGATACCAAGTCCAAGGGTGCATCCAGTGTTCCACGTAGACAGTGTACCCAGAGTGATGGCGACAGTGATGTTTCGAATAGAAATCATATTCAACCCCCTGTATAGACAAGATAGCATGGGTTACAAGAGTGGGCACCCATGGAGTAGAAGATGAAACTGTATCAAGAGTGGGCTTGGTTGTGGTCTGCAGTCACCCCTCCCCAAACCTACGTGGAAGAAGCACAGGACTTGTTGAGTATTCTTTGTGAAGCGTTGGGGAGAAGACCCAACAGTATATTGGAACTCGGCGCTGGTGGGGGCTTTCTGTTGCACGACCTTCAGACACTACATCCCAATGTTGAACTCACACTGGTGGATACCAATCCAGAAATGCTCGCTGAAGCATCCAAGCGAAATCCAACTGCCGAAACAGTTTTGGGCGATATGACAAGTGTGGAACTGGGACGATCCTTTGATGTGGTGTTGTTGCACGATGCCGTCATGTATTTACAGGATCGTGAGGCAGTCTCGAAAGTCTTGGCGGCAATGCACAGCCATTGCAAGGCTGATGGAGTGGCAATTGTTGTACCAGATTGCTGTACAGAAACTTTTGAAGAGCGTATTTTGACGGCTCAATCTGAAACCGAACGTGCCTTCATACACCTGACCGAGTGGCACTGGGATGCAGATCCAAATGATGATCGAGTCCATGTAGAGTTTTCTGTGCTGATGCGTCAGTCTGATGTCAATCCTCCATGTGTTGAATCGCATCATGAGACCCACACAATGTTGGTGTTGTCGCTGGGGGATTGGATGGATGCGTTTATGCACAACGGTTGGATGCAAGATTTTCCCAGTCAGCCTTGGATGCACGGTGGGGAATTCTTTTTGCTGCGTCCAATGGAAAAAAGCGTGTAATGTCTATATGTTGGTTCTTGATGGTGGGTGGAATGGAGGTTTAAAGCCTTTTATTCTGTGCTGTACCGTTTATCCTTGAACTAATTTGTCCTATTTAATAGATTGATGTCATGTCCACACCTGAAAAAACAAATGTCAATTCACCAGAAAATGACCAACGTCCATCTTCCTCTGACAGTGCTGAGGTCGAAGAACTGTCTGAAACTGTAGAGGATACCGGTCCAAGCTACGAAGATGAAGTGCTCGAAGATGAAGTCGCATTGGGAGGGACGCCCGCTGGTCGAGCCACCAATGAAGCACTGCGGGGAATTGCGCGGACGGCTCGCTCATTCTTGATTTACGACACTCGAAACGATGCGATTCGAGGATTCTTGGCGGAAATGCAGGATAAAATGTACGCCGCATTGAAGCAGTACGGTGAGATGTCTCTAGAAGTTCGACCTTTTGAAATGGTTCGCGGGGCGGAAGTTGTGTATTTGGAGCGAGACAGAGACCGCTCATTGGCATTTCGACTGTTTCGAGATGGTGTTCGTCGGTTGACCATCTCACCCGATGTGGCGTGGGAAGAGTTGCTGCGTCTGTTGGAAATTCTGTCGATTCGATTTACCGGAGTTCGTCAACAAGAAGACGACGTGGTGACCCTGTTGCTGAAGTCGGGATTCAAAAATATCGAGATATCGACGGTGGAAGGTTTTGTACCGGATGACGATGAGTATTGCGGTGACGACCCGTCTGCAGGGGCTGCCCGTGTAGTTCGTCAGCGTCGACGCGCAGAGAGCCACATTGAAGTTCCCAGAGACTGGGATTTGCCCCTGCCAGAGGCCCTTGAACCCGTTGAGCTCAATTACGCACCATTGTCGGATGACGCACTTGTGGATTTGCGACGAGAGGGATCATCCAAACACTTGCCAGAGGCCACCGTGCGTCTGTTGTTGGAAATGCTAAAAGTGGTCAACGATCCCACCGATCCAACAACGCCTGCCGACATTGACGGATTGGTTCAAGAGGTGCGAGATTTCTTACTGGCGGAGAGTCAGTTGTCATCGGTGCTGAGGTTGATTCAAAGAGTGGAAGAGTTTGTCACCGATCCAGAGCAGCGCCAAGAGTTGATTGCGTCTTTTACCAGTGAGCGCGCCATTCGCAAGATTATTTCCTCTCTACCAAAGGCCGTTACGGAACCACCGCCTGAATTGCTGGCAATCTTGGACCTGTCGCCCATCAACCACTTGCCGGTGTTGATTCAAATTTTGAACGTTGAGCGTCGTTTGTCCTCCCGATCGGTCCTCCGAAGCCTCTTGGGTCGCTATGTTGAAGACCAGGCCGATAAAGTCATCGCGTCTCTCGATCAGTTCGAAGATTCTGTGGCACTCGATCTCATGGATGCGTTGTTGCAAAAGAATCCCGACTTTGGCCATGAAGTGGTGTGGACCTTGAGAGAAACACGCAGTCCAGCAGTTTTGCACAAGATTCTCAACATTTTGGCAGAACTGGACGTCACCTTCAAATACAAAGCGTGGCTGTTGGACTTGTTGCAAAACACCAAAGTGGAAGGTGTTCGCGCAAAGGTACTGGGCTTGATTGGTCACCTTGCCGAGCGAGAACTCTTTGAGGTTTTGGAAAAGATTCTCCTCACCGATTGGAATCTGAGTGAAGAAGAGGCCTCGTTGTTGGGCGAAAACTTGGTCAAGTCCCACGCAGGACGCGCCAAAACGCTGTTCATCGATTGGACACAGTCACAGAAATGGTATTCAGTGCGACGATTGACCATTCGACGGTCTCAGCAAGTGGCGGCGATCGCTGGATTGAGCATCTTGCCTGGAGAGCAAGCAGTCGAGCGCATTTTGCAAGTGCGAACCGAAGCCGATGATTACCTGTCAGAATTTTGCATGAAACGGTTGGTGGTACGCCGTCAGTTGGGTGTGGTATAGGGGGCACGATGGAAGACGTCAATTTGGATGCCTCACAAGAGGCGCTTGGTAAAGCACTGGAACGCGCAAAACTGGGCGAGGACAAAGACCTTGCCGTTCAGGTACGGGATGCGGGTGAACGACTGGTGAGATTGCTGTTTGGGTTGATCAAACTGACTGAGATTCACGATTTGAGCAACGACGCTTTCGTAAAACCATCCGAAGAATTTAGTTCAGTCATCGAGACTGTATACGATTTACTGGGTGCTGTGCACATTGTGACGGTGGAAGATCAGGTCTTCCTCAACGACATTCGCATTCGGTTTGGACGGGGAGACTCAGTACAACTCAGCGCGGCTCTCGCACCCCATCAAGTGGGTGGATTGTCTTTTCACAAGGTGCCGACGGCAGAAGAAACACGGAAACTGTCAGGATTGTTTGCGGCTGAACCGGCTGAGCAAGCGCCCAGGGCTGCATTGATTGAAGTGTTCACCAAAAGTGGGTTGGAATTTGTTGATCTCATGGGGGTGTACCGCTTCCGAGTCAGTGGTGAAAGCGTCGTCATTGAAAAGGACAGCGCACAGGTTTCACAAAGGGCGGCCTCCTTGGTGGACGAAGCATGGGACAACCTCAGCGCTGATCGAACCCCCAATCCTCTACCGCTGAGACGGGCCGTTGCGGACATTTTGGAAACCTCAGACCAGGCAGAAGTCGGTGGATTGGTCGAAGACCCCAACAGCAACAACAAGTATGGTGACCATGCTTTACAGGTGACCAACCTCAGCTTGTTCATTGCCAAAGAAGTGGGGCTGTCTGAAGAAAACATTCAGGACTTGGGGGTGGCTTCGATGTTTCACGACATGGGCTACGCGGCCAGAGAAGGGGCAGATCCGAAGAATGGAGAGCCGGGCTTTGCGCCACCTTTTGAACGACACGGGGCGGCTGGTGCGCGAATGTTGTTGAAACAACGTGGGTTCAACCAGGCAAAGATTCACCGTGCGCTCACCGCATTGGAACACCACGCCGACTATGACCAAGCCAGTGGTAAGCCTGCTTTGTTTGCACGCATTGTTCGCATCGCTGAAGACTTTTCCAATATGACATCTAGAAGGGGAGGCGGATTTACACCGCACGAGGCTCTTGCCCGCATGGCGGCCGGTGCTGGCACGCGCTACGATCCAACGTTGATGCAGGCCTTCGTCAATCTGATGGGCAAGTATCCACCGGGAACACTGTTGGACGTGGAGATTCCACTGTCGGTGGGTGTCTATAAGTTTGTGTTGATGTCGAGTTCTCTGACGCGATCTCCAGAGACTTTTGCCTTGCCTCTTTGTCGTTTGATTCAGCTGCCGGATGGAACGGACTGTCCACCATCCTATGAAGGAAAGGTGATTGATTTGGCAAAAAGGCCCCACACGATCTTGAGTGTTCGCTCCCAAATTTGACGTCAGGCAGGTGTGCACAGTAGGCACTTCGCTGCAGCCTGTTGCCGATGCGGTGCAATGGGATAAATATTGACAGCGGCAACCAGAAGTGAAATACTGAGTTGTCACGAAATGTCACTCTCCAACCAGAGGTTGCTGTGCGCGTATTGCTCATTCGTCCACCCGCTCGTCACACCGTTGAAAGCGAAGTCCCTGAAGCTGTCGAGGCTGAAAACCTGTCCTATCCTCCTTTGGCGTTGCTTTCTTTGGCAGCATTTTTGCGCGATCAGTCACACCACGTATGCGACATTTTGGATGCCCAACTTGATCACTTGAGCAACGAGGAAATGGAAGCCCAAATCCGGGACTTTGCTCCAGATGTGGTTGGGATCACGTGTTTTACAGTTCAATTGGTTGACGTGATGCACTCTATTCGAGCCGCTCGTCGAGCCGGTGTTGAGTATGTTGTCCTGGGTGGGCCTCACATCAATGACTTTCCAAAAGAGTCTCTGGCTCTTGAAGGGGTCGACGCTGTTGTAAAAGGAGAAGGGCAACAGCCGTTGCTGGAACTCTTGAAAGTGTGGGAAGCCGGCGAAGTCGCCAAAGGCATCAACGGTGTCATTGCTCACCCAGACGATCCCATTCCAGAAGAAGATGTGTATTTTTCCAACGACTTGGACAGTTACCCAATCGTTGATCGCACCTTGGTGGATTACACTCGCTATTATGATGTGATGGGGGAGGGTGGCATCTTTACGACGATGGTGACCTCTCGTGGCTGTCCGTACCGTTGTACATTTTGCAATACTCCCCGCCATCGTTATCGCGTTCAGTCCCCAGAGCGGGTGTGTGATGAAATTGAAGCCTGCATCAATTTGGGCATTCGAGAGATTTATTTTGTCGATGATACGTTCAACATCACCAACCAACGTGTCCACGACTTGTGTGACGAGATCATCCGTCGAGGCTTGAAGTTTTCATGGACGGTGCGGTTTCGCGTAAAAGGGGTTGATCGTCCTTTGTTGCTCAAAATGAAGGAGGCTGGCTGTGCGCGTATTCAGCTTGGTGTTGAACAGGGTACAGAAGAAGGGTTGTTGCGTCTCAAAAAGGACGTCACCTCTCGAGAGATTGAACAGGCTTTCAAACTCTGTCGAGAAGTCGGCGTCAATACGGTTGCATACTTCATGATTGGGACCCCAGTAGAACGAACGCGTCAAGATGTCTTGGACACCATTGAATACAGCATTCGTTTGAAGCCGGATTTTGTGATGTACAATATTTTGACCCCGTTTCCAGGGACAACATTGTACGATGAAGGTGTGCGAGACGGTGTGTTGGATCTGAAACCGTGGATCGAATTCATGGAGAATCCCACTGAAGAGTTCAAGGCACAAGTGTGGGATGAACACTTCTCGCGCGACGAACTTCGGGATCTGTTGCATTTCGCCTATCGACGATTCTACTGGCGGCCTCGTTTTGTGGTCCGCAATCTTTTTCAGATTCGAAATGTTTCGGATTTTACCCGCAAAGCCAAAGCTGGTATTCGACTGTTGGTGAGTTGATCAACCGATGACTCTATGAGTCTATGAGTCTTGGTGCACATCGTCTAGGTCAATTGATCGGTTATAGTTCTAGTATAGTAAAGTATAAACCTTTATATGTAAACACGGTTTCCAGGAAACGTTATGCCCAATGCAGCAGACCCACAACAAGAAGATTTTCACGTCACCTTGATGACCATTTACAGCGTGGAAAATGCTGGTATTCGCTATGTCTCAGCGGCGTTGCAACGAGAAGGGTTTGACACCAGCATCATCTTCTTGCGAGATTGGGTGCACAACTCTTTGACGATGCCCACCGATGAAGAAATCGAAATTGCAATGGACGTGATTGCCCAGAAACAACCAAAACTGATTGGGTTGGGCTTTATGTCCTCGCTCTATCCCATCGCGTTGGAGGTTACGCGCCGCATTCAAGAGCGCTTTCCAGACATTCCGATTATTTGGGGTGGGATTCACCCAACGTCTGTGCCCGAAGAGTGCATTCCTGAGGTGGATTATCTCTGTGTGGGTGAAGGTGAAATGGCGGCTGTTGAACTGTGTAAGGCTTTGCGAGATGGCAAGGACACCACGAGTATCCCCAATATTTGGGCCAACGTCGACGGTCAAATCTATCAAAATACGCCCCGTCCGCTGACACAGGATTTGGATTGGCTTCCCTATCCAGATGTGAGAGACGACAACAAGTTCTACATTGAAAAGAATTCATTCACCATTGAAGAGCCTTGGAAGCGAACTGCCGAATATCGAATTTATTTCTCTCGTGGCTGTCCGTACAACTGCTCCTATTGTTACGTTTCAATCTTGAGGGATGTTTACAATGAGAAGGGCAAAAAGTTCTATCGCGCTCGATCGGTGGATCACATCATGGGCGAACTGAAAATGGCGATGAAACTCTTTCCAAAGGTGGCCCGCATCAAAGTGGACGACGATACGTCCTTTGCCTTTGGTGATGCGTGGATGGCTGAGTTTTTAGAGCGATATCCCAAGGAAGTCGGGATTCCTTTCGAGTGTATGTTGATTCCGCCGATGTTGCGTCCCAACATGATCCGCAAGTTGATGGCGGCAGGGCTCGTCCGAGTGCAAACTGGAATTGAATCGGCTTCACCAGAGGAGTCTGTTGAGTTTCACAATCGGTCTCCAGGCAACAAGTCCATTATGAACTTCGCCGAAGCCAACAAGGAACTGGGGCTGAACATTGTGTATGATGTCATCATTGACAACCCACACGCCACAGAGAAAATGAAACTCGAAACCGCAGAGTTTCTGCTGGAACTGCCAACCCCCTATGACATCTATTTCTACTCGCTCAACTATTTTCCAGGCACCGCACTGACCAAGGAAGGCTTGGAGTCGGGTGATTTGGATCCCAACCTTGTGGAAGGGAAGACCACCAAGGCGTGGCGGCAGTTTCGCGTATCAATGGATTGGCCACGATCTGATGAAGACCGTTTCTATTTGGCCATTTACTCATTGGCGTCCAAGAGCATCGTTCCACGCTCGTTGATCCGAAACCTCTTAGACAATCGTGAGCACTGGAAACAAAACGTGGACCCAATCTTTTACTTGGCATGGGCCGCCAATTATGGCAAAATGTTCTTTGTGGCGCTGCGGTACTTTAGAAATGGTGAACTGACGTGGTTCAAGATTCGCCAGTACGCTTCGCTCAAGCAACTGATTTCACAGTAAGGAGATCATCTATGGGCTTGCGCAGTCGATTGAAGAGCAAAGTCAAAGGCGCGATAGAAGGAGTGAGTGCCCTCGCCAAAGTCATTCACGACGAAGCCAATCACCCAGGTCGACCACAACCACACATGGCTGCCCGCAACCCATTGTGGGGCGGTGGAGAGGTTGATAGAACAGACAAAGAAGAGACAGAGAAAAGCGAGTCCAGTGCTGTTGTGACGGACGACGGTTCTCAAACAGAAGTTGGTCAAGCACAAACGCCATCCGTTGAGACAGAGGAAGTGGATTATTGGTTTCTCAATGACGAGGACGGAGAGGGAGACGATTGGTCTCAAACCAACCCCAAAGGCTGAATGACAACGAGTCTTTGAAGATTTCCCTGTCATTCAGGGCAGACACACTGTTCTTGATGGCTTCAAGAACCACAGAAACACAATCAAAAGTCGGTCTTGAACAGCGTACACCATTCAAAACCGACAGCGTGAGCGATTTAGACTTTTCCGATGTGTCCAGATGGATTCTTTTTGGCAAACTCGAGATAACTCTTTCGACTGCTCATAATCTCACCCAATCGTCCCATTCGATACATTGAAACTGCTTGGGCCACTGCTCGAGCTTGACAATTGATGGTCTTCTTCGGATTGAAGTAGATGTCTGTAAATCCATCATACTTCGCCAATTCCTCAATTGTTCCTACTCTTTGCATCAGTCCTTGGATGTACAACCATGTGAAGAAACTCTCCACAGGCTCAGCTGGCCAGAAGTTCTGACCGTATTGATACAGATGTAGATCTCCGATATCGGCTTCCTTAATCAATTTTTTGACTTCTTTACTGGTTTTGGTCAACCATTCTGGATGGGGTCCTCCTTTCTTTCCTTTCTTTGAACTCTGGTAGATGGATTCTACTGAGTTTGTATGCATTTCTGGATTCTTTTCAGATCCCAAATTGACGGTAACTTGGAGGTTGAACGCACTGAGTGCAACTCCCAGTTCAACTTCGGATGCGGTTGAAATTTCGAGAGGTTTACGAACCCCCTCTCCTTTGGCGGCTTGGTGTAGGTTGACGATACTCTTTCTACGTTGAGCTTTCGACAGACCACACACCCATGTAAACTCGATGACTTGCGTCCCAACATAGGGACTTCTATCAATCGGTATATAGACTGGTCTCTTTGTCATTTGTTTGGATGGCTCCTGTTTTGGTGATTTTGGAAAAGTATTTTTCTTATCCATGTTCAAATCTTTCAAATACACCAAAAAAACGAAGCTGATTTTTTGTTCGGATCACTCTTTCTACTGAAATGATCTACTCTATAGAAATTCTCGAAAAAAATAACAATGCCAAACGCGTGAACAATTGCCCAACACGTTTGACACGTGGATCTTTGATCGACCTTGGGTGACTTAGTTTGTATACCCTCGAAACATGATCAATTTGCGTAGACGATTGCTGACTTTGACTGGAGAGAAGGCATTGTTCAGCAATGATAAATATTGGTCATCCTCTTGAGACCACGTCGTGCTTTTTTCCAAGTTGTGTAACTGCTCATACATGTCTGAAAATGCATCCCAGTTTTTGTTTAACCCACGGACAACGTCATCAATCTGGTGCTGGGTCAAGGGTTTTTTTGTCGCAAAGTCCCAAAATCCCGGCAATTTGCAATCCATCCAGTAAAGACACTGTCGTGCATTTTTGCAGTTTTTCAATCTCATAATCAACCCCCCATTGTTTGCTCTACAGGTCACTTTTACGAAGCCAGATTCTTCTTTCGGACTCTTTATTGAAAAGGAATACCGAAAAAATACACTTGATTCGTTTAAAGGCAAACGGATGATAGACTGGAATCGAACATGAATATTGCAACAAGCAGACCTTCGACACACACATACGACAACATCAAAGATTGGCTTCAACAATATGGGGTCTTTGATGAGCCCCAAAATATAGAGGCGTTGCGTCTTGTTGGTCGAAAGATCAAACATTTGCCATCGAGCATCGGTGAATTGAGAGGGCTCAAAAAACTAATACTGTCTCAAAATGCTTTACACACGTTGCCAGAAGAAATTGGATTGTTGACAAACCTTCAACTGCTTGACCTCCGTTCCAACAAACTCTCGGAGTTGCCCGAATCCATTGCCAATCTTGTTCAACTGAGAACCCTTCGTCTTCAACGCAATCGCCTACACACTATCCCTGACGGAATTCACCGGTTGGTTCATTTGAGTGTACTGTTGCTGTCAGATAACCGCATTCAATCTCTCCCAAATACATTGGGAAACTGTATGAGATTGCGGTCCATCGTCTTGAATGCGAATCGGATTGGTCGGTTGTCTACATCAACGATCACGAAACTGATTGAGAACATCTCCACCATTCCAACTCTACAGTCTCTTCATCTCGGGAAAAATCAATTCACAGAACTTCCCACAGCGATTTCGTCCTTGTCCACATTGACAGAATTGCGATTGAACAGAAATGCCTTTTCAACATTTCCCCGCGCTGCCTTGATGCGACAGTTAAAGAAATTGGATCTTTCCAAAACCGGAATGCGCTCAATGCCAACAGATATAGATCTTCCCAATCTCGAAGAACTTGAACTGAGTGCCAATCAATTGCGAGAACTTTCGATGGAATGGTGTCTTTTACCAAACTTGAGGCGTATTGTTGCACATAAAAACCCTTTGAAGGCATTGGTGGATGAGCCTTGTGTATCGACTTCATTGGAAGAATTGGATTTGCAACGGTGTAATTTTACAGAATGGCCGTTGTCTGAGTTGGAAGCCCCCAATCTCAAAACGCTTCAATTGAAAATGAATCGGATCACAACAATTCCTTCCACCATCGAATATCTGTCCAATCTTCAAATATTGGATGTGTCGCGCAACGAGTTGTGTGAGGTAGCCGATGAGATTGATGGGTGTAAACACCTAGAACAGTTTCTGTTGTCGAGAAATAGCCTTACAGCGCTTCCAGAAACGCTTGGAAACATACACAGTCTGGAGTTGATAGATGTCTCAAGAAATCGGACATTGGAGCATATTGATGGTTTGTCGGGTCAATTGTACAACCTACACACCTTAAAGTTGAATGACACGAGGGTCTGTATGGTGCCAAAAGACCTATCTCACTGCATATCCCTGAAATACTTGGATTTGTCCAACACGAACATTCGAACCTTGCCCGATATTTTTGACCATTTCTCACACTTAAAAGGACTCAATGTTTCTCACAGCGAATTGGAACAACTTCCACAAAGCACAGGTCGAAATGCTCGATTGACCCACTTGAATATAGAATGCACGAACATCACTGCATTGCCGAGTGATATTGGTGCATGGAGCAAATTGGAACGGTTGGAATTGACGGGGACATCCGTATCGATCCTTCCTGAGTCTATTGGAAACTGTACAGCGCTGAGGCACTTGAGTGGTGTTGCTTGCCCCATTTCGAATTTACCGGACAGCATTGGACACTGTACAAACTTAACGGAAATCGAATTTTCCAACGGTCGATTGACGATGTTGCCGGATTCGATTGGTCGATTGACAGCTTTAGAAAAACTGTTTTTGATGAGCAATCGTTTGATGAGGTTGCCTCATACGATTGGTTCTTGTACATCATTGAAGAGTTTGGACGTAACCGACAACGTATTGCCTTTGTTACCGGACTCTATTGGCTCATTGTCGCGATTAGAGTACTTGGGTTTGGGTTCCAATATTATGGATGAGGTGCCAAAAGCCTTACAAGAGTTGACGAAACTGCGTACATTGGAACTCATGATGAACCCGATTGTGCATGGACTTCCAACCATTGCAACACTTTCGAGTTTGGAACGGTTAAACGTGTCTGACTGTTCTTTGAGCAAACTTCCGGAAGAATGGGCCGCATTGAGTACGTTAAAGTCCATTGATCTGAGTAACAATCACTTCTCTCAAATACCATCCATTTTGCGCAAATTGCCCTCTTTGAACGACATCTCTGCGATGAACAATGGCATCGAACATCTGTCACCGTTGCCGCTGTCCCTTCAAATGTTGAAGTTGCAGAACAACCGCTTAACTCATTTGCCGATAACGTTGTTGGAGCACAAGGAATTAAAAGACATCAATGTTCAAGGAAACCCAATTGAAACCGTGGACCCAGTTTGGTTTAGGACTGAACACGAAAAGACAGTGGGCATCAGTACATCTGACGAGTTGACTGTCTTGGATTTACACAACAAGAATGTGGGAAAACTGATATGGGACATTGATGATCCCACAAGTAGTATGTTTGATCCCATCCCGTTTTGATGTTCTGTTATTCGAGTGCCGCACCCCAATCGTCGTCCACCAACACCCACCGTGCACATTCTCTCCATCCGATGGCCGTGGCTTCAAGTTTTGCCAGCATCCAAAAACCACGTTCGGCAGGGCAATCCATGATTTCAAGAGTCGTCAAACCATCGGTGGTCTCAATGGGAGAGAGCCAGTTCGGATGGTGGCGAATCGCCCATCGGTGTTTGGATCCAAAGAACTGTTGTACAAAGTCCCGTCGTCGAATCCAATATCCAATGGGTTGATCCGGATGTACACAGCCATACGCTGTTGGCTCCGGCAATACACAGGTGGCTTGCCACTCCGCAAACAACATACCACAGTGCCAAATTCGACGTCTGGTTGGTGCCGAGATGTTGTCCAACGCCAGTCTTTCAATGGTCGCGGGGTGCTGACTGAGACGAAGTTGTTTGTTGTAGAAGTGGGCCCACTTTTTGTGTAGAGAGTCTCGTTGATCGGCGCCAACCCAGTCTGTCCATTGACCGGTCGCTTTGTGTTGTAGATAAAACTTGACTGTCATTTCCCAGTGTTCAATGTGTCCATCTCTCTCGAGTATGAAATCCAACGCCCCAATGCTGCGTCGATGTTCTTGGATTTGAACGTCATGACAGAGCACCCGCCAAGGAGAGCCCCATTGCAGATAATAATGCAACAAATCTTCAGCATACAGACCGAGTTTTCGCTGTCGATGTGGGTGCTGAACCCACCTTTCCAAATTGCTTGGGTGTTTTGCATCTCGTTGGATCCACTCCCATGCGTTTGGTAGGAGAGACGTTTTCTCGGATGAAGAAAGGTGTACGCCCGCTGCATCTTCGATGATGTTTGGGGTGGTGAGTAGCCACCAGAGGTCTCTGTGGGCTTTTGTGGGAAGGGTCCAAATATTCATACTCTTTTCTATTGGTATTTGATGAAATATGCACTACAATTCATATAGTCTGGAGGACTCAATGAAACAATTCTCACTGTTGATCGCCCTTGTGGTTGCCTGTACCCCCGTTGAACAAACCAAACTTGAAAGCAATGACACTGGTTTATTGGATACTGGTGAGGCTGTAGACACAGAAGATACAGAAGATACAGAAGACACAGTGGATACGAACGACACAGAAGATACGAACGACACCCAAGACACTCAGGATACGGAAGAACCACGCATCATCGCTCAAGAGGGCACCTGGGACGTTCGCAATGTTCAACTCATTGAAGATGCTTGCGGTCTTGGAAATTGGGAAGATGTGACTGGATTCGTACCTGCTCAGTTTCAAGTGAGCAATGCGGATGAGTCAGGCTTTAATTTGGACGCCAATACGCGGTGTGACGTGGACGATGACTATCAAATTGTGTGCGATGGTCAAAACCTTGAAGAATCGGTTCTTGGTGGAACGGCAACATTTTTGATCACCAATCAGTTTCAAGGGGAGTTGGAGGCCTTCAACGATATGGGTGTCGATTTCAACATTCAAATTGTGTGCGATGGTTTTGGATGCGGCGCCATTGAACTTGGGTTGACAGGTGGTTTTCCCTGTGATGTTGTCCTATATGCAAATGCGCAGCCCAATTGATAAGGGTGCGTGTCTGACCTTTGTGACAGTGAAAATATTATGATGCATTTGTACTCGTTGGCGACCCCCAATGGACAGAAGATCTCGGTTGCCCTTGAGGAACTTGGTTTACAATACACACCACATACCGTCAACATTTTGAAGGGAGAGCAGTTTGAGTCTTCTTTTGTGGCGATGAACCCCAATTCAAAAATTCCGGTTTTGGTGGATGAAGAAGGCCCCAATGGAGAATCTGTCACCATCATGGAATCGGGCGCAATACTGATGTATTTGGCAGAGAAAACAGGCCTTCTGTTGTCGCAGGATCCACTGGAGCGTCTTGAAACAATGCAATGGGTCTTCTTTCAAATGGCCAGCATTGGTCCGATGTTTGGTCAGTTTGGACATTTCTTTAAGTATGCGGGTGACAGGTGTGATCACCCATATCCATTGCACCGCTACACAACAGAGGCAAAACGATTGTTGCAGGTGTTGGAAACACGGCTGGGGGGCCGAACGTGGCTGGTGAGTGAGGCGTACAGCATAGCCGACATTGCGATATTTCCTTGGGTGGATTGCTTGGGACGCTTTTACAAGGCGCAAGACCACCTAGAACTTTCGTCCTACCCT
>CBFICN010000064.1:0-18818 GCA_965661045.1 uncultured Myxococcota bacterium
CCTGCACACCCCCCAATAAAACAAATGACCACCAGCAACATCTGGGCGAGTTCAGGCCACTGCTCATAGTCTGCCGTCGTAAACCCGGTGGTTGTCATGAGGGACACCACTTGAAACGCACCATAGCGCAACGAATCCAACAACCCCACGTAGGTGCCTTCTTGCCACAGCACCACTGCAACCGCCAGTGAAAACAATCCCGTAATCCAACAGTACCAACGCAGTTCGGTGTTGATGAGAACCGACAGCCAATCTTTTCTGTACATTGAGTAAAATAAACTGAAAGTAATCCCACCCAAGAACATAAAAATGATGGTCACCCAGTCAAAATAGGCCGAATCAAAATGCCCCATACTGGAATTGTAGGTTGAGTACCCAGAAGTCGACACGGTTCCGAAAGCGTGACACGTGGCATCGAACAACGACATGCCACCGAGCATATAAAACAGAATCTGCAGCACGTTCAACACAGAGTAAATCACCCACAAGATATTGACCGCATCTCGATTGCGCGAAATAAATCGTTCACCGGTGATCAACTGACCAGGACTGGACTCGGCTTTGAATAGGCGAGCCCCACCCATACCGTGAGGCAACAGCAACACTGCAAAGGTGATAAACCCCATCCCACCTAAAAAGTGCGTCTCGGAACGCCACAGGAGCAAACCGTGCGGCACCGCTTCAATGTCGTTGAGAATCGTCGCACCAGTGGTGGTATACCCCGACATCATCTCCAAAAAAGCATCGGTGAAGGACGGTATCGAACCGTGCAAGACAAACGGCAAGGCTGACAACGACGAGATGACCACCCAACCGAAGGTGGTGATCAAAAAAGCTTCTCTCAATTGAAGATTGTCCACCGTTTTGAACAAAAATCGCAGTGGCAACCCCAACAAAACAGCCACACCAGAAGAAATCAATAGGGGTACCAAGTCGCCTTCATCCCCATAGAGCAACGAACAAATGATCGGCAACACCATCGCGCCACCGGTAATCAACAGCATATTGGCAAACACAAACCCAATGTTGCGAATGCTCTTCCACAAACCCGAGGATGTCCATCGTTGAAATTGCCGCTGAAAAGAACTCATTTGATGAACAACCTCTGCAAATCACCTAGAGAATTGTCTGCACAAATACTAATGACCCGCTCACCAGCCTCAATTTGCATGTTCCCAGATGCAATGACCCATTCCTCTCCTCGACGAATCGCCCCAATCAGAAAGTCACCGTTGAACCCCCGAAAAGCCGACAATTTTTGCTTGGTGATCTTTGAGCCTTCATCGGCCAGCAATTCAACAATCTCCGCATCGCACCCGTGTAAATGTTGCACCGACAATACGTGTCCCCGTCGCAAATAGCGCATCACCTCATTGGCTGCCAGCGTCTTGTCGTTCACCGCAAAGTCGGTACCCAAAGCTGCAGCCAACATGGCGTATTCTTCTCGTTTGATCAACGCAATGGTTCGCTCTTGATCTGCGAATTCAGGGCGATGGGTTTTGATCAAGTGTTTGGCCAGTACCGTGACCAGAATATTGGTGTCGTTGTCTGTGGTAGAAGCCACAATGGTGTCCATCTTCAACAGTCCAGCCGTCATCAAGGTTTCTTTATCGGCTCCATCTCCGAGCAACACAGTTGTGTTTCTCAGCTTAAAACTTAAGTTCTCCGCCTTGTCTTCATGGTTTTCAATTAAACGTACGTTGTGGCTGTCTTGAAGCAACTCAGCGACTCGGGACCCAACCAGTCCACCGCCAACGATCAAGACATTTCTTTTGTAGCGGTCGGTGTAATCCACATATTCCAGCAAGTATTTTACATGCTCTTTATTGAGCAACACAAAGAGGTGATCTCCGGGCAGGACTTTGAATCCACCAAAGGGCACAATGGTTTGAATATCTCTCGTCACACAGACAATTTGAAATGGAAACCGATCGTACTTCTTGGCCAAATCTGTCACCAACATGTGTGCAAATGCTGAGTCTCGCTGAACGTGAATCGCAATGATTTGCAAGTGGCCGTCGCCCACGTTCAAAATTACATTGCCGGCGCGCATTTTACACAGTCTCACAACCTCTTGTGCCGCCAGTTCTTCTGGTCGGATCAGTTGATCGATGCCCAAGTGTTTCTGCTGAAGAACAGCATCGCCCGACCATAGATCAATGGTGCTGTTGCGCACCACTTTGTATTCAATGTCAAATTGCTTGGCCAACATAGAAGCCACCAAGTTGACGGCATCGTCGTTGGTAACACAGACAACGTAGTCGTTGTCAGACGCACTCGCCTTTTGCCAACAGCGAAAATCGGTTGCGTCCCCTTCCACAAGTCGAGCATCGAGTTCACGCTGTCCTTTTGCGATGAGAACTGGGTCCTTTTCAATGACGGTGACCTGATGTCCCTCTTGAGACAAGCGCTTCGTCAGGTAAAACCCCAAGCCCCCAAGCCCCAATAGCAAAATGTTTTCTGATTTTTTCATGGTTCATTCCCGCGCGGCACATTGCCTTAGGCTATCTAATTCACCCCTCTATCTCTGGCAATTGACCGACCAACTAAAGGTCCATTCGCCTTTGAAACATTCGATAAATCACATACACTGTTGTATAACACGGAGAACACCATGTATTGGCTTATCAATTGGGCATACAGCATGCCAACGTTGGATTTTGTACAGACCAACGGCGTAGAATACACCGAGGTGCTGCAATCTACTGAGTTTCAGACTTGGATAACCTCTCTACCGACCGCAACCATTCCGCGCACACCCAATGCAGAAAAGGCATTTTGGATCAACGTCTACAACGGCTTGACCATTCAAACGGTTGCCAAAGCGTATCCCCTGTCCAGTATTCGCGACTTGGACGATGGGGCTGTTTGGACCACGCGAACCTTTGTGGTGGGTGGTACAGAGGTCACCTTCGACCAAATCGAAAAGAAGAAACTGGGAAAGTTTTCTGACCCACGCATCCATGCAGCACTCAATTGTGCCTCCAAAGGCTGCCCCTCTTTACTCAGTACACCGTACACCGCTGAAAATCTAGAAACACAACTCAACCACGCCACCGAACGCTGGCTCGCTTCCAACGCTGTTCAATGGGAGAGTGGATGGTTCTCCAACACACTGTCGCTCAATCAAATATTTGACTGGTATGCGTCAGATTTCCCTTGTAAAACCACATTGCCCAAGCCCACTGGCCCCGAAAAGTACTGCGGTGTACTGCAATTCATTGCAACCCATGAGGACAAGTACACACCCATTGTGTACGACGAGCAGTACACCATTGAACTGCTACCGTATGACTGGGGCGTAAACGTTTTGTCGAATCAATAGCCCTGCGTTCACTCAATCCACGTTGATTCTATTGGGTGTGTTGATCCAGAATGGTCAACAGTTCGTCTCCATATTTCTGAATTCGATGGGGCCCCATTCCTGAAATATCAGAGAGTTCTTCTACCGTTTTGGGTTGCATCGCACAAATATCGTGCAGCATTTGATCACTGGCAACATTGTAAGCTCGAACACGGTGCTTTTTGGCCAACTGCGATCGACAAACCCTGAGGGCTTCAAACAACAAGTTTACTTCATTCTCCATGGTACCTTGTTGTCCAGACTTTTTGGCGCGAACCGCCTTGGCCACTTTACTCTTCTTGGCTTGTCGTTCAGACTGTTTTTGACGACGAATGTTGAATACATCTAGATGGAAATCTCGTTTTTTGCCCTGCATGATTTCTCGACCCAAATCATTCATCCCATATTCTTTGTAGGTGATTTGGCGGTTGTTGATCTCGCGAGTCACGTAGCGCTCATCCAACGCCTGAATGTGAAACAGACCGTCAAGCAGTTTCATCAGCATCGTTTTGGGAGAGTTTGCCAAAATCCCGAACGTGCTCAGGTTGTGAAACCCAAAGCGCTTGATGCGCTTGTCATCGCCCACCAGCATTTCCACAATCCAGTTGGGAGAGAAGTGGGTACTGGCAAACCATTTGCCTTGAGCATGCTCTATCATGCGCGCCACACCAGCCAACGCCTTGCGGACAATCAGCAACTCTTCATCGTTGACCAGTTCAATCGAGATTTCTCCTCGCTGAGCCGATGCTCGCCTTTGACACTGATCACAGGTGCCACAAAAATCCCACGGTGCTTGTTGGCCAAAATACTCAATCAAATAACGACGGCGACACTGTGAACGGGCGTAACTTCGCATCAAATCGACCTTCTTCAATTCAAAGGCGCGACGTTCTAAAATCTTCTGTTCATCAATGTTCAACTGTGGGTTCAACGTGAGAAGTTGCACCCCACCGATCCGATCGGGAGATTCCCACTCAATGTATCCTTGTTCGTGAAGTGCCCGCATCACACTCATATATTGCTCGCGGTTCATTTCCAATCGAGCGGCTTGCTCTTCGGGTGACAATGCAAACACGGTCGTGGTATCGTCCCCAATGCGCTCTACAAAAGAACGGTATACCATACCTCGGTATCCCATCAATTCCCTTTTGGGGTGTACACCGGTCATTCTGAGACGTCCAGTCCGTTCGGATGAATGAATTCGTCGAATGTAGCCTTCTCTTTGTAAAGCATAGAGACAAGATCCCGCTGTGCGATCTGAACCGCCATCTGGCAAAGATTTGGCAAGTTCGTCGAGTTTTATCCAAACGGGGTTGCTCTCTTGATCCCGCAAGGCCTGCCACACCGACTCAATGTCTCTTTTGTCAGGATGAGCCGACTTGATGAAAAACTCGTGCACCTGTCGATCGACATCCCGATAGAGCAACACCACGTTGGAGTCCTTGCCATCTCGACCCGCACGACCAATTTCTTGGTAATACCCTTCGATGGTACTGGAGAAGTCCCAATGAATGATGCATCGAACATCTTCTTTGTCCACCCCCATCCCAAAAGCATTGGTCGCAACCACAATCTCACACTGGTTGTTCATAAAGGCTTCTTGAACGGCAACGCGCTCGTTCATTTGCATTCCCCCATGGTACATGCCCGCTTGTAAACCCAGTTCACGCATTTTGGCCGTCACCATTTCTACATTCTTGCGAGTCGCACAATAGACAAGGGTCGGTCCTTGCCCACAATGATCGACCAATGCTTGGATTTTGTCACGGTCTTTGGGGGTATTGATGACACTCAAAATCAGGTTGTCTCGATCAAATCCAAAGATGAATCGTTTGGCTTCAGGGATGCCCAGCGTATTCATGATGTCGGCTTGAACTTCGGGTGTTGCCGTCGCTGTAAGAGCGATCGTTGGAACATGCCCCAAGGCACGTCTAACCTTGCCCAACCTTAGGTAATCGGGTCGAAAGTCATGGCCCCACTGCGACAAACAATGGGCTTCGTCGATGGCAAGTAGGCGTATATCAACCGACTGCATTTGTTCGATGAATTCTGGAGTAAACCGTTCCGGTGCCACATAGAGCAGTTCCCACTCACCGTTTTGCACCTGACGAATTCGTGTACGACGCTCGGAGGTGCTGATGGAGGAATTGATAAAGGTGGCTCGAATTCCCTTTTGCACCAAAGAATCGACTTGATCTTTCATCAATGCAAGGAGTGGAGATACAACGATGGTGAAACCACGAGCGAGAGCGGGCAATTGGTAGCACAAAGACTTTCCCGCTCCCGTAGGCATGACGATCAACCCGTCCAAACCTCGTGCAACGTGGCGAACGATTTCTAATTGACGACCACGAAACGATGCAAAACCAAAGCGGTCCAGCAGTATTTTGTGCAATACATCATCTAAAGAAGGGGTTGTGGGGTCATCGGGAGGGGTCATCATACTGGTGCAACGAAGTAAATAGGCAATTCGGATATAATTGTAGTGTAATCAAGATAGAATCACCTTGTAAAGGTCATTTTCTGACCTCTATATTCCATAATATACACACATATGTATCAGTCAAGTTCCTCTCCGACGATGAACCACCCCGTTGAGGTTCGATGCCACAGTTGCTGTTCTTCGGTATTTTGAACGGTATGCCCATTGACCACCTGCTCTATTTGGACATAAACGGTGCCGGTGCGCCAAATTTTGGTTTCTGGCGTAATTTCAAAATCATCGGCAATTGGATCCAATGCCGCGTGCAGCACCTTGATGTCTATGTACTGTCCGGGAACGTAACTGTTCAGAAACCGCGCGCGCTCCAAAGGGTCTTCAATGTATAAAGACGCTCGACCCAACTCTCCCCAACGAACCCCCAGCCAATACTCTTCAGCCGAAGCAAACAATACCTGTTGCTCTTTGACGTCCATTCGCCAAGGTTCTGCGTCCATCTTGGGGCACGCCATTGCCAACCACCACATACTCTTCTCCAATAAACCACTTACACATGCACTGTGTGTACTTCTATTGTATCCAATCCACTTTGACGATTGGATAGTTCTATTGACCTGTATCAAGTCTCAGAGGAACCCAGCATCTTTTGCATCGCCGTCCACGGAAGCAGTACACATTCTTTTCGCGCGGGTGCAGTCGCAACGCCAGCAAACACATTGACGTCTCTACCAGACACAGACTGATCTTGTATGAAGGTGTGGATGTCCTCAATGAATTTTTGTAGTCGACCCTCCACTTCAACAATCTGTTGACCTCGTAAATTCTCCATCAATACGGCGGTGCTGGCCTTGCACAAGACACACCCCTTGGCGCTGCACCACACTGCCACAACACGTTCTTGCTCAACCTGTAATTTCCACTCCACTCGGTCCCCACAGATTGGATTGTGCTGCCTACAAGAGTGAGTCACTGTGAACGAAGGACCGTTGGGAAACTGAACCTTGGCAAGTCGAAGAATTTCTTTGGAATACAGCATCATGCAAATACCTGTACGACTCGATGTAAGTGAGCAACAACACGATCAACCTCATCGACCGTATTCAGAAACGACATCGATATTCGAGTGCTGCTTTCAATGCCCCGTGCATCGTGAAATGGCTGGGTACAGTGGTGCCCTGTTCGAACCACAATGCCTTCAGCATCCAACAGTGTTCCGACGTCGTGGGCGTGTATACCCTCGATCTCAAATGTACACAAGGGTATATCTGGATTCTGCATCAACAAGTTCAACCGCGGTACTGTTGACAAGCCTTGGAGCAATCGTGCACGGAGTTTGTTCTCTTGACGATGAATCTGTTCCCACCCAATCTCTTGCAACCATTCTACGGCTCTGGACAACCCCATCACACCCGACACGTTTGGACTACCCGGCTCAAACCCTCTGATCCCCTCTGCTAGGTGAAACTCATCATAGGTGACACTCTCTATCGCGCCACCACCCACCAATGATGGCAGCAAGGAACTGCGCAACTCTGAACTCATCCACAACACGCCGATGCCATCTGGCCCATACACTTTGTGGCCACCAAAGACCGCTGCATCAACTCCGAGTTTATGAAGGTCCAACGGCATGTGCGCCACCGCTTGCGCCGCATCTACAATCACTCGAACTGTTCTGTGACTTCGACGAATACACTCTACAATATCGTAAACGGACTGCACCGTTCCCAGCACATTGGACAGCAGTGGGAACCCAATCACCCGAACCGGATATGCGCTCAACAACTGCTCAATTTCCATCAAGTCAAGACGGCCCTGTTCATCAGCGGGCATCATCTTTATCGAAAAACCATACTGTGTCGCCATCTTCTGCCAAGGCAACAAATGCGCGTGGTGCTCTATCGTACTCAACAGAACCACATCACCACGAGACAACGTCTGGCTAAGCGATTGAACCAAACAATTCAACCCACTGGTAGTACCACCGGTAAACTGAATTTCTGATGGTTCGACCCCAACAAATTGCGCAATCGTCGCCCTTCCTTGTTCAAAGCGTTCGCCACAAGCTGACCCGAGATTGTGTACACCTCGACGAATGCCGGCGCGGAGCTTCATTGAATCACCAACCGCATCGACAACGCATTGGGGTACCTGTGTGGTCGCCGCCCAATCACAGTACACGATGCGTTTGCCATTGACTGTCTGCTGTAAGGCTGGCACCATTTGGCGAAATTGCTCAATCACGATTGCGCACTCCCAAGACGGTCAACGTATCGCCTCAATAAGTCTGCGGTATCCACATCCCAAAATATGGACGTGTCTGAGACTTCTACCCGTTCGATGATGTCTCGATGGTGTTGCAATATTATGCGCGCCCCAACATCACCAGAACACTGCTGAAGTTCGACAAACAAGGAGGATGGAAAAATGATGGGGTGCCCCCTGCGACTTTTGTGAACCGGTACAACAATGCGTTCTGGAGACTGTTCACTTCGCTGATGCAACGCTGTCAATACCGTATCTGACACAAATGGCATATCTCCCAATGCCAAAAGCCCTGCATCCCACCCCGACAACACTGAGAAAGCTTTGGAGATGGATGTGCCCATGCCATCAGTAAACTCTGGATTGTGCACAAATCGCACTGGCAACCCATTCAAGAGTGCTCGAATCTCAGTCTCTTGATGGCCAGTGACAACAACCACCGGTGCATAGCCCGCTGACAAAATTCGGTGCACCGTTTGCACAGCCACTGCCGTCTCGCCATCGGGCGTTGGTATGGACATCGACAACTTATTGTGGCCTTTCATTCGACTGGAAAGACCGGCCATCAAGACCACCGCACCAACCTTGTGCTTTCGAACCTTTGACACCGTGGGCAAAGGGTTGTTTTTCAAATATCCCCCCACACCCATCCGAGACATGTGAAGGTGGGACAATGGTGCACCACTCAACACACGAAGCAAAACGAGATCCAAGCCCGACCAATGGATGTGCTGTGCGCAACGGGGCATCCCAATCACGGTACACTGATCAACCTTTCCGAGCATCAGCATGTTTCCTGGCTCCACAGGCATACCAACACGGTCAACTTCCCCCCCAGCGCAGCGAATGGCCAACGGCAACGTGTCGTCGATGTCCACCACTGCCGCAGCACCGTACAACAACACCACATCCCACTGCTCTTTGGCCACAGACTGCAGGGCTTGAGCAATGGATTCCACGGTGTGCTCGCATCGATACACGCGATCAATTTGTGAGCCAAAACCCTCTATGCGACTGCGCTGGTTCTCCACAATGCGCTGAAGAGACAACGGTTGTTCAGGATACTGCGACACAATCAGGGCCACGTGCTTTCGCTGAAGTGGATACAGGTCTGCACCTTTTCGAGACTGAATCTCTAACGTCCAAGCGTCAAGGACCGGTTGCGGTACGGCGTAGGGTATGGCTTTGATACTGGCAAACACCCTTCCCTCCTCTACCAAATCAGTGTGTTCAATGGCAATGCCGATGCGCCAATCCAATGCGTTGAGTCGATGAATCAAAGACTCATCATAGTCCAACAGCCCTCTGCGCACAGCATAGAGATTGCATCGACCTTGCCTAGGAGGTTCTACACCCACTCCAGTCCCTCTAAACAGTTCAGCCACTTGTTCCACCGCTGCGTTTTCCAAGACGTCATCGGGCTCCAACACCCCTACCATCACCGAGTCCAACCCGGCTTCCAACAGCATATCGATGTGCACAGCCTCAAGCAGTGTTCCTTTAGACAATCGCTGAGTACCTTCCCTCTTCGTCGAAAGACGGTGTGTATGACCCAACACGGTGCCCACAGCATCCGTCGTTTTGACCCTCTCAAATCTCACACTGCACGCTGATGCTGTATGATCTCTGCCAAAATTGCCACCGCTATTTCTGCTGGCGTTTGAGCGCCTATGTTCAACCCAATCGGTCCACAAACCCGATCGGTCTCTGATATGCTGCAGCCCCGTTCTTGCAAGCGAGTACAACGTTTGGCATGGTTTCGACGACTCCCCAGTGCACCGATATAGAACACGTGGGATTGCAATGCCCACCACAGTGCTTCATCGTCAAAGGTCGGGTTGTGACTCAACGCCACAACGGCGTCGTACGGTCCCAGATCGGCTTGGGAAAGGATTTCTTCTGGAAAGTCCGAGTGTCGTTCTACTTTTCCCCATCGAGCATCGTCAAGAAAGATCGAACGTGGATCGATGAGTGTCACCGCATACCCAACGCGCTGCGCCATCGGTATCAGTGCCTGTGCAATGTGTACGGCTCCAACAACAAAGAGTCTTCTTGCTGGCACACAGACCCGAAGGACCTCTCCGGTTGGTTGTCGAAGTGTTTTTGAATTTGGCAAGGCTGTACAGGGTTGCACACAGGACATGGACTGAACACCCGACAAGTCAATCTGGAGTCCTGCTGTTTCTCGCCGCTCGATGGCACGAATCAAATCTTCCAGTACGCTTTGAATCGCCCTTTCAATCCAAATCGAAATCTCTCCACCACACGACAAACCAACAGACCACGCCGTCTCCGTTGATACTCCAAAAGTTAGTAAACGAGCCTGTTCAGCGTCCCCTTCGATCACCTCTCTGATCACAGAGCCTTCTACGCACCCTCCAGAGACTGAACCTTCGAATACGCCGTCTTCTCGAATCACCAGCCAAGAACCCGCTTTGCGTGGCGCACTGCCCCAGGTGTCAACCACAGTCGCCAGCGTCACCGTATAGCCCTGTTCTTGCCACTCTACCGCCTGTCTCAACAGTTCCAAATCGGTCACGGTTTAGATTCCAAAACTGAAGACTCTGTGGGACATGGCGCTTGCACGTCGACCCAAAGCCGAAATTGCTCAACAAATTCATCGTGTGCAACAGGTGGTACACTACGGGTTCCACCGGGCTCCCAACCCCACAACACCAGTGGGTCATAGGCGATGTGTGCATAGAGTTGTTCCAGCGTTTTGTGTCCATTTTGCGCAGGATCCTTGAGTTGCTGACACAATTCAGATGCCGTTCGACCTTCAAATATCAACGGCATATCTGCATCTGGCAAATGCCAGTTGGGGGCACCGGGAGGACCGCCTTGGACGCCATATGCCTCGGAATTCTTTTCTTGGTGACAGGTCGCACACTGCAACCCCGCCTCGGTACTGCTTCGCGTCACATTCATGCTGTGTGGACGAGATTCTTCATACTGCAACGGTGCATCCCCACTGGGGTGACAATTCAAACATCGAGGGTGCTGCAGAACTGAATACACCGTCTTGAAGGCATCGACACCCCTCGCATTCTGCTCGTGATGGTCCGCACTGTCTGTGCGCTGTTCTTCTGTGTCCTGTGCCTTCTGGGTGGAGGTAGAGTTGACAGGGGGTGGAACCTCTGCCTGAACACTGCCCACTGTCGCCAACACCAGACACAAAGCACCGACAACGCACACACCCTTCTTTGGTACATCGACCTGTGATACTTGATTCCAAATCATCCTTTCGCCTCTGAGAGAACCTCTGATGAAGCAACCGCCTGTACATGTTCACGCCATGCATCTTGAAGTGGCATCTTGGTCAACCGAACACCCGTAGCAGCGTAGATGGCGTTGGAAACAGCCGCGTTGACAGGTGGTAAAGCAATCTCTCCAATGCCCGTTGGTGGATTGTCTGACGGCAAAATAACCGCGTCGATGGTTGGCGACTCATGCATGCGCATCGCTGGAAAAGTATCAAAGTTTCCTTGCTGTACGACACCGTCAACAAATTCAACTTTTTGATTCATCATCGACAGTCCATAAATGATGGCACCCTCCATTTGGGCTCGAACCACATCGGGATTGACCACCAACCCGCAATCCACCACACAGGTAACATGACGAACCACAATTCGATCGTTTACCACACCGGCTTCGACAACCTGTGCAACAACCGACTTGGCAAACTCACTGACGGCGATTCCACGTCCCCAACCGTCTTCAATTGGCTCTCCCCAACGGCTGTGTTTGACCACCGCATCCAATACAGCCAGATACCGTGGGTGCGCCTGCAACAGTTTTTTACGGGCTTCAAAAGGCTCCTGTCCACCGGTCACCGCCAACTGATCCATGAAGGTTTCCATGATGAAGGTTGAATAGGAATGGGCAACCGAACGCCATGCCGTCACCGGAACATTGACGTGAATTGGGGTAAAATCATAGCGAAAGTTTGGTAAGTCATACTTACAAGTGGCGATATCTCCACCCTCTACAAACCCCATCAAACCAGTGTTGCTCAGATAGCCCGTGGCGGCATAGGCAATTTTCTTACGGACTTTCTCTGGCAAAAACTTGGGAAAGAGCCCATCGAGTTGCTCTCCTATGTCGGGAAACAAAATCTGCGATACAAGATTGCTGTACACGGAGACAATATTTCCATCGTCGTCTAGGTGGCCAATCATGTTGCACGCACCCTGTGGTCGATAATACCCCAGCGACATGTCCTCTTCGCGAGACCAAGTTACCTGTATTGGAACACCCGGATACTGTAGGGCGATTTGCACGGCATCTTGAACGAAGTCTACACAGGAACGTCGCCCAAAGCCCCCCCCCAGCATCGTCATATTGACTTCTACGTTTTCAGCTGGAATGCCCAACAGATTTTGTACAAATGCCGCACACATGGTGGGTGCCTGTGTGGGTACCCACAAACGAACCCGTTCTCCTGCCACCAACGCTGTACAGTTCTGTGGCTCCATCGGCGCATGACTCAGGTAAGGGTACTCATATTGCAGTTCAATTCGATTGAGTGCTCCCTTGTCTTTCAATAGTTTTTGGACGTTGCCAACATTTTTTAGGGTGAAGTCTCCAGCCTGCTGAGAACGCTGACGCGCCGCTTGGGCCATCTCTGTGGTATTGAGTCCTTCTACGACACCCTTGCCCCACTCTACCGACACCTTTTGAGCCGCTCTACGAGCCTGCCAAAACTTTTCTGCCAGTACAGCCACCCCACGTTCATAACTGACCACATCCAAGACCCCTGGTTCTGTGAGTGCCAAACCCTTGGAAACTTGGAGTGGGGGTGCCCCCATCACCGGTGGTCGAATCACATAGGCACACACCTTGGTTGACAACGCAACATCGGTCCCAAAGATGGCTCTACCTGTAGATTTGTCAACCGAGTCTGCCCGCATCGACGCTTTGCCAATTTTGGTAAACTGTGCAGGCTCTTTGAGGGGTGCGTCCTTGGGGACTGGCTGCAGAACCGCCAGTGGAACCAATTCGCCATAGGAAATGGACTCTGTACTGTCGCTCCGATGCACAGCACCATTCTTTGCCACACAAGACTCAACTGACACACCCCACTTCACAGCTGCGGCTGATTTCAACATTTCTCGTGCACTGGCCGCGGCTCGACGAATTGGCAGAAATATGGTCGCAGTGGAGGTTGACCCACCGGTCATCTGCATCCCAAAATCAGATTTGTGTGCATGGACCGCCTCGATAGAGTCAAGATCAATCTCCAACTCTTCAGCCACCAACGTCACCGATGCCGTCATGACACCTTGCCCCATTTCCGACTTGTTCAACGCCAGCAACACCTTGCCCGTTGGAGCAATGCTCAAAAACAAATTCGGCTCAAATGTCCCCTTTTGTACAAACAATTCTTCCACAGACTGCTTGTTGCCACCAAAGCACCCTGTCGAGTTGGCACCGAGCAACAATGACGTACCGGATGCACCCAAAATCTGTAGAAAAGACCTGCGCTTCATCTCACTCTCCTTTCTCCATTGACGTCGCATCGGGTTCAGCACTGTCCAAGATCGTCTTCATAAGCTCTGCGGTACGAACGATGGAACGTCGAATTCTTGGATACGTACCACATCGACACAAGTTTGCAGACATGACCGCATCGATGTCTTTGTCGTCTACTTGACCTTTCTTGTGCACAATCAGAGCCAACGCACTCATGATTTGTCCGGACTGACAATATCCACACTGGGCGACATTCTCTTCAGCCCATATTTGTTGAATGGTGTGGGCTTGTCCTGCCTCACTCATCAAGCCCTCGATGGTGGTCACCGCACGGGATTCAACCGCCCCTACAGGCGTGACACAAGACCGTCTTGCCTGTCCGTCGACATGTACCGTACAAGCCCCACACAAAGACTTTCCACACCCAAACTTGGTCCCAGTCAACCCCAACTCTTCTCGCAGCGCCCACAACAGGGGTACATCCTTTGGAATGTCTAAGTGGTGCACCTTACCATTCACCGTCAATTCTATCACAGCGTCCTCCCCATTACTTACTGCCCGTTCGTGGTTGATACCCCAACAGCTGCGGTACTCGTAGACTCAATCCAACTTGATGCACCGTTTGAAAATTTTCATTGGCCCAGAGCGTTCGGTAGTAAAGACTTCCCAGGCCCAAATTCAAACTGCCCTTCGTGTAAACGCCATAGCGCCCCTGATTCGATGCTTCACCCAACGGAACTCTGACGGCCATCCCACCATCTACATGAACCGCCCAGATCCCCACCTTGGGTCCCACTGTCAGCACCATTCCTTGTGTTGTGTCAAAGGCAACATCGGATGTCAATCCAAGTGACCGACTGCCGTTGACTCTAGATGCCGTGGCTTCCAATCCAGCATAGACACTGGAGACCGCATCCCGTTGTCCATCTTGCGCTGTGAAGCCCAGCCCACCCAGTGCGCCAACGCTCAAAAATGTACCGGGACGTTTTCCAATTTGAAAAGTTGCTTTGGATTCCGTTGTGCGACCTTCCACCCCCGTTTCGGCAAAAGCAGTCTGTACCGTTGCTGCCCAAATTATCCAGTTCATCCATTCCTCTGTACTGATTGAAGCGACGTTCTGCGATTGATGTGCTTGATATATTCATATAGGATAAATACAATCATGCGAATTTATTCAGTCATTTTATGCCTTCTCAGTCTCTCGTGCAGACACCAAGTGACAATAGAAAGTACGCCCTATGGTGCTGATGTGTACTGGAAGGAAGAGAACCTTGGCAAGACACCCTTCGATCACACCTTCTGGTGGTTTCCAGGACGCAGAATACCGCTGACCGTCCAATATTTTGGATATCGCAGCACCGTTCTCGATGTACATCGAAGCCTGTCCCCCTTGATCATCGCAGACGACATTGTGCATTTTCGCTGGCTCAAACTGATTGGAAAAGTCCCAAGGGCCACGCACACTGCGGTATTGGTACCAGAACACGGTCCTGCTGGCACATGGTCTCCCGAGGACGCGCAGTCTTTTCAGTGACCGCCTACAGCAACCACTTTAGTAGTGCCAAAACAGACATGACTCCCACCAACGCGGCAAAGAAATGCTGGACCAACATCTGTAGAGACACCTGTCGCGTTCCATCTGTAGAGTCTACGGAATCGGTATACTGAGTCCATTCATTGGGCAAGGATGTGTCTGTGAATCCCGTTTGGGACAGTTCTTTCGACTCTTCGTCCCAACTGACCATCGCCTCTGACGCGTTGACTGAGGGTGGGGACGACGGACGCTTTGGACTGACAGCGCTTTGAGACTCGGCTCGATGCAAGGGCGTCTTCTCCTGTTCCTCTGTTTTTTCATTGTCGTCAAAAAAGGCGGCTTCAACGTTGATCGGATCCGAAGACTTGGATGCTGGTTTGACGGCCGCGACCGGTTGAGGATCTGTGGTTTTTCCCTTAGAAGGGTCCGCTGCCTGCTTGGGTGTCGCTTTCCCTACTGTCGAAGAACTGAGACTGTTCTTTGTCTTTGGATTTTTCTTTGGCTTTGTCTTTGTCTTTGATATCGGGGCTGGTTTTGCTGACGACGGTGTCTGTGTAGGGCGTTTGGACTTCGTGTGTTGTTTCGCTGGTGGCGGTAAATCAAAAACATTGCCAGACGGTGTCGGCTGTACTGAAGGAGCGGCAGGCGCTACCTCTACTGCTGCGGACTGTGGAAGCGACTGGGGTTCTGGGATGTGCTGCAAGGCTGGATCTGAGTTCTCTGGTGGAAACAGTTCTTCAAGCCAAGCAACCAAATGCTCCTTGCCATCGGGGCCAATCTTCTTCTCCAAGAGCACATCAAACTCTGGGTGTCCAAGTTTGTCTCGAATGTCGAGCAAAACCATCGCATCGCGCTGTACCAGTTCAGATTCCAACTCTTGATTGCGAAACAAACAGGCCAACATATGAATCAAGGCGTTGGCAAACTCTCCTTGTCGCGCAAAGAGAGTGACCAATTGAAAATGCATGGCGGCGATGTCTTCCATGTCTTCGTCGTCGTCAAGGGTCTTGACCAGTCGTCGAAGTTCTCGGATGCACAAAGGCAGATTCTCTTGCTTTTCCAAGATTTCTGCAAACTCTGCCGTGGTGTTTTGCCAAGCGATGACGTTGCCAACCTGTTCCCACTGGTTTTGAGCCTCTTTCATTGCTGTGACGGCTTGGGGTTTCAACTCCGCGTACTGATACAGCAGACCAAGCAAGTGGTAACTTGCACCCATTTGCTGTTGATCGTAGACCTCTTTGGCACTGGCGAGCGCGCGTTCTCCGTAACGAATCGCGTCGACGAGTTGGTCTTGTTGCTCATAAATGACGGCAATTTCTCGTAGGGTTTTGGACATTCCCTGATTGTCACCAAGTTTTTCTTGAGACTTGAGGAGTTTTTTGAATCGATGCAGCGCGACATCCGCCCCTTCTTGAGGGTCATCGAGCGCCAAACGCGCAAGGTGATACAGCACGATCACAAAAGCTTCAGTGTCTCCTGCCTGCTTGGCATCTTCAATCACTTGATCGTACAATTGCTTCGCCAGACGAAAATTCCCTTCTTGGTGGGCGTGTACTGCGTTGCTCCAAATATCACTCATCTACTTTCCCGAATGGCCTGACCAAATGCCTTGAATATCTTATCGTCTACTAACTCTGGATGCCATTGAACACCAACGCAAAATGCCAAGTCTGATATTTCTATTGCTTCAATGATGCCATCGGGCGCGGTTCCCACCGATGCACACCGCCCCAACTCTTTGACGGCCTGATGGTGTGTGGAGTTGACCTCTATCTCTTCTGCGCCAAACCACCGCTGCCAACGTGGACTGCTCAAGCGCACACTGTGCCAAGTTGTGGCAGGATCGGTTGGCTGTTCGTGCTCTAAGGCGGTCGGATTTGCCGTTGCGATATCTTGAATCAGGGTCCCACCAGCCACCACCGCCAGTACCTGCATACCCCCACAGAGCCCCAAGAGTGGCACATCGTGTTGAATGGCTGCCCGTGCAAGGTTCATCTCCAATTGGGTTCGCCCTTCGTCGATCGCATCCAAACGACCTTCTTGTGCTTGCCCATACCACTTTGGATCAATGTCAAATGCACCACCGGTAATCACCACGCCCGCGCAATGTTGAATCACCCAATCGACCAATGTTGCAGAAGCATCTGGTGGCAACAAAATGGGTTCCAGTCCTGCTGCCCGAAGTTGTTCAACGATGCACTCTTTGACGAAAACCTCAGAACGTGCTGGACGGACACGATGCGAATTGGGTTTGGGTCCGAGGCTTCTTCGATCACAGGAGACGGCAACGATCATGATCCTTCCTTGACTGCTGGGACAGTCGGTACACAAATTCACAGACAATTATACAATCAGTGAGTGCACTGTATCTCGTTCAAGTTGGAATACACCGAAATTGATGTGCTGTAAAAGATAGGAAGCCCATGCAAAAAATACACGTTCTCACCAACCCCCTCAGCGGACAAAACCGCAAACGACCCGCAATGTTCGACAACATGATCACCGACGTCCAAACCAGAGCGTCACCCAACATTGAATTGACGGTGCACAAACCCCGTGGACTCGATGCACTGCTGGACTCTGTTCAAGCAGTGTACAAGGACCAAGCGGATATTCTTTGCATTCACGGAGGAGACGGCACCGTACACCAAACGTTCACCGCTCTTTGGAAGGTCTACGGAGAGCACACTCCCTACCCCAAAATCGCCATTCTCAAGGGTGGGACAATGAACAACATTGCTCGCAATGTCGGGGTTTCATTTTGGAGCAGCGCCCAATCCTTGTTGAGAGATTTGGTCACGGCTGGGCCGATGCAAGTGTGCACACGACACCCCTTGGTCATCGACGAAACTCAATCTGGGTTCATTTATGGAAACGCCGCTCTGGCTCCATTTTTAGAGGACTATTACACTGGTAGCCCCCCTTCCCCGGCAAAGGGTTTTTGGATGTTCTGTAAAACGACGTGGTCTGCCATCTTCAACACTGCCTACAGCCAACGGATTCTCCGACCGGTCCCCATGCGGATCACCATCGATGGAGAGTCTCTACCAGCGAACGCATACACCATGCTGGGGTTGAGCACCGTTGCCGATTTGGGCTTTTACTTTCGCCCCTTTTACAACACTTTTGTCGACCCTTCTTCTTTGCAACTGATCGCCATGACCTGCTCTCCATTGAACATCGTCAAAGTGCTGCCCCAACTGTGGTTGGCCAAACCCACTCGAAAAAACTACATCTTGGATCGGGTTGGCAAAGAGATACATTTTGAATACGACACTCCTCAAGTGACCACCATTGACGGTGATGTATACCCACCCAAATCGAGCGAAACGATTCGTGTGGGTCCAGTCGTACAGTTCCTCCACCCTTGACCCCAGTACACCATGTCCAAAACCTACCGCACCCTAACCAATGCCGATGCCAAACTTATTGTGCCGTTCTTAGAACAAGCCCCCGTCACCAACCTCTACATTCGAGACCTGTTGGATCGACAGGGCATAGATTATTGGGGACTCCACCGATGGATGGGGGCATTCGACAATGATCGATTGGTTGGCTTAAATGTCGATGTTGCCTGTACACAGCCCAATACGCCGTGTAAACTTTCGGTTCCGGTCGGTCCCCTTGAAGTCTGCGTGGGGTTTGGACAATACACAGCCAGTCAAGGAGGCGTAGAACGCATCATGGCAGAACGGGAAGCCTCTCACGGTTTTTGGCAAGGATTGGGCTCTCCCACACCGATAATTAATCACCCCCAACAC